>NZ_JBJGYY010000055.1:0-26362 GCF_054050235.1 Geodermatophilus sp. SYSU D00696 | reverse complement strand
GGGCGGCGGGGCGGCCGGGAGTCGGGGGGGGGGGGCGGGCGGCGGCGCCCCCCCCCCCCCCCCCCCCCCCCCCCCCCCCCCCCCCCCCCCCCCCCCCCCCCCCCCCCCCCCCCCCCCCCCCCCGGAGTCGGTCAGGACAGCAGGTCGTCGAGGTCGCCGTGCATGCAGTGCTCCACCACCGGCCGCACCGTCTCGAACGTGCACTCCTTGGCGTTGCCGGGGGTGCAGGCGTCGCCGAGGACGTGGTGGGTGATCCGGTCGACGTCCTTGTCGTCCCCGGTGATGACGGCGGCGTTCTCGTAGAACGTCGTCGGGCCGACGCCCAGCCGGTTCTTGGAGTAGCTGTCCTGGGTGACGTCGGTGAACTTCTCCGGGATGCCGACGTCGCGCAGCAGCCGGATGGCCGCGGCCAGGGCGGCGTCGGCGGCCTGCGGCGCGGTCATGCCGTGGGTGTCCACGCCCATGGCCTCGGCGATGTCGGCGAAGCGCTGGTACTGCGTGGGCATGTTGAACGCCCACACCCGGGGCAGCGCGATGGCGTTGTTGAGCCCGTGGTGGGTGTCGTAGAAGGCGCTCACCGCGTGGCTGATCGAGTGGATGATCCCCAGGCCGCCGGAGTTGAACGCCTGCGCGGCGATGTACTGGGCGTACATCATCCCCTGCCGGCCACCGAGGTCCTGGCCGTTCCAGACCGCCTGGCGCAGGTGCTGGTTGGTCAGCTTGATGGCGTAGAGGGCGTTGCCCAGCGACGGCGGGAAGTCCAGCCGGGAGACGTAGGGCTCGCTGGCGTGGGCGAGGACGTCGAAGCCGCACTGGGCGGTGTAGTCGATCGGGCAGTCGTAGTAGAGGACCGGGTCGTCGATCGCCAGCGTCGCCAGGCAGTGGTCGTCGAAGGCCACGTACTTGTGCGGGTTCTCCGGGTCGGTCGTGGTGTCGGTGATGACGTAGGCCCAGGAGGTCTCCGAGCCGGTGCCGGCCGTCGTCGAGACGGCGATGTGCGGCGGGTTCTTCGGGTTCTCCGACTGGTTGAAGCCCTCGAACTCGTTGACGCTGCGGCCGTCGTGGGCCACCGAGATCCGCGCGCCCTTGCAGGCGTCGTGGCTGGAGCCGCCGCCGATGGAGACGAAGCTGTCGCACTCGTTCTCCTGGTACAGGGCGACCGCGTCCATGACGTTGTAGTCCTTGGGGTTGGACTCCACCTTGTCGTAGACCACGACCTCCAGACCGTGGTAGCGCATCGACCCGGCGATCTTCTCGACGATGTCCGAGCCGCGCAGGCCCGACGTCATGACCAGCGTCTTCCGGAACCCCAGCTTCAGCGCCTCGGGGCCGATGATCTCGTGCGCTCCGGGGCCCATCAGCGCCCGCGGGAACGGGTGGAACTCCTTGATCGGGAAGGGCTTGAGGAGTTCTTCGACCTGCATGAGAGGGGTCCTTCCGTCTGCCAGCGGGGAGCCGTCGGCGCACGCTACGAGCGGCGTCCCACCGGCGGCAGGACCCGCGGGGGAGAACCGGCCGACCGGAGGAGCACATCCGGCCACCCGGTCAGGTGCACCTGCCCGACCGGCCAGGGGAGGAGGACCGGTCCCGTCCGCGGGGACGGCGGCGCCGGCGGGCATGCTGCGGAGGTGACCTCACCCGCGAGCACCGCCTACGACGTCGCCGCCGTCCGTGCCGACTTCCCCGCCCTGCGCGCCGGCGCGGCCCACTTCGACGGCCCCGGCGGCTCCCAGGTGCCGCGCCAGGTGGCCGAGGCGGTGGCCGCCACGCTCACCGCGCCGATCGCCAACCGCGGGCAGGTCACCGCGGCCGAGCGCCACGCCGACGCGGTCGTGCTCGCCGCCCGGGCGGCGGTGGCCGACCTGGTCGCGGGGGACGCCGGCGGTGTCGTCTTCGGCCGGTCGATGACCCAGCTGACCTACGACCTGTCGCGTGCGCTGACCGCCGGCTGGGGCCCGGGGGACGAGGTGGTGGTCACCCGGCTCGACCACGACGCCAACGTGCGGCCGTGGGTGCAGGCCGCCGCGGCGCGCGGCGCCACCGTCCGCTGGGCCGACCTCGACCCGGACACCGGCGAGCTCACCGCCGAGGCGCTGGCCGCGGTCCTCTCCGACCGCACCCGGCTGGTCGCGCTGACCGGCGCCTCGAACCTCATCGGCACCCGGCCCGACGTCGCCGCGCTCACCGCACTGGCGCACCGGGCCGGCGCGCTCACCTACGTCGACGGCGTGCACCTGACCGCGCACGCGCCGGTCGACGTCGCCGCACTGGGGGCGGATCTGTTCGCCTGCTCGCCGTACAAGTTCCTCGGCCCGCACCTGGGCTGTGTCGTGGCCGCGCCGGCGCTGCTGGAGACCCTGCACCCGGACAAGCTGCTGCCCTCCACCGACGCCGTCCCCGAGCGGTTCGAGCTCGGCACGCTGCCCTACGAGCTGCTGGCCGGCACCACCGCGGCGATCGACCACCTGGCCGGGCTGGGGAGTGCCGAGGGCGACCGCCGGGCGCGGCTGGTCGCCGGGATGACCGCCGTCGAGGCGCACGAGGACCGGCTGCGCGAGCGGGTCGAGGAGGGCGTCGCGGAGCTGCCCGGCGTCACGTTGTGGTCGCGCGCCCGGCACCGGACGCCCACGCTGCTCTACACGTTCGCCGCCCGACCCGCCGCGGAGGTCTCCCGGGCGCTCGCCGAGCGGGGCGTCAACGCGCCCGCTGGGAGCTTCTACGCCATCGAGCCGTCCCGCCGGCTGGGGCTGGGCGACGCCGGCGGGCTGCGGATCGGCATGGCGCCCTACACCGACGACGACGACGTCGACCGGCTGCTTGCCGGGCTGCGCGCGGTGCTGGCCTGAGGCATGGGAAGCCATCCGCACGTCCGGCGCCCCCGGACGTGCGGATGGCTTCCCATGCCGGGCGGGCCGCCGTCAGCGCAGGCCCGGGAAGCCCTCCGCGAGCTGGCCGAACGCCGTCCGCAACGCCTCGGCCAGCGACGCGACGTCGCCGGACAGCCACACCTCGAACGCGGTCGTCGCCGCTGCCCGGGTGGCCGTGGCGACCAGCCGGGGCACCAGCGCCGTGGGCCGCTGCCCACAGCGGCGTGCCACGTAGCCGGCGACCACCCGGTCGACGTCGGCGTAGCGCAGCTGCGAGTGGGCCTGCAGCGCCGGCTCGGTGAGGATCAGCCGCATCCGCTGGCGCAGCACGGGCAGGTCGCCGGCCGCGTAGTCGTTGGCCTGGACGTAGGCGGTGAGGACGGCGGTCAGCACGGGGACGTCGTCGCCGGACCGCTCGAGCAGCGCGGCCAGCCGGGCGACGTGCCCGTCGAAGTCGCCCCACACGGCGTCGGCCTTGCTGCCCACGGTCCGGAAGAAGGTGCGCCGGCTCGTGCCCGCGGCGGTGGCGATGTCCTCGATCGTCACCTGCTCGAAGCCCGCGGCGGTGAACAGCTCCAGCGCCGCCCGTTCGATCCGGGCGCGCGTGTCCCCACGGGGGTCGTCCCGGGGGACGGTCCGGACGGACTCGCGGAGCACGCTCACCGGCACATCTTCGCGCCCGGCGACGGGGAGGCCACTCCCGGTGTGTCCGCGCTCAGCCCCTCGCTTGCCGGTGGCACCCGGTGCCCCTACGGTCCTCGGCATCCCCGCTCCCCTCTCCCGGAGGTCGGCATGCCCGAGACGCCCGCCCAGACCGAGACCCAGGACGCCGCCGAGATCCAGGACGCCGTGGCCGAGGACGCGCTGGTCGAGGAGTCCCTCGTCGAGGAGGTCTCCATCGACGGCATGTGCGGCGTCTACTGAGCCGACGGCCATGAGCTCCCCCGCTCCGGCCGCGGACGTCTTCGACCCCGCCCTGCCCTGGCGGCGTGCCCGGTCGGTGGCGCTGCGGCCGGAGCCGTTCGGGGCGCTGGCCTACCACTTCGGCAACCGGAAGCTGTCGTTCCTGAAGTCGAGGACGCTGGTCACCGTCGTCGAGACGCTGGCCGACCACCCCAGCGCCGACGCCGCCCTGGTCGCGTGCGGCGTCCCCCAGGCGCAGCGGCGTGCCTACGTGACGGCACTGGCCGACCTCGCCCGCTCCCAGATGATCGAACGAAGGACCTCGCTGCCCCCCGAGAAGGACCCTCCTGCCCCCCACCGCTCGCGCGCTCGCGGTGGGGCCCTGCAGGAGGGCCGGTCAACCCTCGCGGCGGGCCCCTGCAGCGAGGCCGAGACGAGCGAGGAGCCTCTGTGACCGCCGTCGTCCCCCAGCGCCCCACCGGCGGGCGCCTGGTCGACCAGTTCGAGTACGGCCTCGACGCTCCCATCTGCCTGACCTGGGAGCTCACCTACGCCTGCAACCTGGCGTGCGTGCACTGCCTGTCCTCCTCGGGCCGGCGCGACCCCCGCGAGCTGTCCACCGCGGAGGCCGAGGCGGTCATCGACGAGCTGCAGCGGATGCAGGTCTTCTACGTCAACGTCGGCGGCGGCGAGCCCACCGTGCGGCCGGACTTCTGGCACCTGCTCGACTACGCCGTCGGCCACCAGGTCGGGGTCAAGTTCTCCACCAACGGCGTCAAGCTCGACCGGGCCCGGGCGCGGCAGCTGGCGGCCACCGACTACGTCGACGTGCAGATCTCCCTCGACGGCGCGACCGCCGAGGTCAACGACCGCGTCCGCGGCACCGGGTCGTTCGCCACCGCGACCCGCGCGCTGGAGAACCTGGCCGAGGCCGGGATGAGGGACTTCAAGGTCTCCGTCGTCGTCACCCGGGAGAACGTCTCCCAGCTCGACGAGTTCAGGGCGCTGACCGACCGCTACGGCGCCCAGCTGCGGATCACCCGGCTGCGCCCCTCGGGCCGCGGCGCCGACGTCTGGGACGAGCTGCACCCCACCCAGGCCCAGCAGCGCGAGCTCTACGCCTGGCTGCTGGCCCACGGCGACCGGGTGCTCACCGGCGACTCGTTCTTCCACCTGTCGGCCTACGGCGAGGCGCTGCCCGGCCTGAACCTGTGCGGCGCCGGCCGGGTGGTCTGCCTCATCGACCCGGTCGGCGACGTCTACGCCTGCCCGTTCGCCATCCACGAGCAGTTCCTCGCCGGCAACGTGCGGGACGAGGGCGGCTTCCAGCGCGTCTGGCAGTCCTCGGAGCTGTTCCGCGAGCTGCGCAGCCCGCAGACCGGCGGCGCCTGCACGAAGTGCGCGCACTTCGACGCCTGCCGCGGCGGCTGCATGGCGGCCAAGTTCTTCACCGGCCTGCCGCTGGACGGCCCCGACCCCGAGTGCGTGCAGGGGTACGGCGAGACGGCGCTGGCCGCCCGCGACGCCGACCTGGTCACGCCGAGGAGCCATCTCGACCACTCGCACACCGGCCCGGTCCGCGGCCAGCCGACGCTGCTCGGCATGCCCGCGATCCCCGCCAAGGCCTGCGACGAGTCGCCGCTGGCGGGCCTGCCGCTCGGATGACCCCTCAGCGGGTCGGGGCCACCACGGTGGGCCCCGACCCGTCGGGCAGCAGACCCGGGGCCAGGTCGGCCAGGGTCATGGTCAGGAGCAGCGCGACGAGCAGGGCGAGGGTGAGCACGGGGCACCTCCGGTGGACGTGCCCCCAGGCTGGCCGCCGTCCCTGACCGGGCCCGGTGACCTGCCTGGGAGTCCGCTGGACGCCCCGTGCCCAGCCCGTGCCCTGGCCCTAGGGGAGGTCGACGACGTCCTTCTCGCCGGTGTCGGGCTGGGAGCCGGTGGCCTTGGCCTTGACGAAGCTCAGCGCCGTGGCCAGCCGGTTGCCGGGGCTGTCCCAGTACTCCGCGGTGTCGCCGTCGACCTTCACCAGCACCACCGAGGGGTCCTCGGGCCCTCGCGGCAGCCACGCCTCGACGCCGGCGTTCCACAGCTCCTTCTTCTTCGCGACGTCGTCGACGACGCGCGCGGTGCCGGTCAGGGAGACCCAGGTGCCGCCCGAGCCGATGCCGACGTTGACCTGCGGCGAGGCGGCGATGTGGGCCAGCCACGGGGCGTCGTGCTCGGCGAAGAACCAGAGGTCGCCGTCGAACTCGACCTCCTGCAGCGACATGGGCCGGCTGGTCAGCCGGCCGTCGGGCATGGTCGTGGTGAGGAAGCCGAACTTCTGCCCCTTGATGAGCCCGGCGACCTTGGCGGTGGCGTCTGGGGAGTCGGTGGTCATGTCCCTGCCCTTCCCCGTATCCGCCTCGTGACACCGTGACCTGCCTAGGCTGACCGCGTGCCCGACCTGGCCGGCGCCGTCTGGCCGGAGCTGCCCGAGCGTCCGCTGCTCGTGGTGCCGCTGGGCTCGGTCGAGCAGCACGGGCCCCACCTGCCGCTGGCCACCGACACCACGGTCGCCACGGCGGTCGTCGCCGCGGTCGACCTCGGCCCGGCGCTGGTCGCGCCCGCCGTCCCGTACGGCGCCAGCGGCGAGCACGAGGGCTTCCCCGGCACCGTCTCGATCGGCACCGAGGCGCTGACGACGCTGCTCGTCGAGTACGGCCGGTCGGCCGGCCGCTGGGCCGGGCGGCTGCTGCTGGTCAACGGCCACGGCGGCAACCTCGACGCGCTGCGCCGCGCCGTCCCGCTGCTGCGCGGCGAGGGCCGCGACGCCGCCTGGTTCCCCTGCGGCGTCCCGGGCGGGGACGCGCACGCCGGCCGCACCGAGACCGCGCTGCTGTTGCACGTGGAACCCGGCGCCGTGCGGCCCGGCCGTGCGGTCCCGGGTGTGACGACGCCGATCGGGGACCTGCTGCCCCGGCTGCGGGACGAGGGCGTGCGTGCGGTCAGCCCCATCGGCGTGCTCGGCGACCCCACCGGCGCCACGGCGGAGGAGGGCGCGCGACTGCTGGCCGACCTGGCCGGGCGCCTCACGGCCGCCGTCCACCGGTGGGACGTCGGGGAGGACGGGCGGCTGCGCGGCTGACCGCCGGACGCGGCTGCGCGGGCCGCCGCCCGCCCGGGGCAGGAGGATGGCCGGGGACGGGCCCGCCCCCCGCGGTCCCGCCGAGCGAGGAGGTCCCGATGGCGCAGCGGCAGGCCGTGGACGAGGGGACCGGCGCGTCCCCCGGGCGGGGAGCCGTCGAGACCAACGGCATCAACGTCATCGCCGAGGAGGAGCGCCACGGCGCCCCGCGCTCGCTGTTCTGGCCGTGGTTCGGCGCCAACGTCAGCGTGCTCGGCCTGGCCTACGGCTCGTTCCTGCTCGGCTTCGGCATCTCCGCCGCGCAGGCGCTCGTCGCCGGTGTCGTCGGGATCGTGGTGTCCTTCCTGCTCTGCGGCCTGGTCGCGATCGCCGGCAAGCGTGGCTCGGCGCCCACCCTGGTGCTCAGCCGCGCCGCCTTCGGCGTGCACGGCAACCGGGTCCCCGCGGTGCTGTCCTGGGTGCTCACCGTCGGCTGGGAGACGGTGCTGGTCAGCCTGGCCACCCTCGCCACCGCCACGGTCTTCGGCCAGCTCGGCTGGAGCGGGGGGACGGCGACCCAGGTGGTCGCGCTGCTCGTCGTCGCCGCCCTGGTGGTGGCCGGCGGCGTCCTCGGCTTCGACGCGATCATCCGCATGCAGACGGTCATCACCGTGGTCGGCGGCGTGCTGACCGTCGTCTACGTGGTCCTGGTGGCCGACTCGGTGGAGTGGTCGGCGGTCACGGCCGTCCCGGCCGGCTCGGCGGCGGCCGTCGTCGGCGCCCTGGTGCTGGCCATGACCGGGTACGGCTTCGGCTGGGTCAACGCGGCCGCCGACTACTCCCGCTACCTGCCGCGCGCGGCGTCCACCCGCGGCGTCGTCGGCTGGACGACGTTCGGCGGCGCGCTGGCCCCGGTCGTGCTGCTGGGCACCGGGCTGCTGCTGGCGGCGTCGGACCCGGAGCTGTCGGGGGCGATCGGCGCGGACCCGATCGGCGCGCTGGCCGGCCTGCTGCCGACGTGGTTCCTCGTGCCGTTCGTCGTGGTGGCGGTGCTCGGCCTGGTCGGCGGCGCGCTGCTGGACATCTACTCGTCCGGCCTCTCGCTGCTCGCCGCCGGCATCCGGGTGCCCCGCCCGGTCGCGGCGGGCATCGACGGCGCCCTCATGGTGCTCGGCGCGATCTGGGTCGTCTTCGTCGCGACCGGCGGGTTCTTCGTGCAGTTCCAGGGGTTCCTCATCACCCTGGGCGTGCCGATCGCCGCCTGGTGCGGCGTGTTCCTGGGCGACCTCGCGCTGCGCCGCCGGGCCTACGCCGAGGCCGACCTCTACGACCCCCGCGGCCGCTACGGCGCCGCCCCGGCGGTGCCGCTGGTCCTCCTGGCGGCCGGGACCGTGCTCGGCTGGGGGCTGGTCACCAACTCGCTGGCCGGCTGGCTGGACTGGCAGGGCTACCTGCTCGGTCCGCTGGGGCTGGGCGGCCGGGAGGGCGACTGGGCCTTCGCCAACCTCGGCGTGCTGGCCGCCTTCCTCGTCGGGCTGCTGGGCACCCTGGCGCTGCGCCGGGGGGCGGTGCGGACGCAGGAGGCCGCCCCGGCGGTGCCGGGACGGCCTCCTGTGGTCTGACCGGGGTCAGGGCTGCAGGGCCTGCGCGAACAGCGGGACGGCCTGCTCGAGCGCGTACTGCTGGCCCAGGGCCGAGCCGCTGGAGAAGGCGTTGACCAGCGTCGGGTCCTCCAGGACGACGGCGTTGCCCTGCTGCACCGAGCCCAGCGTCTGCCACAGCGGGCTCGCGGTGATCTGCGCCGGGTCGACGAAGATCGGGAAGACGACGGTCAGCGGCGCGTCGAGCAGCGAGACCTGCTCCTCGGAGACCGGCACGTAGAAGTTCTCCGTGGCGAGGTCCTGGACGGCCGGCTTGTTGGTGAAGCCGAGCGCCTCCATGAAGTCGACCCGGGTGTCGCCGCGGACGTAGGCGCCGAAGCCCTCGGAGGTGTACGCGCCGACGGCGACCTCGGTGCCGTCGAACTCCGGGTGCGCGGCCGCGGCGTCGGCGAAGGCCTGCTCGACGTCGGCCTGCAGCTGCGCGGCCTCGTCGGCGCGGCCCAGCGCCCGGCCGACCAGGTCGAGCTGCTGCTGCCACGTGGTCTGGTAGGCGCCCACGCCCTCGGGGGCGCCGACGGTCGGCGCGATCGCGCTGAGGGAGTCGTAGCGCTCCTGGGTGCCGTCGGAGCGGGTGTCGAGGATGAGGTCGGGCTCCAGCGCGGCGATCGCCTCCAGGCTGGGCTCGAGCGTGTCGATGATCTCCGGCGCCTCGTCGTACCGCCCCTCGGCCCACGGGCCCACGCCCTCGCCGCCGAAGGCCAGCCAGTCGCTGGCGCCGACCGGCTGCACGCCCAGCGCCAGCGCGGTCTCGGCGTCCGACCAGCCCAGTGCCACCACCCGCTGCGGCTCCTCCTCGACCTCGACGTCGCCGAACGCGGTGCTCACGGTGACGGGGAACTCCCCGCTGCCGCCACCGGCCGACGCCGCCGACCCCGCCCCCTCGCCGGCGTCGTCGGATCCGCACGCCGCGAGGGACGCGGCGGTGGTCAGGGCGGCCGCGAGCAGGGCGGCGCGCCGGGACAGGGCGTGGGACATCGGGGGCTCCTCCGGGTGGGACTACTCAGGTGAGCCTAACCTCAGTCGGGTGGGCGCTCCGCGGCGCGGCTAGGGTCCGGCCGTGGCAGAGATCCCCGGCTGGCTGGTCGTGGTCGACGCGCAGCGGGTGTTCGCCGACCCGGACTCCCCGTGGGCGGCGCCCCGCTTCGCCGAGGCGCACCCGCGCATCCAGCACCTGGTGGCCGCCTTCGGCCAGCGGGTCGTCCTCACCCGGTTCGTGGCGCCGCGGCAGCCCACCGGGGCCTGGGTGGCCTACTACGAGCAGTGGCCCTTCGCGCTGCAGCCGCCCGACGCGCCGCTGTGGGACCTGGTCGAGGACCCCGGCCCGGCCCACGTGGTCACCGCCACCACCTTCGGCAAGTGGGGTCCGGAGCTGGCCGGGCTGGTGGGCGCCGGCCCGCTGACCGTGGCCGGCGTGGCCACCGACTGCTGCGTCGTCTCCACCGTGCTGCCCGCCGCCGACGCCGGCGTGCCGGTGCGCGTGGCCGCCGACGCCTGCGCGGGCAGCAGCGACGACGACCACCGCAAGGCGCTGGGCCTGATGGGCCTCTACGCCCCGCTGGTCGAGATCACCACCGCCGACGACGTCCTGGCCGGGTGACCGTCCCGCCGCCACCGGACGCCCGGCTGCCCGACGGCTACGCGGTCCGGCTCGCCGCGGGCACCCGGTGGCTGGAGGACGGCGCGGCGCTGCTCGGCGGCTCACCGCTGCGGCTGCTCCGGCTCGCCCCGGCCGCCCGCGGCCTGCTCGACGGCGACCGGCTCGTGGTCTCATCGGCGGCGACGGCCGCGCTGGCGGCCCGGCTGCTCGACGCCGGCGTCGCCGTCCCCGAGCCCGCCGGTCCCGCGCCCGGTCCCGGCGAGGTCACCGTCGTCGTCCCGGTCCGGGACCGTGCGGGCGGCGTCGCGCGGCTGCTGGCCGCGCTGCGCGCCGACCCGGCCACCGCGGGCGTGCGGGTGCTCGTCGTCGACGACGGCTCGGCCGACCCCGGCGCCCTCGCCGCGGTCACCGCCCCGGGCGGCGCCGAGGTGCTCCGGCACGGACGGTCCCTCGGCCCGGCCGCGGCGCGCGACACCGGGCTGCGCGCGGCGACCACCGGCGTCGTGGCCTTCCTCGACTCCGACTGCGTGCCGCTGCCCGGCTGGCTGGACGTGCTGCTGCCGCACCTGGCCGACCCGCGGCTGGCCGTGGTGGCGCCGCGGGTCGTCGCGCTGCCGCCGGCGCGGCCGGGCTGGACCACCGCCTACGAGACGGCGGTCAGCGCGCTGGACATGGGGCCGGACCCGGCGCGCGTCGCGCCCCTGACCGCGCTCTCGTACGTGCCGAGCGCCGCCCTGCTGGCCCGGCGGGCGGCCCTCGGCGCGGGCTTCGACGCCGCGATGCCGGTGGCCGAGGACGTCGACCTGGTCTGGCGGCTGACCGCGGCCGGCTGGCGGGTCCGCTACGACCCGGCCGCGCGGGTCGCGCACGAGCACCCGTCCTCGACCGCGGCGTGGCTGCGCCGCCGCGGCGTCTACGGCACCGGCGCCGCACCACTGGCCGCACGGCACGGGGCGCTGGTCGCCCCCGTGGTCGTCAGCCCCTGGTCGGCGGCGGCCGTGGGGCTGGCCCTCGCCGGCGGGTGGCCCGGCCGGGCGGCCGCGGCCGGGGTCCTCGCCGTCGCCGCGGCCGCCCTGGCCCGGCGGCTGGCGCCCGCCGGCGGGCGGCCCCCGTACGGCCTGGCCGCCGGGCTGGTGCTGCGCGGCACCGCCGCGGGCGTGCGCACGCTGGCCCGCGCGGCCACCCGCCACCACTGGCCGCTGACCGCCGTGGCCGCCGCGGCGTACCCCCGGGCCCGGCGCGCGGCGGCCGCCGTCGCCGTGGCCGACGCGGTGCTCGGGTGGTGGCCGCACCGGGCCGAGGTGGACCTGCCGCGCTTCGCCGTGGCCCGGCGGCTGGAGGACCTCGCCTACGGTGCCGGGCTGTGGGCGGGCGCGCTGCGGGCCGGGTCCGCGCGGGCGCTCCTGCCCGCCCGCCCACCGGGCGGCTGACCTGCGGCGGGGGTGCCTGGCGCGGACCCCGTGACAGGGGTCACCATGGGCGGACCATGAGCCACACGTCGGGGAGCGCGCCGTGACCGGCGTCAGCCCGTGGCTCGCCCTGCCCGGCGGCCGGCCCACCCCCGGGCTGACCCGGCAGCTGCGGGCCGCGCACGAGACGCTGGTGACCCGCGGCGCGCCCCCGCCCCGTCCCGCCGTGCGGTCGGTCGTCTGGGACTCCTGGCGGCGCAGCCTCGGCAGCGGCGTCGACCCCGACGGCCAGGGACCGCCGGTCGACCTCCTCGACGACGACCTCGACGCCCACCGCGCCGCCCACCCGCTCGCGGCCGTGCTGCCGGTCATCCGCCGGCTGCTGGTCGAGGACGCCGAGGCCGACCGGATGATCGTGGCCGTCACCGACGCCGACGGCCGGATGCTGTGGGTGGAGGGCGACCGGCGGCTGCGCAGCCTCGCCGAGGGCATGAACTTCGTCCCGGGCTCCCGCTGGGCCGAGGAGGTCGCCGGCACCAACGCCCCGGGGACGGCGCTGGCCCTCGACCACCCGGTGCAGATCTACGGCAGCGAGCACTACCGCCGCCCGGTGCAGCCGTGGAGCTGCTCGGCCGCACCGGTCCACCACCCGGTGACCGGCGTCCTGCTCGGCGCCATCGACGTCACCGGCGGCGATCACGTGGCCAGCCCGCACGTGCTCACCCTCGTCCGCGCCACCGTGGCGGCCGTGGAGTCCGAGCTGCGCTGGCTGCACCGCGAGGAGCAGTCCCGCGGGCCGCTGCGCCCCGCGCCGGCCCGGGTGTCCGCTCCGCTGCTGGAGGTGCTCGGTCGCGAGCGCGCCCGGCTGACCCTGCCCGCCGGGCCGGTCGAGCTCTCGCTGCGCCACTCCGAGCTGCTCCTGCTGCTCGCCGAGGCCGCCGTCACCGGTGAGGGCCGCAGCGCCGAGCGGCTGGCCGCCGAGTGCCACGCCGGGGCCACCGCCACGGTCACCGTCCGGGCCGAGCTGTCCCGGCTGCGCCGGCTGGTGGGCGCCGACCTCGTCGGCTCGCGCCCCTACCGGCTGCTCGGCCGGCTGGACAGCGACCTCGACCGGGTGCGGGCCGCCCTCGACCGCGGCGCCCCCGGCGCGGCGCTGGACGGCTATCCCGGGCCGGTGCTGCCCCGCTCGGCCGCGCCGGGCGTCGTCGCCGCCCGCCGCCGCACCTCCGCGGCCCTGCGCGCGGCGGTGCTGCGCAGCCGCCGGCCGGAGCTGCTGCTGCGCTGGACCGCCCTGCCGGAGGCGCGCGACGACGCCGCCGCCTGGCAGGCCTGCCTCGAGGCGCTGCCCACCGGCTCCCCGCGCCGGGCCGCCGTCGCGGCGCACCTGCTGGCCCTGCGCCGGTCCTCCCGCGGCTGAGGCGACCCGCCCGGGACGGGAATGCGGCCCCGCCCGGTTCTCTTGGCACGGCTACGTGAGTGCCCGCACCGCCGCCCTGCCCGCCGCCCGCCCGCCCTCGCTCGCCACCCCGCGGGTCGCCGTCGCCCTGGGGGCGCTGGCGCTGGGCGGCTTCGCCATCGGCACCACCGAGTTCGTCACCATGGGCCTGCTGCCCGACATCGCCGCCGGCGTCGGTGTGGACATCCCGACGGCGGGCCACGTCATCTCCGCGTACGCGCTGGGCGTGGTCGTCGGCGCCCCGGTCATCGCCGCGCTGGGTGCCCGGCTGCCGCGCCGGGGGCTGCTGGTCGGGCTGATGGCCGCCTTCCTCGCCGGCAACGTGCTCAGCGCGGTGGCGCCCGGGTCGACGACGCTGCTGCTCGCCCGCTTCGTCAGCGGCCTCCCGCACGGCGCCTACTTCGGGGTCGCCTCGCTGGTCGCCGCCTCGCTCGTGCCGGCGGCGCTGCGCGGCCGCGCGATCAGCACGGTGATGCTCGGCCTGGCGGTGGCCACCGTGGCCGGCGTCCCGGCCGCGACCTGGCTGGGGCAGACCCTCGGCTGGCGCTCGGCGTACTGGGCCGTCGTCGTCCTCGCCCTGCTCACCCTGGCCGCGCTGCCGGCCGTCGTGCCCGCCACCCCCGGCGACCCGCACGCCACCGTGCGGGGCGAGCTCGGCGCGCTGCGCCGGCCGCAGGTGCTGCTCACCCTCACCGTCGCCACCGTCGGCTTCGGCGGCATGTTCGCGCTCTACAGCTACATCGCGCCGCTGACCACCGAGGTCACCGGCCTGTCCCGGGGCGCCGTCCCGTGGGTGCTGCTCGCCTTCGGTGTCGGCGGGGTGATCGGCACCGCGCTGGGCGGGCGGCTGGCCGACCTGGCGCTGTTCCGGTCGATGGTCGGCACCTTCGTCGCGCTGGCCGTGCTGCTCCTGCTCGTCGCCCCCGCCACGACCACCGCCCCGACGCTGCTGGCCGTCGTCTTCCTGCTCGCCGTGAGCGCCTCGACGCTCGTCGTCTGCCTGCAGCTGCGGCTCATGGAGGTCGCCGGGGAGGCCGAGATGCTCGGCGCCGCGCTCAACCACTCGGCGCTGAACGCCGCGAACGCGCTCGGGGCCTGGCTCGGCGGCCTGGTCATCGCCGCGGGGTACGGCTACACCGCGCCGAGCCTGGTGGGCGCCGGGCTGGCCGGGCTGGGGCTGGTCGCCCTGACCGCCAGCGCGCTGCTGCGACGCCGGGAGCTGCGCGCCGTCCCGGCGGCCTGAGCCCCCGCTGCAACGGGCCTGCAACCTCTCCACTGCGGCGACGCCCCGGGCGGGCGCGACCGCACGCGCGGGTCGTGACGTGGTACAGCTCCGCATCCGCGGAACGGGCCCACCCCGAACCGCAGGTAAGCGTGGCCTAAGTCACTCTCGCGTTGGTTGACTCCGCCGTGGAGCACCCGGCCACCGGGTGCACTCGCCCCCTGCAACCAAGCGGAGGATCCATGACACGGGTGAGCATGCGGGTCGACGGCGTGACCTACACCGACGAGGTCGAACCCCGGACCCTGCTGGTCCACCACCTGCGCGAGGCGCTCGGCAAGGTCGGCACCGTCGTCGGCTGCGACACCAGCAACTGCGGCGCCTGCACCGTGCACCTCGACGGGCAGGCGGTGAAGTCGTGCACCGTCCTGGCCGTGCAGGCCGACGGCGCCGAGGTCACCACCATCGAGGGCATCGGCAGCGCCGGCGCCCTGCACCCGGTGCAGAAGGCGTTCCACGAGATGCACGGTCTCCAGTGCGGCTTCTGCACGCCCGGGATGATCATGGCCTCGATCGACCTGCTGAAGGAGAACCCGGCCCCCAGCGAGGACGAGGTCCGCGAGGGCATCGAGGGCAACCTCTGCCGCTGTACCGGCTACCAGAACATCGTCCGCGCGGTGCAGCAGGCCGCCGGCGAGATGTCGGGCACCTCCGAGACCCTGGGAGCGCAGTCGTGACGGTCACCGAGGACGCGGCCACCACCCAGACCCCCGGCCCGGAGAAGGAGGTCGGGAAGGCCCGCCGCCGCAAGGAGGACGCCCGCCTGATCACCGGGCGGACCACCTGGACCGACAACATGGTCCTGCCCGGGATGCTGCACATGGCCGTGGTCCGCAGCCCCGTGGCCCACGGGAAGATCACGAACGTCGACGTCAGCGCCGCGCTCGAGGCGCCGGGCGTCGTCGCCGTCTACACCGGCCGCGACCTCGCCGAGGAGCAGGGCTCGATCCCCTGCGCCTGGCCGGTGACGCCGGAGATGCTCAACCCCGGCCACCCCTCGATCGCCGTCGAGGAGGTCAACCACGTCGGCGAGGCCGTCGCGGTCATCGTCGCCCGGTCGCGGGCCGCGGCCGCCGACGCCATCGAGCTGGTCGACGTCGACTACGACCTGCTGCCGCCGATCCTGGACATGGAGGAGGCGGTCCGGCAGGAGGCCGAGCTCTGCCACGACCACCTCGACACCAACACCAGCTACCACTTCGTCTTCGACGCCGGCGAGGCCGGCACGGGCACCGACACCGACGAGGCCTTCGCCTCCGCGGACGTCGTCGTCAGCCGGCGGTTCGTCAACCAGCGGCTGATCCCGGCGTTCATGGAGCCGCGCTCGGTGGTCGTCCAGCCGCAGGGCGACAACTTCACGATGTGGTCGGCCACCCAGATCCCGCACGTGCTGCGGGTGATGCTGGCGATGGTCACCGGCATCCCGGAGCACAAGCTGCGCGTCGTCGCCCCCGACGTCGGCGGCGGCTTCGGCGGCAAGCTGCAGGTCAACCCCGAGGAGATCCTCGCGCTCCTGATCGCGCGGCGGCTGGGCAAGCCGGTCAAGTGGACCGAGACCCGCAGCGAGTCGCTGATGACCGCCCACCACGGCCGCGACCAGATCCAGTACGTCGAGGTCGCCGCCGACCGCGAGGGCCACGTCAAGGGCCTCAAGGTGCGGATCCTCGCCGACATGGGCTCCTACCTGCGGCTGATCACCCCCGGCGTCCCGGCGCTGGGCGCGTTCATGTTCCCGGGCATCTACAAGTTCCCGGCCTACCGGTTCGAGTGCGACGGGATCTTCACCAACAAGGTGCCCACCGACGCCTACCGCGGCGCCGGCCGGCCCGAGGCCACGTTCGCCGTCGAGCGGATCATGGACGAGCTCGCCACCGAGCTGGGCATGGACCCGCTGGAGGTGCGCCGCCGGAACTGGATCCGGGCCGAGGAGTTCCCGTTCACCACCGTGGCGGGCCTGGAGTACGACAGCGGCGACTACGAGGGCGCCACGCAGCGGGCCCTGGAGCTCATCGGCTACGACGAGCTCCGCGAGGAGCAGCGCCGCCGCCGCGAGTCCGGCGACCCGGTGCAGCTGGGCATCGGCTTCTCCACCTTCACCGAGATGTGCGGCCTGGCCCCCTCCCGGGTGCTCGGCTCGCTGTCCTACGGCGCGGGCGGCTGGGAGTCGGCGTCGATCCGGATGCTGCCCACCGGCAAGGTCGAGGTCGTCACCGGCTCCACGCCGCACGGCCAGGGCCACGAGACGGCGTGGAGCCAGCTGGTCGCCGACCAGCTCGGCGTGCCGTTCGAGGACGTCGAGGTCCTGCACGGCGACACCGCCGTCGCGCCCAAGGGCATGGACACCTACGGCTCGCGCTCGCTGGTCGTCGGCGGCACCGCCGTCGTCAAGGCCGCCGACAAGGTGATCGCCAAGGCCCGCAGGGTCGCCGCCCACCTGCTCGAGGCCAACGAGGACGACCTAGACTTCTCCGGCGGGAAGTTCACCGTCCGCGGCACGCCGGGCACCGGCCTGTCGATCCAGGAGATCGCCCTGGCCGTCTTCGCGGCGCACAACTACCCGGAGGACGTCGAGCCGTCGATCGACGCGGAGGCGACCTTCGACCCGGTGAACTTCTCCTTCCCCCACGGCACGCACATCTGCGCCCTGGAGGTCGACACCGACACCGGGATGGTGACGATCCGCAAGTACGCCTGCGTCGACGACGTGGGCACGATCGTCAACCCCCTGATCGTCGAGGGGCAGATCCACGGCGGCCTGGCGCAGGGCATCGCGCAGGCGCTCTACGAGGAGGCCGTCTACGACGCCGACGGCAACCTCACCACCGGCACCTTCGTCGACTACCTGGTCCCCTCGGCCGCCGACCTGCCGCACTTCGACACCGACAACACGGTGCACGTGGCGCCGGGCAACCCGATCGGCGCGAAGGGGGTCGGCGAGGCGGGCACCATCGCGAGCACGCCTGCGGTGGTCAACGCCGCCCTCGACGCCGTCCGGCACCTCGGGGTGCGCGACATCCGCATGCCCCTGACCCCGGAACGGGTCTGGCGGGCCGTCCACGAGGGTGGCGACGGCGGGGACCGGGCCACCGCCAAGACGAACGCGCAGGGGGCCGAGTCGGCCCAGGCGCCGTCCACCGGCACGTCGTCCTCCGGAGGTGACCTGTGATCCCCGCACCGTTCGAGTACGTCCGGCCGACCACCGTCGAGGAGGCCGTCCAGGCGGTCGCCCAGGGCGGTGAGGACGTCAAGGTCATGGCCGGCGGGCAGTCGCTCATCCCGGTCATGCGGCTGCGGCTGGCCGCGCCGGAGACGATCGTCGACCTCGGCCGGGTCGCCGAGATGCGCGGCGTCCGCGAGGAGGGCGACGTGCTGGTGATCGGCGCGATGACCACCCACGCGGAGGTCATCGCCGACCCGCTGATCGCCCGGCACGCGCGGCTCATCGCTGAGGCGACCGAGACGGTGGCCGACCGGCAGACCCGCCGGCGGGGCACCTTCGGCGGAGCGCTGGCGCACGCCGACCCGGCCGGTGACCTGCCCGCGGTGGCGCTGGCCCTGGACGCCGAGATGGTGGTCGCCGGGCCCGGGGGGCGGCGCACCGTCCCGGCGAGCGAGTTCTTCGTCGACTACCTCACCACCGCCCTCGACGAGGGGGAGGTGCTCGTCGAGATCCGGGTGCCCAAGCTCGCCGGGGACTGGGGCGTGCGCTACCAGAAGTTCAACCGCGTGGCGCAGGCCTGGTCGATCGTCGCGGTCGCCGCGGCGGTGCGGCGGGAGAACGGGCACATCGCCGAGGCGCGCATCGGGCTGACCAACATGGGCCCGGTCCCGCTGCGCGCCGCGGCCACCGAGGCGGCCCTCGCCGGGGCGTCGGCGTCACCGGACGCGGTCGCCGCGGCGGCCCACTCGGCCGCCGAGGGCACCAGCCCGAGCAGCGACCTCAACGCGCAGGCCGACTACCGCCAGCACCTCGCGCAGGTGCTGACCCGCCGGGCGGTGACCGCCGCCGCCGGGTTGTAGTTTCCGACACAACCCGGCACCCGCCCGCCCTCGGCCGGCCCGCCCCTGCCCGGGCGGACCGGCCGAGGTCCGTTCCCCACCCCGGAGGTCGCACCGTGCAGCTGGAGAACTCCTTCACCGTCCCCGTCCCCGTCGACGAGGCCTGGCGGGTGCTGCTCGACATCGAGCGCATCGCCCCCTGCATGCCCGGGGCGGCCCTGGACTCGGTCGAGGGTGACTCGTTCACCGGCCGGGTCAAGGTCAAGCTCGGCCCGATCAACCTGACCTACCAGGGCAAGGCGTCGTTCGTCGAGAAGGACGAGGCCGCGCACCGCGCGGTCATCGACGGCCGCGGCAAGGACCAGCGGGGCAACGGGACCGCCGCCGCCCTCATCACCGCCCAGCTCAAGGAGGAGGGCAGCACCACCCGGGTCGACGTGCTGACCGACCTCAACATCACCGGCCGGCCGGCGCAGTTCGGCCGCGGTGTCATGACCGACGTCGGCAACAAGCTGCTGGGCCAGTTCGCCGACAAGCTCGCCGCCCAGCTCGCCAGCGGCGACGACGTGACCGTCGACGCCGCTGCGGCCGCCGGCAAGCAGGAGCCGACCGTGGCGGGGAAGGTCGCCGCCACCGCGACCGGGGCGGCCGAGGAGGTCGCCCAGTCCGTCGAGCAGGTGCCGGGGGACAACGCCGCCGCGGCGACGGTGCGCAAGGCCGGCACGAAGGCCCGCGAGGCGGCGGCCGCGGCCACCGACGCGGTGTCGTCGGGCACCTCGACCGCCGATGCCCCGCCGCCGCCCACCGACACCGCGCCGATCACGCCGGTGGGCGCGACGGACACCGTCTCCATCTCGGCGGTCGGCGCCGACGACGCTCCCGTGGCCGCGGACAGCACGCCGTCGGCCACCGACACCGCGCCGGTGGCCGCGGTGGGCCGGGCGCCCAGCACGCCGCCGTCGGGCAACACCGCCCCGCCGAGCCGCCCGGCCACCGGCGCCCCGCCGCGGAGCACCCCGGCGGCAGCGACGGTGCGCGACCAGCCGGTCGCCGAGCCCGAGCCGATCGACCTGCTCGAGGTGGCGGGCGGCGCCGCGGTGGCCCGCTACGCCGGACCCGCGGCGGGCGTGCTGGCGGTGCTGCTGCTGGTCCTGTTCGCCGTCCGGCGCCGCCGCCGCTGACGACCCCCTGGGTGTCGATCACCGGCTGCGTGCACGGTTCCGCGGCGTGTCCGCGCGTGTCGCGTGCACGCAGCCGATGATCAACTGCTGAGCAGGTCCTCCAGCCACGAGGTCGCCGCGGCGGCCACCACCTCGGGCGCCCGGCCCAGCGAGTGGTCGCCCGGCACCGCGTAGACCGACGCCGTCGGCACACCGGTGAGCACCGCGGCGACCTCCTCCGGGCGGCCGAAGGCGTCGGTCTCGCCCTGCACGACGCACACGGGCACCGCGGCGCCGGTCAGCTCGCCCGCCCGGCTGCGCTCGGGGCGGCCCGGCGGGTGCAGCGGGAACGCCAGGCAGAGCACGCCGTCGGCGCCGGCGCCCGCCGCGGTCCGGCAGGCGACCCGCGCGCCGGCGCTGCGGCCGCCGAACACCAGCGGCCCGGTCAGCGCGCCGCCGGCCCGCAGCGCGTCGAGCACGGCGGTCCAGGCGACGTCGAGACTCGGCGGGGCCGGCGCGATCCGCTTCCCGGCCACCCGCCACGGCTGCTCCACCCGCAGCACCCGCCAACCGGCCGCGACCGCGGAGCCGCTGACGGCGACCAGGTCGGCGGAGGCCACCCCGCCACCGGCGCCGTGGCCGAGCACGAGCGTGCCGCGGGCCCCCGCGACCGGGCCGTCGGCGTGCACCGCGGCCGGGCCGAGCGGGGTGTCGACCAGCGCCGGCGAGCTCACAGCGCCAGCAGGGCGTCGACCGCGCCGGCCAGGTCGGCGGCGACGACGGTCGGCGCGGGGAACGCCGGCGGGTACACGCGCTCGCTGCGCGGGAACCAGGCCCCGGTCAGCCCCGCCCGTTCGGCTCCGAGGGCGTCCCAGCCGTGCGCGGCCACCAGCGCCATCCGCTCCGGCGGCACGCCGCAGGCGCCGGCGGCCCACAGGTAGGCCTCCCGCGAGGGCTTCCACGCGCGGACGGTCTCGCTGGTCAGCGTCCGCTCGACCAGGGGCGCGATCCCGCCGCGCTCGAGGCCGGCCTCGGCCACCCCGGGAGAGCCGTGCGACAGCGTCACCACCCGCACGCCGGCCGCCGCCAGCCGGCGCAGCGCGGGCTCGACGTCGGGGTGCGGGACGAGCTCCAGGAAGGTGTCGGCCACGCGCGTGACGTCGGCCGCGGACAGCTCGGTGACCTGCGCCAGCGCCGACTCGAAGGCGGCGCGGAAGGGCAGCCAGGCGCCGGCCACGGTGGCGGCGAAGCCGGTCGCCAGCGTGCGGCCGAAGACCGTGGGCAGCAGGTGCGCCGGGTGCCCGGTCTCGACCAGCGCGGCGGCGACGGGGGAGAGGTCGAGCAGGGTCTCGTTGACGTCGAGCGCGACGACCTCCGGACGGCCCCGGCTCACGCGGCCGGGCGGCCGCCGTCGGGCCGGCCGACGGTGGCCTCGCGTTGACGGCGCTGACGGACGTCCTTGAGCCGCTTGGTCACCAGGTAGCCGATGCCGACGACGAACACGCCGACGACGAGGTAGTCGAAGTACTTGAGGTTGTCCTGGATGAAGTCGCCCGCGAGCACGCCGAGGGTGACCAGCAGGCTGTTCCAGATGAGGCTGCCCGCGGCCGAGTAGAGCACGAACTGCAGGAACGGCATCCTCACGACGCCGGCGGGCACGGAGATGAAGCTGCGCACGATCGGCACCATGCGGCCGAAGAACACCGCCGAGCGGCCGTGCCGCTCGAACCAGGCGAAGGTCCGGTCGACGTCGGCGGTCTCGACCAGCGGGAGGCGGTCGAGGAAGGCGTGCGAGCGGCGCGGACCCAACGCGCGGCCGACGTAGTAGAAGAAGACCGCACCGAGCACCGAGCCCAGCGTGGCGAACAGGATGACCGGCACGATGTCCATCTGGCCGTCGTTGATGAGCACGCCGGCCAGGCCGAGCACGGCCTCGCTGGGGATCGGCGGGATCACCGTCTCCAGCAGGATGGAGAACCCGACGCCGACGGGTCCGAGGGTCTCGACCAGCTCGAGCAGCCAGCCGGTGATCCCGCCCTGGTCGGAGGAGGCCGCGGCGGCGAGGAACGACATGTCCCCACGGTAAGGGCGCCTCCGGCGACCTGCCCGGACGTCGGCCGGACCGACGGGGCCGCTGGGGCTAGCGTTCGGCCATGCGCCAGCGACTCGCCGCCCGGGCCGTCGTCGTGGGGGACCGGTCCGGCACCGTCGTCCCGGACGCCGTCGTCGACGTCGAGGACGGCCGGATCGCGTGGACCGGGCCGGCTGCCGACGCCCCGCCGCCCGGGGACGCCGAGGTCGTGGACCTGCCCGGGCTGCTCGTGCCGGGACTGGTCAACGCCCACTCGCACGCGCCGATGGTGCTGTTCCGCGGCCAGGGCGAGGGGCTGCCGCTGGACCGCTGGCTGCGCGAGGTGATGTGGCCGCGGGAGGCCCGGCTGATGCCCGACGACGTCGAGGTGGCCATGACCGCCGCGTCGGCGGAGATGCTGCGCGGCGGGGTGACCACCAGTGTGGAGATGTACTTCTCGCCGGAGCGGATCGCCGCGGCGGTCGGCAGGACCGGCGCCCGCGCGGTGATCCCGGCGCCCATGGTGCCGCTGCCGGGGATGCCGCCCCTGGAGGAGCAGATGGCCGCGGCCGTCGAGCTGGCCGCCGGGGTCGGCGACGACGGCACCGTCGAGTACGGGCTGGGCCCGCACGCGGCCTACACCGTGCCCCTGCCGCTGCTGCGGCGGGCCGCCGAGCTGTGCCGCGAGCACGGGCTGCTGCTGCACCTGCACGTGGCCGAGACCGCCACCGAGGGCGCCGACCTGCTGGCCACGCACGGAGCGTCGGTGCCGGCGCTGCTGGCCGCGCACGACGTCCTGGGCGGTCGGGTGCTGGCCGCGCACTGCGTGCACATGGACGACGCCGACCTGGAGCTGTGGGCCGAGTACGACGTCGCCGTCGCGCACTGCCCGGCGAGCAACGCCAAGCTGGCCAGCGGCGTCGCCCGGGTGCGGGACATGCTCGACCGCGGCATCCGGGTCGGCCTGGGCACCGACGGGCCGGCCTCCAACGACGGGCTGGACCTGCTCGCCGACGTCCGGCTGGCCGCCCAGCTGGCGCGGCTCGCCGGCCGGGATGCCACCGCGCTCACCGCCGCCGAGGCGTTCTGGCTGGCCACCGGCGCGGCCGCGGACGCGATCGGCCGGCCCGACCTGGGCCAGGTCGAGGCCGGGCGGCGGGCCGACCTGGTGCACGTCGACACCCGCGACCTCGCCTTCGAGCCGGTGGGCGATACCGCGGACCTGCTGACCCACCTGGTCTGGTCCGGCGTCTCCCGGCTGGTCCGCGACGTGTGGGTCGGGGGCCGGCAGGTCGTCGCCGGTGGGACGGTCACCGGCGTGGACGCCGAGGCGCTGCGGGCCGAGGTGGCCGAGCGCGCCGCCCGGCTGGCCGGCTGAGGCGGTGGCGGCGTGCGCCACGATCAGGTGACCTGATCGTGGGGCGTCCTCCCTCGCGGTGGGACGTGGGGGAGGACGCCCTGCGGTGGGGGAGGACGGCGCGTCAGCCCTGCGGGTGCCCGACGGTCCAGGCGTAGAGACGGCCGTCGACGACGGCGGTCGCCCAGCCCTCGCACAGGAGCACCCGCTCGCCGCTCAGGTCGGGCCACGAGCCGCCGCCGTCCCACGGCGGACCGGGTTGCGCCACGGGCCTGCACTCCGCGGGCGGAGCGGCGCCGGGTGCGAGGTCCATGTCCACGCGCACGCTCCGGTCGTCGGCACCGGAGGCCACGCCGGGGCGGACGACGGTGACGGCGGAGCCCACCGCGCGGGTCCAGTAGGGCACCGTTCCCCTCGGGGCCTCCGCCGCCTCGGCGCGGGACGTGGTCCGCGTGTGCCCCTGCAGCTCGGCGAGCACCGCGCCGGCCCCCTCCACCCCCACCGGCATCGCCACGAGGACACCTGCGACGGCCGCCGCCGCGACGGCCTGCGTCGCCGCGACCGTGCCCAGGGCCACCTTCGCCGCCGTGCTGCGCACCGCCGGACTCCTCTCGTCGGGCCACCGTGCGGTGGCCCGACGAGCCTCGGCCCGGGAGGCGTGCGCGGGCGTCGGCGCCCGGGGTGATCTCCAGGGGCCGGTCCGTCGTACCGGGGGAGGACCCCGGGCGCGACGGGGCCGGGAGGACGGGCCGGCCGCGCCGCGGTTGACTGCGCCGCATGACGCCGTCCCTGCGGGTCCTGACGCTCAACGTGCTCGGCCCGGCCAACCCGGACTGGGCCCGGCGCAGCGCCCTGATCGGGGAGACCCTGCGCCGGCTCGACGCCGACGTCGTCGCCCTGCAGGAGGTGCCCGTCGCGGACGGCACCGTCGAGGAGCTCCTCGGGCCCGGCTACACCGTCACCGCGTTCTCCCGGGCCGCCGCGGACGGGGTGGGCGGGGCGCTGGCCACCCGGGCACCGCACCGCGTCGTCGAGGAGGTCGACCAGCGCTGCACGCCCCGGGCGCAGGACCTCCCGTGGTGCGCCACGCTCGTCGTCGAGCTGGACACCCCGGTCGGCCGCACGCTGGTCGCCCACCACAAGCCCAGCTGGCAGTTCGGGTACGAGTACGAGCGGGAGCGCCAGGCGCTGGCCGCCGCCCGGGTGCTCGAGCTCCTGGCCGACGGCGCGGACCACGCCGTCGTCCTGGGCGACCTCGACGCGACCCCCGACGCCGCGAGCGTGCAGTTCTGGCACGGCCGGCGGTCGCTCGACGGCACCAGCGTCTGCTACCAGGACGCCTGGGAGACCCTCCACCCCACCGACCCGGGGTTCACCTTCGACGCGCGGAACCCGCTGGTGCGGGCCGGCGAGGTGGCCACCGCGGTGAGCCGGCGCATCGACCACGTCCTCGTGCGGGCCGGCGTGCACGGCCCGACGCTGCAGGTGGTGGCCTGCGCCCGGGTGCTCGACGAGCCGGTCGGCGGGGTGTGGGCCAGCGACCACTCCGGCGTCGTCGCCGACCTCGCGCTGCCCGGTCACCCGCCGGGCTCGTGGGCCTCCTGACGGTCCACAACCAAGTGGTTGACAACCCCCGGCACGCCCGCCTACCGTCGTACTCAACCGAGAGGTTGAGAAAGGAGGTCGCAGGTGGCGTCAGACCCGCTCTCCCGGGCGTTCGCGGCGCTGGCCGACCCGACCCGGCGCGACATCGTCGCCCGGCTCGCGGTGGGCGACGCGACGGTCGGCGAGCTCGCCGCCCCCTACGACGTGACCGTGCAGGCGGTCTCCAAGCACCTGCGGGTGCTCGAGGACGCCGGCCTGGTCAGCCGCACCCGGGAGGCGCAGCGCCGCCCGGTGCACCTCGAGGCGGAGGTGTTCGACCTGATGACCAGGTGGATCGAGCGCTACCGGCGCCAGGCCGAGGAGCGCTACCGCCGCCTCGACGACGTCCTCCGGTCGATGCCGGACGACACCCACGAGAAGGGAACCCGTCATGAGCACCGCCACCCGTGAGACCCGGATCGTCGCCGACCCCGAGGTCCCGCTCATCCGGATCACCCGGGAGTTCGACGCCCCGCCGGCCAAGGTGTTCCGCGCGCACACCGACCCCGAGCTGGTCGTGCAGTGGCTCGGCCCGCGCGGGATGGAGATGCGCATCGACCACTTCGACTGCCGCACCGGCGGCTCCTACCGCTACGTGCACAGCGACGCCAACGGGGAGTACGCCTTCCACGGGTCCTTCCACGAGGTCCGCCCCGACGAGCGGATCGTGCAGACCTTCACCTTCGAGGGGCAGCCCGACGGCGTCGCGCTGGAGAAACTCGTGCTCACCGACCTCGGCGGCGGCCGCACCCGCCTCGAGTCCACCTCGCTGTGCGACTCCTTCGCCGACCGCGACGCGATGCTCGCCAGCGGCATGGAGGTCGGCGTCGTCCAGGGCTACGAGCGCCTGGACGAGGTGCTCGCGCGCTGATCCTCAGGCGCGCAGCGAGATCGTCTCCCCGCGCAGGACGGTCCGCAGCTCCCCTGGCGCCCGCCGCTCGGCGACCTCCCGCACGAAGTCGCCGAGCGGCGAGGCGAACCGGTCGTAGTCGTCGTAGTGCACCGGCACGGTGACCGGCGGCTTGAGCAGTTCCACCAGGTCGGCGCCCTGCCGGCCGTCCATGGTCACGGTGACCCCGAGCGCCTTGGTCCCGCCCAGGTGCGGGACGACGACGTCGAGCGGCCCGCAGCGCTGCAGCACCTCGCCCAGCCACGGGCGGAACAGGGTGTCGCCGGTGACGTAGCCGCGCCAGGACACCTCGCCGCCGCGCAGCAGCTCCAGCACGCTGCCCATCACCGGCGGCAGGACCGCGGCCAGGGGGCCCGGGCCGTGGACGCCGGGCACCGCGGTGATCCGCAGCGTCTCCTCGCCGCGGGTGACCTCGTGCACCTGCCAGGGCCGCAGGTCGGCGGTGGCGTGGAAGCCGCGGGCCGCCAGCGTCCGTGCCGCGGCCTGCGTGGTGACGACCGGCGTGGCCTTGTCGATGGTGGCGTAGGCGATCCGGTCCCAGTGGTCGCCGTGCAGGTGGGAGAGCAGGACGGCGTCGAGGTCGGGCAGGTCCTCGGGCAGGATCGCCGGGTCGGTCAGCCGCTTGGCCCACAGGCCCTTGCCCAGGTACACCCGCTGCCCGCGGCCGATGAAGTTCGGGTCGGTGAGCAGGGTGAACCCGCCCAGGCGCAGCAGCGTCGTCGCGTTGCCGCCGAAGGTGAGCGTGACGTCGGCGGTGCTCTCGTCGGTGGAGCCGGCGCTGCGGTCGGCACTGCCCGGGTCGGCGGTCATGCCGCGGGTGCTACCCCTGGGCCCGGGTCGGGGGGGGGGGGGGGGGGGGGGGGGGGGGGGGGGGGGGGGGGGGGGGGGGGGGGGGGGGGGGGGGGGGGGGGGGGGGGGGGGGGGGGGGGGGGGGGGG
>NZ_JBJGYY010000054.1:0-26563 GCF_054050235.1 Geodermatophilus sp. SYSU D00696 | reverse complement strand
GCCCGGTCACCTGGCGGTGACCGGGCCCCGTCGCGTCGTCGATCAGGCGTTCTCGGGGCGCTGGGCGGTCTGCTCGGTCTTCTCGAACGACGGCGACGCCGTCCCGGGGCCGATCGCCCCGGCCGCACCGGTGCCGCCCTCCACCGCCTGCTGGCCGGTGCCGCTCCCGCCCATGGCCGCGCGGATCTGCTCCAGCCGCGACGCGCCGGCGACGTCGAGCGTGGCCTTCTGCACCTCGAGCATGCGGCCCTCGACCGAGGTCTGCGCCAGCTCGGCCTGGCCGAGGGCGTTGGCGTAGCGCGCCTCGATCTTGTCGCGGACCTCGGCCAGGCTCGGGGTGTTGCCCGGCGCCGAGAGCTCGTTGACCTGCCGCATCGAGGCGGCCACGTGCTCCTGCATCTTGGCCTGCTCGAGCTGGCTCATCAGCTTGGTGCGCTCGGCCAGCGTCGTCTGCAGCCGCATCCGGCTCTGCTCCACCGCGCCGCGCGCCTGCTCGGCGGCCTGCAGCGCCTCGTCGTGGCTGCGCTTGAGGTCCTCCATCGCCTGCTCGGCGGCCACCAGCTGGGTGGCGAAGGCCTGGGCGGCGTTCTCGTACTCGGCGCCCTTGGCGGCGTCTCCCTTGGCGCGGGACTGGTCGGCGAGGACCAGCGCCTGGCGAGCCGAGGCCTGCAGCTTCTCGACCTCGCCGAGCTGGCGGTTCAGGCGCATCTCCAGCTGGCGCTGGTTGCCCAGCACGGCGGCGGCCTGGTTGGCCAGCGCCTGGTGGCGCTGCTGCTCGGCCTCGATCGCCTGCTGGATCTGGATCTTCGGGTCGGCGCGCTGGTCGATCTGCGCGTTGGCCGACGCCGTCAGGTACCGCCACAGCTTGACGATCGGGTTGGGCATGGCGAGCTCCTCCTGGTCCGGCGCGGTCCGGCGCCGCCTCTGGCATACCGACCGCCGCGGTCCGCGGCGGTCCTCCCGCTCATCGTCCCAGCAGGACCGGTGCCCTAGCCAACAGGGACGTCCCCCGTCCTCCCTCCGGGGATCCCCGGGTGCCCGCGGTCCGGGGGCCCTATGGTCGGGCGATGGACCGCGACGTCCCCGGCCGCACCGGCCCCGTGCTCACCGTGCTCGGCGAGCTCGTCGTCGACCTGCTCCCCGTCCCCGACGCCGATGCCGGCCCCGAGGGCACCGCACCGCACTACGTGGCCCGGCCCGGCGGCAACGCGCTCAACGTGGCCGTCGCGGCGGGCCGGCTGGGCACCCGGGTCGCGCTGCTGGCCCGCCTGGGCACCGGCCCGATGGCGCCCGCGCTGCGCCGGCACGCCGAGCTCTCGGGCGTCGACGTCTCGGGGTTCGTGACGGCGGCCGAGCCGGTCAGCCTCGCCGTCGTCGGCCTGGGCCCCGACGGCTCCGCCGACTACGGCTTCCACGTGCAGGGCGCGGCCGACTGGCAGTGGACCGACGAGGAGCTGGCCGCGGTGCTGCCGGAGGGGACGGCGCTGCTGCACGTCGGCTCGATCTCCTCGTGGACGCCGCCGGGTGGCGACGCGATCGCCCGGCTGGCCGAGCGGCTGTCCGGCACCGCGCTGGTCAGCGTCGACCCCAACGTGCGGCCGATGCTGGCCGGCGGCCCGGTCGGCGCGGCCCTGGGCAACGACCCCGAGTCGGTGCGGTCGCGCCTGGACCGGCTGGTCGCCGTCGCCGACCTGGTCAAGGTCAGCGCCGAGGACCTCGCGTGGCTCGAGCCGGACGCGACCGACCTCGACGACGCCGCGCAGCGGTGGGCGGCGCGCGGCCCGGCGCTGGTGCTGCTCACCGACGGCGGCGCGCCGCTGCGGATCGCCCGCCCCGGCCGCCCGCTGCTGCACCGCGCCCCGCCGCGGGTGACCGTGGTCGACACGGTGGGTGCCGGCGACTCGCTCGCCGCCGGCCTGTTCTCCGGGCTGCTCGCCGCCGGGGTGACCGGCCGGGCGGCCCTGGAAGCCCTCCCCGACGACGACCTGCTGGCCCTGGTCGACGACGCCGCGCTGGTCGCCGCCCTCAACTGCACGCGGGTGGGCGCCGACCCGCCGACCGCCGCCGAGCTGGCCGCGGCCCGGCAGCAGCGCCCCGCCGGGATCGCCTAGCGGGCCACCAGCCAGGCGGCGGTGTCCGGCGGGAGGTCCGCGCCGCCCCCCGCGCTGGTGAGCAGCACCTGCCCGAGCCCGGCCAGCGGCACCGGCCGGGCGGACAGGTTGACCACGCAGCGCAGCGCCGACCCCCTATCGAAGGCCAGGACGTCGTCGCCGAGGTCCAGCCAGCTCAGCGGCTCCTCCCCCAGCCGCTCCCGCCGCAGCCGCAGGGCCGCCCGGTACAGCGACAGCGTCGACGCCGGGTCCGCGGACTGCGCCTCGACCGTCAGCGACCGCCACGACGGAGGCTGGGGCAGCCACGGGGCCACGCCGTCGGGCGCGAAGCCGAACGGCGGCCGGTCGCCCGACCACGGCAGCGGCACCCGGCAGCCGTCCCGGCCGCGCGCGGTGCGCCCGGAGCGTTCCCAGGTGGGGTCCTGCAGGGCCTCCTCGGGCAGGTCCTCGACCTCGGGCAGGCCGAGCTCCTCCCCCTGGTACAGGTACGCGCCCCCGGGCAGCGCCAGCGTCAGCAGCGCCGCGGCGCGGGCCCGGCGCAGCCCGAGTCCGAGGTCGGTCGGCGCGGCGTCGTCGAAGCCCATGACGGCGGCGCCGCTGCGGGCCCGGCCGAACCGGGTGAGGTGGCGGGTCTCGTCGTGGCTGGACAGCACCCACGTGGCCGGCGCCCCGACCGGGGCGAGGGCGGCCAGCGTGCCGTCGACCACCGCCCGCAGCGCGCCGGCGTCCCAGGGGGCCTTGAGGTAGTCGAAGTTGAAGGTCGTGTGCAGCTCGTCGGGGCGGACGTAGCGGGCCAGCCGCTCGGGCCCGTTGACCACGGCCTCGGAGACGAACAGCCGGTCGCCGGCGTAGGTGTCGCCGATGCGGCGCCACCGGCGGAAGATCTCGTGCACCGCGTCGACGTCCCAGTGCGGGTTGCCCACCCACTCGCTGCTGGCGAAGGCCGCGCCGGGCCCGTGCCCGGCGTCGGGCAGGTCGGGCACCTTCGCCATCGCCGGCGCGGCGTCGACGCGGATGCCGTCCACCCCGCGGTCGAGCCAGAAGCGCACGATCCCGTCGAACTCCTCGCGGACGTCCGGCGATCCCCAGTCGAGGTCGGGCTGCTCGGGGGCGAACAGGTGCAGGTACCACTGGCCGTCGGACACCCGGGTCCACGCCGAGCCGCCGAACGCGCTGATCCAGTCGTTGGGCGGCTCCTCCCCACCGGCCCGGCCGTCGCGGAAGAAGTAGCGCGCCCGCTCCGGGGACCCCGGGCCGCCGGCCAGCGCCGCCCGGAACCACGGGTGCTCGGACGAGGTGTGGTTGGCGACCAGGTCGACGACCAGCCGCAGCCCGAGGGCGTGCGCGTCGGCGAGCAGCGCGTCGACGTCGGCCAGCGTGCCGAACCGCGGGTCGACGTCGCGGTAGTCGGCGACGTCGTACCCGCCGTCGGCCATCGGCGACGGGTACCAGGGCGTGATCCACAGGGCGTCGACGCCGAGGTCGGCGAGGTGGGCCAGCCGGTCCCGCAGGCCGCCGACGTCGCCCAGCCCGTCGCCGTTGCCGTCGGCGTAGCTGCGCAGGTAGACCTCGTAGACCACCGCCGTCCGCCACCAGGGACGGCGGTGGTCCACGGCCGGCGTGGTTACGCGGCGCCGGACCGGTGTGCCCCGGACGACCCGGTGGACCCGGACGACTCGGAGATCACGCTGGAGCCGACGGTCTGCCCGGTGGCCTGCGCCTCCTGCACCTGCTCCACCCGGTCGTCGGTGGCCATCTGCGTGAGCCGGGCGCCGGCCTCCGCGTCGCGGGTGAGGTTCTCGCCGGTCTGCGGGTCGAAGACGTGGACCTTCCGGCTGTCGAGCCAGAACTCGGCCTCGCGGCCCTCCCGGATCCGGCTGGTCGAGTCGATGGACACGATCGCCTGGGTGCGCAGCTCCTCGGAGTCCAGCTCCTTGGACAGGGCCCGCAGCTGGTTGGTGACCACCTCGGGCGCCTCGTAGGGGATGTAGGCGTACTGCGAGTCACCCAGCCACTCGGTGACGTCGACCCGGGCGCGGAAGACCGACCCGAGCGGCCGCTTGGCCTCGTCGACCAGCGACGCGTCCTCGAAGTACTCCGGCCGGATGCCCACCAGCAGCAGCTCCCGACCCCGCACCGCGGCCACGCGCTTGTCGTCGAGGCGGATCGACCCGAACGGCGTCGTCAGACTGTCGCCCTCGAGCGTCGCGGGCAGGAAGTTCATCGGCGGGGAGCCGATGAACCCCGCGACGAAGAGGTTGACCGGCTGCTCGTACAGCTCCCGCGGCGAGGCGACCTGCTGGATCTTCCCCTTGCGCAGGACGCACACCCGGTCACCGAGCGTCATCGCCTCGGTCTGGTCGTGGGTGACGTACACGGTCGTGATGCCCAGCCGGCGCTGCAGCCGGCTGATCTCGGTGCGCATCTGGCCGCGCAGCTTGGCGTCGAGGTTGGACAGCGGCTCGTCGAACAGGAACGCCTCGGCCTGGCGCACGATCGCCCGCCCCATCGCGACGCGCTGCCGCTGGCCACCGGACAGGTTGGCCGGCTTGCGCTCGAGGTGCTCGCGCAGTTCCAGCACGTCGGCCGCCTCGTTCACCCGGCGCCGGACCTCGTCGTCGGGCGTCTTGGACAGTCGCAGCGGGAAGGCGATGTTCTCGTACACCGTCATGTGCGGGTAGAGCGCGTAGTTCTGGAAGACCATCGACAGGTTGCGCTCCCGCGGCGCGAGGTCGTTGACCCGCTTGCCGCCGATGACCATGTCGCCGCTGGTGATGTCCTCGAGCCCGACGATCATCCGCAGCAGCGTCGACTTCCCGCAGCCGGACGGGCCGACCAGGATCATGAACTCGCCGTCGGCGATGTCCAGGCTGACGTCGTTCACGGCCGGGTAGCCGTCCCCGTACTGCTTGACGATGTTCTTCATCTCGATGGAGGCCATCAGATCTCGTCCCCTCGATGGGTCGGCGGGATGGTGGGCACGGCCGGGTCAGCCCTTGACCGCGCCGTTGGTGAGGCCGGCGACGATGCGCCGCTGGAACAGGAGCACGAGGACGACGACGGGGATGGTGACGATCACCGCCGCCGCGGCGATGGCACCCGTGGGGTCCTGGAACTGGGACGCGCCGGAGAACAGGCCCAGCGCGGCCGGGACGGGACGGGCGGCGTTCGTCGAGGTCAGCGAGATGCCGTACGCGAAGTCGTTCCAGGCGATGAAGAAGGCGATGATCGCCGTGGTGAACACGCCGGGTGCGGCGAGCGGCACGATCACCTTGCGGAACGCCTGCCAGGTGGTCGCGCCGTCGACCTGGGCCGCCTGCTCCATCTCCCAGGGGATCTCCCGGAAGAACGCCGACATCGTCCAGATGGAGATCGGCAGTGTCAGCGACAGGTACGGGATGATCAGACCCGGCCAGGTGTCGTAGAGCCCGATCTGCCGCCACAGGTTGAACAGCGGCGTGACGATCGAGATGACCGGGAAGATCGCCACGGCCAGCGCGGTGCCGAGGATCAGCTTCTTGCCAGGGAAGTCCAGCCGGGCGATCGCGTAGGCGGCGAACATCGACAGCAGGCACGAGATGAACGTCGCGATCAGGCAGATCCCGAAGCTGTTGCGCAGCGCCGGCAGGAACAGGTCACTGGCCGAGCCGGTGAGGATCGTCGAGTAGTTCTCCCACGTCCAGGCCGACGGCAGGAACTGTTGGTTCGCGAGGTCCGCGGTCGTCTTGAACGACAGCGAGACGATCCACGCGATCGGGAACAGGCAGTAGAGGACGATCAGGACGCCGCCGACCCACCACCAGGTCTTCTCCTTGGTCGACATCAGCGCTCCCCTCGGGCCTGGGACAGGTCGACCCTGAACCCCTTGATGAAGCTGAAGGCGATGAGCACCACCGACAGGAACAGCAGCACGGAGACGGCCGAGCCGAGGCCGATCTCCACCCGGGAGATCGTCTGCCGGTAGGCGAGGAACGAGACCGACTCGGTGTTGTTCGCACCCGCGGTCATGATGAAGATGCTGTCGAAGATCCGGAACGCGTCCAGGGTCCGGAACAGCAGCGCCACCATGATGGCGGCCTTCATGTTGGGGATGGTGACCCGCCACATCCGCTGCCACCAGGTGGCGCCGTCCACCTTGGCCGCCTCCTGCAGCACCTCCGGCACCTGGGCCAGGCCGGCCAGCAGCAGCAGCGAGATGAACGGGGTCGTCTTCCAGATCTCGGCCAGGCAGATGACGAACAGCGAGGTGGCCTGGCCGCCGAACCAGTCGGTGGTGTCGCTGACGCCCGGCAGCCAGGCGAACCAGCTGTTGACGAAGCCGGTGTTGATCCGGAAGGCGAACGCCCAGGCGTAGGCCGACACGACCGTGATCACCGCGTAGGGGATCAGGATGGCCGCCCGGACCAGTGGGCGGATCGACGAGAGCGCCTTGGCCATGACCAGGGCCAGCGCGAAGCCGAGCACCAGCTCGACGGCCACCGTGACCACCGTGATGATCACTGTGACGAGGATGGACTGCCACCACACGCCGTCGGTGAGGATCACCCAGTAGTTGCTGAGCCCGGTGAAGGACCGGTTCTCGGGGTCGGTGAGCCGGTAGTTGAACAGCGAGTAGTAGACCGCCTGGACGATCGGGTAGGCGGTCACCAGCAGCATGACCACGAAGGCCGGTCCGGCCAGCATCCAGCCGAGCTTGCGCTCGGCCCGGGACCGGTCGCTGATCGTGCCGCGCGGCGCGGAGACCGGCTGGGTCTTCTCGACCGGCGGCAGCGTCGTCTGGCTCATAGCAGCTGCTCCCCTGTGAGGACGGCCTCGGTGAGGGTCTCGGTGCGCTCACCCGTCTGGTCGTCCACCGCGCCGGGCGGGTGGAACTCGCGCAGGAAGCACCCGAGGACCTCGCTGTAGTAGGCCGTCAGCGGGCGGGACGCCGCGAGCTCGAGGGACTCGCGGATGGTGTCGGCCATGGGATAAGCCTCCTGCACCTCGGGGTCGTCGTACACCGCGATCGACGACGCCGGGTTGCCGTTGGTCACCATGTACTCGGCCTGGTTGTCGTCCTGGACGATGCAGGTGACCGCCTCGTAGGCGAGGTCGGGGTACCGGCTGAACGCCGACACGCCGATGTCGATCCCGCCGAGGGGAGGCGCGCTGGGCGTCCCCTCGTCAACGGCGGGGTAGAGCGCCCAGCCGTAGTCGTCGGGCACCGACTGGTCCAGGGTGCCGGCCTCGACCTTGGAGAGGGCCTGGGCGTAGACGAACGGCCAGTTGACCATGAAGCCGGCGTCGTCGCTCTCGAACTCGCTCGCGTTGGTGTCCTCGTTGGACGTCGTGAAGCCGGGACCGACGGCGGAGGAGTTGGCGACGGTGGCCATCACCTCGGCGGCGCGATCGGCCTCGGGGGTGGCCAGCCCGAACTCGATGCTCTCGGGGGTGTCCCCGCTCTCGAGGATGTACTGACCGCCGGCGGACTCGAGCAGCGCGTTGAACCACACCATCAGGGACTCCGACCGCCGGCCCTGGGCGCTGAGGAGCTTGTCCTGACCCTCGGCGGCCTCGACCAGTTGGTCCCAGGTGACCGGCTGGGTCATGTCGAGACCGGCGGCCTCGGCCACCGACTTGCGGTACCAGAGGAGCTGGGTGTTGGACCAGAAGGGGACCACGACGAGCTCGTCGTTCCAGGTGGCGGAGTCCAGCGCCCCTTGGAACACCCCCTCGCTGACCTCCTGCGCGACGTCCTCCGGGACGGGGGCGAGGAAGCCCGCCTGGGCGAACTCCGGCGGGAAGACGACGTCGAGGCTCATGAGGTCGATCGACGTGTCCTCGGCCGCCAGCCGGCGGACCAGCTGCTCGCGCTGGGCGGGCGAGTCCCGGGGGAGCTGGGACACCTCGATCGTGTACGCGCCGTCCGACTGCTCGGAGCAGCGCTCGGCGATGGTCGCCTGCCCCCCGGAGTCGGGGTTGATGTACCAGGTCAGCGTCGGGGTGCTGCCGCCCTCGCCGCCGCCGCAGGCGGCCAGCGTGGAGGCCAGGACGAACGCGGTCGCCGCGCCCCCCAGGGCCCGTTGCGGCCGTCTGCGCCGGCTCCACGTGGGCCGCCCGCCCCCGGGCCGCTGGATCTGCCCTCTTCCGATGGACAAGACTCATCGCCTCCGTTTCGGCGAACACCGACGATCACCGGTGGTCGTAACCGTGGCGCAGGCCACACACCTGCGCAACCCGGCCGTGTCGGCGTCGTGACCAGCGGCGTGCGGTCCGCTCAGGGGCGGGTGGCGATCACCGAGGGTGTGGTCAGCTCCGGGGGCATCGACGGGAGGACGGTGCTGACGTAGGAGCGCGCCGCCTGCGTCGTCCCGACGTCGCGCCCCTCCTGCTCGGACAGGAACCACCGGTGCTCGAGCACCTCGTGGAAGACCTCGGCCGGCGCCAGGCGGCCGGCGAGCTCGGGCGGGATCGCGTCGATCACGGGCCGGTAGACCTCGGCCAGCCAGCGCGGCCCGGCCGCCGTCTCCGAGACCGGCGCGCCCTCCTTCTGCTCCATCCAGGCACGGAAGGAGCGCAGGTCGTTGAGCAGCCGCCGGGCCTGGTTCTCCTCCACCTCCAGGCCGGTGAGGCGGAACAGCTCCCTGCGGTGCTGGCCGGGCGCGGAGACCCGGGTGTCGACCCGCAGGCGGGCGCCCTCGTCGGAGGTGACCAGCTCCACCTCGCCGACGTCGAACCCGAGGTCGTTGAGCCGTCGCAGGCGCTCGGCCACGCGGTAGCGCTGCTCGTCGGCCTGGAAGAGCTCCTCGCGGGTGATCTCGTCCCACAGGGACGCGTAGCGCACCGGCAGGCTGTCGGCCACCTCGATGGGGTCGACGCCGTCGGGCAGCAGGTCGCCGTACTGCAGGTCGAGCAGCTCGGCGCCGACCCGCTCGCGGGCCAGGTCGAGGTCGTAGTGCCGCTGGCCGCGGCTGAGCGAGGGGTGCCGCTCGGCGGTCTCGGCGTCGACGAGGAACGCGGCCAGCGCGCCGGCGTCGAGGCGGAACAGGGTGTTCGACAGCGAGCAGTCGCCCCAGAAGATGCCCGCCAGGTGCAGCCGCACGAGCAGCACGACCAGGGTGTCCATGAGCTGGTCCACCGACTGGCGGGCACTGGGCCGCGAGAACAGGTAGCGGTAGGACATCGAGTACTCGAGGTACCGGGTGACGAGGATGGCGTCCTGCCCGTGCGGGCGGTCCACGCAGATGCCCAGGACCGAGACCGACGGCAGGCCCTCCTCCTCGAACTCGCCGAGCAGCGCGTACTCGTGGCGGGCCAGGTGCTCGGAGATCTCCTTGAGGGCGAACACCTTCCCCTGCGCGGCGACGAAGCGCACGACGTGCCGCGAGATGCCCCGCTGCGGCACCTCGAGCAGCAGCTCGGGGTCCCACTCCTCGAGGGGCTGGTGCCACGGCAGCGTCAGCAGCTCCGCGCCGTCGGTCCCGGGAGGACGGAAGAGGTACCGCACCGCGACCTCCGTTGCTGGCCGGCAGCGGACCGCCCGGGCACGGGCGGTCCCGGGCACCACCCTGCCACGGACCGTGCCCGGCCGCGGCCGGGCACGCGGGTCAGGCGGCGAGCGAGACGGCGCTCCCGGCGCGGTGCGCGGCGCGGGTCGCGCCGACGAGCGCGAGGGCGGGCTCGGGCTCGGGAGCCGGGGCCGCGGCGGGCACCTGCTCGGCGGGGGCCTCCTCGGCGGCCGGGGCGCCGGCGGGGGCGAGCGGGCGGACGCGGCTGTCGGGACCGCGCAGCTCGGTGCTCACCTCGGCGAGCAGGTCGGCCAGCTCGACGTCGAGGGCGTCGCAGATCGAGGCGAGCAGCTCCGAGGAGGCCTCCTTCTGACCGCGCTCGACCTCGGAGAGGTACCCGAGGCTGACCCGGGCGGCACCGGAGACGTCGCGCAGCGTCCGCCGCTGGCGCAGCCGGTGCCCGCGCAGGGTCCGCCCGAGCTGGGTGCGCAGCAACGTCATGGCCGTCTCCTGTCTGGCAGGGGGAAGAGCGGCGGCACCCGGGGGTGCCGTGCGCCCACGGTACGCGGGCCGTCCCTCCGGCACCGGACCGGCGGGGCCGCGTCCGCTCACGGCGTAACACCGGGGCGGGCCTGCGCGTTCCCGGCGCGGCCGCCCCTTACGCGGCGGTGTCGGTGCGCGACCCGGTCGGCCCCGCGGCCCGCCGGGCGGCGGCCGCCCGCATCGCCCGGGCGCTGGTGCGGCGCAGGGCGAGCGCCCGCCAGACGTAGTCCAGCCCGGTGGCGAGGGTGAGCACCAGCGCGGCCGCCATCACCCACCAGCGGGCGGTGGCCAGCAGCCCGGTCAGCGGCAGGATGTACAGGCCGATGGCCAGGGCCTGGACGACGGTCTTGGCCTTGCCGCCGCGGCTGGCCGCGATGACGCCGTGCCGGATCACCCAGAAGCGCAGCAGCGTCACGCCGACCTCGCGGACGAGGATCGCCACCGTCACCCACCACGGCAGCAGCGCGAGCACCGACAGCCCGATGAGCGCGGTGCCGGTGAGGGCCTTGTCGGCGATCGGGTCGGCCAGCTTGCCGAACTCGGTCACCTGCCCGGTGCGCCGGGCGATCAGCCCGTCGTAGCGGTCGGTGATGATCGCCGCGCCGAAGAACACCGTCGCCCACACCCGGCGGCCGTCGTCCATGCCGCCGTCGGAGAGCAGCAGGACGGCGAACACCGGCACCACGGCCAGCCGCAGCACGGTCAGCGCGTTGGGCAGGTTGACCAGGCGGGCCGACTGCGGCGGGGTCGCCGCCGGATCGGGAGCGACGGCGCTCACCGGGACCTCACCGGCCGGCCGGGACCGGGGCGAGCGCGGTGGCCACGAGGTCGACGCCCTCGGTGCCGACGACCTCGGCGGCCAGCAGCTGCCCGGGGCGGGCGTCGGCGGGGACGCCGGTGACCGTCGTGGTGCCGTCGGCGTCCGGGTCCTGGTGCGCGGCGTGGCCGAGCCAGACGCCGGGCCCCTCGTCGGCGGAGAGGTCCTCGGTGAGCAGCAGCTCGACGCGGGTGCCGACGCGGTCCTCGGCCCGCTGCGCGGTCAGCTCCTCGACCAGGTCGGTAATCCGGCGGACGCGGGCGTCGATCTCGGCCCGGTCGAGCTTGCCGCCGAGGCCGGCCGCCTCGGTGCCCTCCTCGTCGGAGTAGCCGAACACCCCGACGGCGTCCAGGCGCGCGCCGGTGAGGAACCGCTCGAGCTCGGCGACGTCGTCCTCGGTCTCGCCCGGGAAGCCGAGGATGACGTTGGTGCGGAAGCCGGCCTCGGGAGCGAGCGACCGGGCCCGCTCGACGAGCGCGAGGAAGTCGTCGGTGCCGCCGAAGCGCCGCATCCGGCGCAGCAGCCCGGGCGAGGAGTGCTGGAAGGACAGGTCGAAGTACGGCGCGACGCCGTCGGTGCCGGCGATGGCCTCGAGGAGGCCGGGCCGCAGCTCGGCCGGTTGCAGGTAGGCCACCCGCACGCGGACGACGCCCTCGACGGCGGCCAGCTCCGGCAGCAGCCGCTCCAGCGCCCGCAGGTCGCCGAGGTCCTTGCCGTAGGAGGTGGAGTTCTCGCTGACCAGCACCAGCTCGGTGACGCCCTGGCCGGCCAGCCACCGCGCCTCGGTGAGCACCTCGGCCGGCGGCCGGGAGACGAAGGAGCCGCGGAAGGTCGGGATGGCGCAGAACGCGCAGCGGCGGTCGCAGCCGGAGGCGAGCTTGAGCGCGGCCGTGGGACCGGGGGCCAGCCGGCGGCGCTGCACCCAGCCGTGGCCGGGGATGGCCGGGGTCTCGCCGTCCCCCGCCCGGCCGGCGGCGACCGCGGCGGTGCGCGCCACCGGGCTGATCGGCAGCAGCGTGCGCCGGTCGCGCGGCGAGTGCGGCACCAGCGGGCGGCCCGCGAGGACGTCGTCGAGCCGGTCGCCGATCACGGCGTAGTCGTCGAAGCCGAGGACGGTGGCCTCGGGCAGCGCGCCGGCGAGCTCGGCGCCGTAGCGCTCGGCCATGCAGCCCACCGCCACGACCTGCGCGCCGCCGTCGGTGGCCGAGAGGATCGCGTCGACCGAGTCCTTCTTCGCCGACTCGATGAACCCGCAGGTGTTGACCAGGACGGCGTCGGCGCCCTCGGCGTCGTCGACCAGCCGGTAGCCGCCGGCGGCCAGCCGGCCGGCCAGCTCCTCGGAGTCCACCTCGTTGCGGGCGCAACCGAGGGTCACCACCGCCACGGTCCGGGCAGGGCTGGGCGGAGCGCTCACCGGACCATCGTAGTTGCTGCGCCCGGACGACCCGGGGGGGGACGAGGGTGACCTCCCCCGCTCCGGGTCAGACGTCGCCGGCGGGGAGGGTTCCGCCACGCAGCGTGAACAGCACCGACTCCAGCTCGTCGGGCTTGACGAGCACGTCGCGGGCCTTGGAGCCCTCGGAGGGCCCGACGACACCGCGGGTCTCCATGAGGTCCATGAGCCGCCCGGCCTTGGCGAAGCCCACCCGCAGCTTGCGCTGCAGCATCGACGTCGAGCCGAACTGGCTGGTGACCACGAGCTCGACGGCCTGGCACAGCAGGTCCAGGTCCCCGCCGATGTCCTCGTCGATCTCCTTCTTCTCGCCCTGCGCGGCGCTGAAGACCTCCTCGCGGTACTCCGGCTCGGCCTGCCGCTTGGTGAACTCGACGACCGCCTCGATCTCGGCGTCGGAGACGTAGGCCCCCTGGACGCGGATGGGCTTTCCGGCGCCGATGGGCAGGAACAGGGCGTCGCCCATGCCGATGAGCTTCTCCGCGCCGGGCTGGTCGAGGATGACCCGGCTGTCGGTGAGGCTCGACGTGGAGAACGCCAGCCGCGAGGGCACGTTGGCCTTGATCAGGCCGGTGACGACGTCGACCGAGGGCCGCTGGGTGGCGAGCACCAGGTGGATGCCGGCCGCGCGCGCCTTCTGCGTGATCCGCACGATCGACTCCTCGACGTCGCGCGGGGCCACCATCATGAGGTCGGCGAGCTCGTCGACGATCGCGAGGATGTAGGGGTAGGGGCGGTAGACCCGCTCGCTGCCGGGCGGGGCGACGATCTCGCCGCGCTCGACCTTGCGGTTGAAGTCGTCGATGTGCCGCACCCCGGTGGCGCGCATGTCCTGGTAGCGCTGCTCCATCTCCTCGACCAGCCAGGCCAGCGCGGTGGCCGCCTTCTTGGGGTCGGTGATGATCGGCGTGATCAGGTGCGGGATGCCGTCGTAGGGCGTCAGCTCGACCATCTTCGGGTCGACCAGGATCATCCGCAGCTGGTCGGGGGTGGCGCGCAGCAGCAGCGAGGTCAGCAGCGAGTTGATGCAGCTGGACTTGCCGGCGCCGGTGGCACCGGCCACCAGCAGGTGCGGCATCTTCGCGAGGTTGGCGCAGACGAAGCCGCCCTCGATGTCCTTGCCCAGGCCGACCAGCATCGGGTGCGGGTCCTGCTTGGCCGCCTGGGAGCGCATGACGTCGCCGAGGCTGACCGTCTCGCGGTCGGTGTTGGGCACCTCGACGCCCACCGCGGACTTGCCCGGGATCGGCGCCAGGATGCGGATGTTGTCGTTGGCCACCGCGTAGGCGAGGTTCTTGGTCAGCGCGGTGATCTTCTCGACCTTGACCGCGGGGCCCAGCTCGATCTCGTAGCGGGTGACCGTCGGGCCGCGGGTGAAGCTGGTGACGGCCGCGTCGACGTTGAACTGCTCGAGCACGCGGGTGATCGCCTCGATGGCGACGTCGTTGGCCTGCGAGCGGGCCCGCGGGGGCGTGCCCGGGCGCAGCGTGCTGATCGAGGGCAGCACGTAGTCGCCCTCGACCGGCTCGATGACCAGCTGCTGCGGCTCCTCGACCGGCGGTAGCTCCTCCGGCGGGGCGGTCCGGTCGACCACCGCCGGCCGCGGCGCGGGCGGGGCGGCCGGCTCTGCCGCGGGCTCGTGCCGCACGGCCTCGGGTGCCTCGGCGTAGGCGCCGTGGTCGATGGGGCCGGTGGTGGTGAGGTCGGGGGCGTCCTCGGCCAGGACCTCGGACAGCGCGGCCCGCTTGGAGCGCCGGGGGCGCGGGGCCTCCTCCGGCTCGTCCTCCTCGGCGTACTCGTCGTGCCCGTCCTCGTCCCAGTCCTCGCCGCCGCGGCCGGTGGTCCGGTCGACGAAAGCGCGCAGCCGCTCGGGCACCTGGTGCAGCGGGGTGGCGGTGAGCACGAGGACGGCGAAGACGGCGAGCAGCGACAGCAGCACCACCGCGACGACGGCGCCGAGGCCCGCGGTCAGCGGCGTGCCGACCGCCCAGCCGACCAGGCCCCCCGAGCCGGGCCGCCCGTCGAGGGGGTCGCCCGGCTCGCCGACCACCGAGGCGATCCCGAGGACGGCGACGACGGCGCACAGCCAGCCGATCGCCAGCCGGCCCCGGGCCTCGGGGTGCGGCGCGCGGCGGAGCAGCCGCAGCGCGACGAGGAAGAGGAAGGCGGGCAGCACGACCAGCAGCGCCCCGACGGCCCAGCGCACGGCGTCGGCCAGGCCGGCGCCGACCGGGCCGATGCCGTCGAACCACGCGGCGGCCCCCAGGACGACGGCGAGGCCGAGGACGGCCAGGCCCGCGCCGTCGCGGCGGTGCTCGGGCGCGAGCGGCTCGGCCTCCTCCGGGCGGGCGACCGACCGGGCCAGGCCGCCGGCGCCGCGGGCCAGCAGGCCCCAGGTCCCGGCGGCGGCGCGCCAGACGCCGGCGGCGGCGCCCGGGCCCTGCGCGGGCTTGCGGGCGGCGGGCTTGCGGTTGCCGTTGCGCGCGGGCGGCCGCTTGCCGGCGGCCGTGGACCCGGACCTCCCCTTCGGAGCCGAGCCGGACGGCCGGCGCGAGGGCGTGGTGCGGGCAGGCATGCGTCGAACGGTAGCCGCCGCCCAGGTCGCTCCCGGGCAGGCGCGGGGTCGTGTCCCCCACCTACGGTCGGGCCATGCCGACTCCTCCCCCGGTCCCGTACGGCAGCTGGCCCACCCCGGTCACCTCGGCACTCGTCGTCCGCGCCGCCGCCCGGCTGGGCGAGGTCGCCGTCGACGGCGGCGACGTGTGGTGGTCGGAGTCACGGCCCGGGGAGGGCGGGCGGTCGGCGCTGGTGCGCCGGTCGGCCGACGGCACGGTCGCCGACGCGCTGCCGCCGCCGTGGAACGCCCGCACCCGCGTGCACGAGTACGGCGGGGCGGCGTGGGCGGTCGCCGGCGGCACGCTGTGGTTCACGCACTTCGACGACCAGCGGCTGTACCGCCTCGACCCCGGCGCCGCCGAGCCGGTCGCCGTGACCGGTGAGCCGGAGCTGCCCGCCGGGGTCCGCCACGCCGACCTCACGCCCACCGGCGACGGCGGCCTGCTCGCCGTCCGGGAGACGCACGCGGCCGGCGGCGCCGCGGCCGACGTCGTCGACGAGCTGGTGCGCATCGCCCCCGACGGCACCGCCGAGGTGCTGGTGACCGGGCCGGACTTCGTCTCCGACCCGCGCCCGGGCCCGGACGGGCAGCTGGCCTGGCTGCAGTGGGACCACCCCGACATGCCCTGGGACGCCGCGCGGCTGGTGGTCCGCGCCGCCGACGGCACCGAGACGGTGGTGGCCGGCGGGCGCTCCCCCGGCGGGCCGGGCGAGTCGGCGGTCCAGCCGACCTGGGGCGAGGACGGGTCGCTGTGGTTCTGCTGCGACCGCACCGACGTGTGGGCGCTGTGGCGGTGGCGGCCGGGCGGCACCGCGGAGCTGGTGCTCGACCTCGGCACCGACCTGGCCGGGCCGCAGTGGGTGTTCGGCGGCCGCTCCTTCGCCCTGCTCCCCGGCGGCCGCGTGGTGGTGTTCCCCGACGGGGAGCGGCTGGTCGTCCGCGAGCCCGGCGGCGCCACCGCCGACGTCGCGCTGCCCGGGTACACGGTCGTCCGCCACCTGACCGCCGACGGTGACGGCGTCGTCTGCGTGGCCGGCGGCCCGGCGACCGAGCCGGTGGTGCTGCGCGCGGGCCTCGACGGCGCGGTCGAGGTCCTGCGCCCGGCGCGCGACCTGGGCCTGGACCCGGCGTGGTTCTCCGTCCCCGAGCACGTGACGTTCCCGACCGAGGACCGCGGCACCGGCATCGCCGAGGCGCACGCGCACGTCTACCCGCCGGCCAACCCGGAGGTGACCGCGCCGGAGGGCGACCTGCCGCCGCTGGTGGTGATGGTGCACGGCGGCCCGACGTCGGCCCACGCCCCCGTGCTCGACCTGGAGGTCCAGTACTTCACCTCCCGCGGGTTCTGCGTGGCGCACGTCGACCACCGCGGCTCCACCGGCTACGGCCGCCGCTACCGCGACGCGCTGCAGGGCCGCTGGGGCGTCGTCGACCTCGACGACGTCGTCGCCTGCGCCCGCCACCTGGCCGACGCCGGCCGGGTCGACCCCGCGCGCATGGCCATCCGGGGCGGGTCGGCGGGCGGCTTCACCACCCTCGCGGCGCTGTGCCTGCGGCCGGGGACGTTCACCGCGGGGGCGAGCCACTTCGGCGTCGCCGACCTCGGCGCGCTGGCCGCCGACACGCACAAGTTCGAGTCGCGCTACCTCGACGGCCTGGTGGCGCCCTGGCCCGACGGCGCCGCCGTCTACACCGAGCGCTCGCCGATCACGCACGTCGGCGCGCTGGACACCCCGCTGGCGGTCTTCCAGGGCGCCGAGGACCGCGTGGTACCGCCGGAGCAGGCCGAGGTGCTGGTGGCGGCGCTGCGCGAGCGCGGCGTCCCGCACGCCTACCTGCTCTTCGAGGGCGAGCAGCACGGGTTCCGGCGCGCGGAGAACATCCGCGCCGCCCTCGACGGCGAGCTGTCGTTCTACGCGCAGGTGTGGGGCTTCGCGCTGCCGGCGGACGAGGGGATCGAGCCGATCGCCGTCGTGCGCTGAACCGGCGGGGCCCGGCGTCCGTACGCCCGGGTGACGGGCAGCGCCGGGCGCCGGGAGGTCGCGGATGGGACGGCACACACCGGTGCCGGCGGCACCGCTGGACGTGCAGGCGGCCTACGCCGCGCACGGCGCGGAGCTCTACCGCTTCGCCCTGCGGCAGCTCGGCGACGGCGGCGCCGCGCAGGACGTCGTCCAGGAGGTGTTCCTGCGTGCCTGGCGTGCCGCCGGCTCGTTCGACCCCCGGCTGGCCGGCCTGCGGACGTGGCTGTTCGCCATCGCGCGCAACGTGGTGGTCGACGAGGCCCGCCGCTTCGCCGTCCGGCCCTGGCAGCGGCAGCTGACCGACGGCGAGGGCGTCGACGGCCCGGCCGTCGCGGCCGCCGACGAGGGCCTGGTCGACGCCTGGGTGGTGGAGGAGGCGCTGCGGAGGATCAGCGCCGAGCACCGGACGGCGATCGTCCAGACGCACCTGCGCGGCCGGCCGTACGCCGAGGTGGCCGCGGAGCTCGGCGTCCCGGTCGGCACGGTCCGCAGCCGGGTGTTCTACGGGCTCAAGGCGCTCCGCCTGGCCCTGGACGAGATGGGGGTCGAGCCGTGAGCGCCGCACGCGGGGACGAGCACCGGGAGCTGCGGGAGCTGCTGGGCGCCTACGCGCTGGGGCACCTCGAGCCGGCCGAGCGGGACCGGGTCCGCGCCCACCTCGACGGCTGCGCCGACTGCCGCGCCGACCTGGCCGAGATCGCGCCGCTGGCCGACCGGCTGGCCGCCGTCGACCCCGACGCGCTCGACGCGACCCCCACTCCCCCGCCGGACCTGGGCGCCCGCGTCCTGGCCCGCATCGCCGAGGAGCAGCGGCGGGCGGTGCCGCTGCGCCGCGCGGTGGTGCGGCGCCGGGTGCTGGCCGCCGCGGCCGTCGCCGGGGTGGCCGCCGCCGGCGGCGCGGTCGGGTGGGCGGTGCGCCCGGTGCCCGACCCGGTGCCGCTGGAGCCGGTGGCCGTGCAGGTCGTGGCCTCGGGTGTCGAGGCCAGCGCCGACCTGGTGCCGCACACCTGGGGCGTGGAGGTGAAGCTGACCGGCACCGGGTTCTCCGCCGGGGAGGTCTACCGGGTGGCGGTCACCGACGACGACGGCCGCGAGGTGCCTGCCGGGCAGTTCCTCGGCGTGGGCCCGCAGCAGGTGCGCTGCAACCTCAACTCCTCGGTGCTGCGCGGCGACGCCGTCGGCTTCGAGGTCGTCGACGCCGACGGCGAGGTGGTGGTCCGCTCCGAGTTCTGAGCGGGACCCCGGAGGGGAGGCGCCGGCCCCCGTGCCCGGCGCCTCCCTCCGGGGCCGGTCAGACCCCGCCGGGGACGGTGCGCCCGTCGACGGTGAAGCCGGCGCCGGCACCGTCCTGGAAGACGTCGGGGCCGACCGGGGCGGAGTTGCCGCGGATCGTGGTGCGGGTGACGGCCATCGTCCCGGGCTCGGAGTTCCAGAGCCCGCCGCCCTCGTCCGCGGCGCTGTTGCCGGTGACGGTCCCGCGGTCGACGCGCACGGTGCCGGCCCCGGTGAGGTGCAGGCCGCCACCGTTGCCCGGCACCGGTCCGGTGCTGTTGCCGACCAGCACGGTGCGCTCGAGCGTCGTCGTCCCGGTGTCGGCCTCGATGCCGCCACCGGCCCGCCGGGCGCTGTTGCCCTCGACCACCGACCGCCTGACGCTCAGCGTGCCGCTGTCGTTGAGCAGCCCGCCGCCGGAGCCGGAGGCGCCGTCGGCGACGTTGCCGCGGACCTCGGTGCGGTCGACGGTCAGCGACCCGCCGTCGTTGAACAGCCCGCCCCCGCCGTTGTCGGCCGCCGGGCCGCCGGCGCGGTTGCCGGCGACGGTGCTGCGCTCGACGGTCATCGTGCCGGTGGCGGAGTTCCACAGGCCCCCACCCTCCGCCGCGGCGGTGTTGTCCTCCACGGTGCTGCGCTCGACGTGCACGGTTCCGGTGCCGGTCAGGTGCAGCCCGCCGCCGTTGCCCGGGCTCGCACCGGTGCTGTTGCGCGACAGCGTCGAGCCGGTGACCGTCGTCGTCGACCCGGCGATCGCCTCGATGCCGCCACCGGCACGAGCGGCCGAGTTGCCGGTGACCGTGCTGTGGTGGACGACGAGCGTGCCGGCGTTGAGGAGGCCGCCGCCGGAGGCGCCGCCGGTGGTGCTGGGGGCGCCGGGGGCCACACCGCCGGTGACGGTGACCCCGCGGAGGGTCAGCGAGCCGCCGGGCCGGACGTCGAACACCCGGTCCAGGCCCGCGGCGTCGACCGTGGCACCGCGGCCCTCGATGACCAGGCGACCGGTGACGTCGAGGTCGCCGGCGGCCGCGGTGTCGTCGGACCCGGCGACTGCCAGGCGGTAGGTGCGGTCCGACAGGACGACCGTGCCCGAGCCGGCGCGGTTGGCCGCCTGAACCGCGGCGCGCAGCGAGCCGTCGCCGCCGTCGTCGGTGGTCGTGACGGCGTACCCGCCGGGGTGGTGCCGGCCGCCCGGGCCGCCGGCGGCGGCCGGGGCGGCCGTGAGCAGGAGCAGGGCGAACGCCGACGCGCCGGCCGCGGTGCCGACGCGAAGGGCCGCGCTTCGCCTGGACGCTGGTGCCATGACAGTCCCCCGTGGGTCCCGGGCACCCGCGAGTCGGGCGCCGCACACGAGGGAGTACGGGGGCGACGCCCACCGCGTTCACGACGATCCCGGTCGATCTCCGCGAGCCCGCGCCGAGCCCGGTGACGTGCCGGGACGGCTCCCCGCCACCGCCTCGGGAACGGTGGGGCAGGGAGGCCCTCCTCAGACCTCGAGGACCGTCGGGATGATCATCGGCCGGCGGCGGTGGGTGTCGCTCACCCACTTGCCCACGGTCCGCCGGATGGTCTGGGACAGCCGGTGGGCGTCGGTCTGCCCGTCGGACAGCTCCCGCTTGAGGTTGTCCTCGACCAGCCGCAGCACCTCGTCGAACGCCGCGGGGTCGTCGGAGAACCCGCGGGTGGACAGGTGCACCGGCCGCACGATCGTGCCGGTGGAGGGCTCGACGACGACGGTGAGCGCGACGAAGCCCTCGTCGCCCAGGATCCGCCGCTCCTGCAGCGCCTCCTCGCCGACGTCGCCGACGTTGAGGCCGTCGACGTAGACGTTGCCCACCGGTACCGACCCGGTGATGGAGGCCTTGCCGTCGACGAGGTCCACCACGACGCCGTCCTCGGCGAGCAGGACCCGGTCGGCGGCCATGCCGGTCTCCTCGGCCAGCGCGGCGTGCGCCCGCAGGTGCCGCCACTCCCCGTGCACCGGCATCAGGTACCGCGGCTTGGCCACGTTGAGCAGGGTGCGCAGCTCGCCGGCCGGGGCGTGCCCGGAGACGTGCACGCGGGCGGTCTCCTTGTGCACGACCGTGGCGCCGAGCCGGGCCAGCCCGTTGATGACCTTGTAGACGGCGGTCTCGTTGCCGGGCACCAGCGAGGACGCCAGCACGATGGTGTCGCCGGCCTCGATGGTGACCTGGTGGTGCTCGCCGCGCGCCATCCGGCCCAGCGCCGACAGGGGCTCACCCTGGGAGCCGGTGCTGACCAGCACCACCTGCTCGGGCGGCATGCTGGTGGCCTCGTCGAGGCTGACCATGAGCCCGGGGGCGACCCGCAGCAGGCCGAGGTCGCGGGCGACGCCCATGTTGCGGACCATCGAGCGGCCGACGAAGGCGACCTTGCGGCCGTGCATGTCGGCGGCGTCGAGCACCTGCTGGATGCGGTGCACGTGGCTGGCGAAGCTGGACACGATCAGCCGCTGGGTGGCGCGGCGGAAGACGTCCTCGAGGACCGGGCCGATGGCCCGCTCGGGGGTGACGAACCCGGGGATCTCGGCGTTGGTGGAGTCGGCCAGCAGCAGGTCGATGCCCTCGAGGCCGAGCCGGGCGAACGCACCGAGGTCGGTCAGCACGCCGTCGAGGGGCAGCTGGTCCATCTTGAAGTCGCCGGTGTGCACCAGCACGCCCGCGGGCGTGTGCACCGCGACGGCCAGCGCGTCGGGGATCGAGTGGTTGACCGAGATGAACTCGCAGTGGAACGGTCCGGCCACATGGTCGTCCCCGGCGGCGACCTCCACCAGCGTGGGGACCAGCCGGTGCTCCCGCAGCTTCGCTGCGACCAGCGCCAGGGTGAACCGCGAGCCGACCAGCGGGATGTCCCCGCGCAGCCGCAGCAGGTAGGGGATCGCGCCGATGTGGTCCTCGTGCCCGTGGGTGAGGACGACGGCCTCGATGTCGGCCAGCCGGTGCTCGATGACGCCGAAGTCCGGGAGGATGAGGTCGACGCCGGGCTGCTCGGCCTCGGGGAAGAGCACGCCGCAGTCGATGACCAGCAGCCTGCCGTCGAACTCGACGACGGCCATGTTGCGGCCGATCTCCCCCAGCCCGCCGAGGGCGATGACGCGCAGCCCGCCGGCCGGCAGCGGCGGCGGTGCCTTGAGGTCCAGGTGGGGCTGGCCGGCCGGTCCGGCGGAGCTGACGGTCACTTCACGTGCGCCTCTCGGAGGTGGACCCCGCCGGCGGCGAGGTCGGTGCGCAGCTGCGCGATCTGCTCGGGGGTGGCGTCGACCAGCGGCGGGCGCACGGGGCCGGCGGGCAGCCCCAGCTCGCGCAGCGCCGCCTTGACCATGATGACGCCCTGGGTGCGGAAGATGCCGGTGTAGAGCGGCAGCAGGGCCTGGTTCACCTCGCGCGCCTCCGCCAGGTCACCGGACTCGACGGCCGCGATGAGCTCGGCGAGCCGGGGGCCGGCCAGGTGCCCCACAACGCTCACCACGCCGACCGCACCGAGTGCCAGCAGCGGCAGGTTGAGCATGTCCTCGCCGGAGTAGTACGCGAGGTCGGTGCGCGCCAGCGTCCAGGCCACCGCGCCGAGGTCGCCCTTGGCGTCCTTGACCGCCACGATCCGCGGGTGCTCGGCGGCCCGGACCAGGGTCTCGACCTCGATCGGGACCACCGAGCGCGGCGGGATGTCGTAGAGCATCACCGGCAGGTCGGTGGAGTCGGCGACGGCGGTGAAGTGCCGCAGCAGGCCGGCCTGGGGCGGCTTGTTGTAGTACGGGGTGACGACGAGCAGGCCGTGGGCACCGAGCCGCTCGGCGTCGCGGGCGCGGTCGATGCTGTGCGCGGTGTCGTTGGTGCCCACCCCGGCGACCACCACTGCGCGGTCGCCGACGGCGTCGAGCACCGCCTCCAGAACGGCGCGCGACTCGCCGTCACGGACGGTCGGCGACTCCCCCGTCGTCCCGAGGACGACCAGTCCGTCGTGGGCCTCCCGGTCGACCAGGTGCGCGGCCAGCTCCTGGGTCCCGGCGAGGTCGATCGAGCCGTCCTCGGTGAACGGGGTGACCATCGCCGTGAGCACGCGCCCGAACGGCCGGGCGGGGTCGGAGGTCATGCACGCGAATCTACCGACCGTCCCGGCCGGTCTCCGGCCAGGCGGCGGGGCGGCGCCCGTACTCGGTGACGGCGTAGCGCAGGCCGGTCGTCGAGGTGGCCCAGCCCGCGGCGGGCTCGCGCGCGACGGGCCGCCAGGCCCCGTCGAGGACGGGGGCGTGGGTGTCGCCGTCGACGGCGAGGTCGACGTCGGTGACCACGAGCCGGTCGGCGTGCGGGAGGAAGGCGGCGTAGACCGCGGCGCCGCCGATGACCCAGCAGTCCGGCCAGCCGGCGAGCACCTCCTCGACCGAGCCGGCGCGCCGGGCGCCGTCCGCGGCCCAGGGCGCGTCGGAGGTGAGGACGACGTTGCGCCGGCCCGGCAGCGGCCGGTTGCGCCCGGGCAGCGACTCCCAGGTGCGCCGTCCCATGACGACGGTGCCCCCGGAGGTCAGCTCCCGGAACCGCCGCAGGTCCTCGGGCAGGTGCCAGGGCAGCCGGCCGCCGGCGCCGATGACCCGGTCGCGGGCCTGCGCCCAGATGCAGGCTATGCCCATCGACGCCGGGTCCTGCGCACGGTCACACGGCCACGGCGGCACGGATGGCCGGGTGCGGGTCGTAGCCGTGCAGGACGAAGTCCTCGAAGCGGTGGTCGAACAGTGACGGCGCCGGGGCGATCTCCAGCGTCGGGAACGGCCGGGCCTCGCGCGAGAGCTGCTCGCGGACCTGCTCGACGTGGTTGCTGTAGACGTGGCAGTCGCCGCCGACCCAGATGAACTCCCCCGGGGCCAGCCCCACCTGGTCGGCGACCATGCGGGTGAGCAGTGCGTAGCTGGCGATGTTGAACGGCACGCCCAGGAACATGTCCGCGCTGCGCTGGTAGAGCTGGCAGGACAGCCGGCCGTCGTGGACGGCGAACTGGAACAGCGCGTGGCAGGGCGCCAGCGCCATCTCCGGCAGGGCCGCGACGTTCCACGCGGAGACCACCATGCGGCGGGAGTCGGGGTCCTTCCGGAGCGTGTCGAGGACGCCCTGGACCTGGTCGACGGTCCCGCCGTCGGGCGTCGGCCAGGAGCGCCACTGGACGCCGTAGACCGGGCCCAGGTCGCCGTCGGCGTCGGCCCACTCGTCCCAGATGGTCACGCCCTGCTCCTGCAGCCAGCGGACGTTGCCCTCGCCGCGCAGGAACCACAGCAGCTCGACGGCGACCGAGCGGAAGTGCACCCTCTTCGTGGTGACCAGCGGGAACGACGTCGACAGGTCATAGCGCAACCGCTCCCCGAACGTGCTCACCGTGCCGGTGCCGGTGCGGTCGGACTTCGGCGTCCCCTGCTCGAGGACCCGCCGCAGCAGGTCCTCGTACTGCGTGTCGACCGGCCCGCTGCTGCTCACCACGGCCGCCGAGCCTAGGCGACGACCGGACGGGGAGCAGGCAGCGCGGCGGTGAGGTCGGCCGCCAGGTCCCCGCGGTCGGCCACGGCGACGCCGTCGAGCTCGGACCAGTCGGCCATCAGCCGCAGCTCGTCGGCCAGCGCGGCGGCCACGTCGGCGCGATCCACGCCGGACTCGGCGTGGACGGCCTGGACGCGCAGCACGCCGGCCTGCCGGTCGGCCTTGAGGTCGGTGCGGGCCACCAGCCGGTCGCCCAGCAGGAACGGCAGGACGTAGTAGCCGTGCACCCGCTGGGCCGCCGGGGTGTAGATCTCCAGGCGGTAGCGGAAGCCGAAGATGCGCTCCACCCGCGGCCGCTCCCAGACCAGGGAGTCGAACGGCGAGAGCAGCGCCTGCGCGCGGATCCACCGCGGGCGCCGCGCGGCCGGGTCGAGCCAGGCCGGCGCCCCCCAGCCGGCGACCTCGACCGGGACCAGCTCGCCGGTCTCCTCCAGCTCGGCGATCGCCTGCCGGGCGGGCGCCGGGCGCAGCCGGAAGTAGTCACGCAGGTCGCGCTCGGTGGCCACGCCGAGCGCACGGGCGGCGGTGCGCACCAGCTCCCGGACGGCGTCGGCGGGCTCCGGGGTGGGTGCCTGCACGACGGCGGCGGGCAGCACGCGCTCGGTGAGGTCGTAGACCCGCTCGAACGACGTCGTCCGGGCCCGCGCGGTGAGGACGCCGGTGTAGAAGAGCCACTCGAGGGCCACCTTGCCCGCGTGCCAGTTCCACATGCTCCCGGGCCGGTCGGGGCGGGGCTCGGCGAGGTCGCTGGCCCTGGTCGGCCCGGCCTCGCGGACCCGGTCGAGCACCTCGGCGACGTAGCCGGGCCGCTCCCGCTGGATGCGGACCATCGAGCCCCAGGCGTGCTCCTCGGCCGCGGCCATCCGCCAGCGCAGGTACGGGTGCAGCCGCACGGGCAGGTAGGACGCCTCGTGCGCCCAGTACTCGAACACCTCGTGGCGGCGGGCGACGAAGTCGTCGAGGACGGGACGGCGGTAGGCGCCGAGCCGGCTGAACGCCGGCAGGTAGTGCGAGCGGGACAGCACGTTCACCGAGTCGATCTGGACGACGGCGAGCCGGTCGGTCAGGCGCCGCAGGCGGCGGCTGTCGACGGCGCCGGCCGGCCGCGGCTCGGCGAAGCCCTGCGCGGCCAGGGCGATGCGCCGGGCCAGCGCGGCGGGGAGCCGTTCGGCGGTCGGGGCGGCCACGACCCGATCCTGCCCCGGACCAGTGACGATCCGCGCGCGGGTGTCCGCCCTAGGCTGCCCGCGTGGACCCCCGGCCCCCGTTCCCACGGCTGACCGGCACCGCGGAGGTGTCGGTGCGGCCGGCCGTGCCCGGCGACGCGGCGGCGATGGCGCACGTGCAGGAGCAGGCCTGGCGCACGGCGGCGACGCTGCCCGCGGCGGTGCTGGACGGCTGGGACGGTGCGGCCGCCACGGAGGCGTGGACGGCCGCCGTCGCCTCGCCGCCGACGCCCGGGCACGGCGTCCTCGTCGCACTCGACGACGGCCGCGTCGTCGGCTTCGCCGCCTACGCCCCCGCGGAGCTGGCACCCGACGAGCGCCCGCACCCGGCCGGGCCGACCACCGAGCTCGCCGTCCTGCTCGTCGAGCCGCGCTGGGGACGGCGCGGGCACGGCAGCCGGCTGCTCGCGGCCGTCGCGGACCTCACGCGGTCGACCGGCGTGGCACGGCTGCAGACCTGGGTGGCCGAGGCCGACGCGGTCACCGCCCGGTTCCTGGAGTCGGCCGGCTGGGACCGGGACGGCTGGGTCCGCACGCTGGACGCGGGAGGCACCCCGCTGCGGGAGACCCGCTGGCACACGCTCCTGGAGGACGTCACGTGACCTTTGCCGGGTTCCCCGACGAGGGACTGGTCTTCTACGAGGGCCTGGAGGCCGACAACTCCAAGACGTACTGGACCCGCTCGAAGGCGGTGTACGACTCCTGCGTCCGCGCACCGATGCAGGCCCTCGTCGACGCGCTGGCGCCGGAGTTCGGTCCGGCCAAGCTCTTCCGTCCCTACCGCGACGTCCGGTTCAGCAACGACAAGACGCCGTACAAGACCCACCAGGGCGCCGTGGTGGTGCCGGAGGGCCGTGGCGCGGGCGCCTGGTACGTGCAGATCTCCGCCGAGGGGCTGCGGGTGGCCGGTGGCGCCTGGCGACTGGAGTCCGACCAGGTCGACCGCTTCCGCCGCGCCGTGGCCGACGACGTCCAGGGACCCCGCCTGCGCGACGAGGTGCACCGCCTGGCGGCCGCGGGCTGGGTGGTCGACGGCGACCGACTGAGCCGCGTCCCGAAGGGCTACGCCGTCGACGACGACCGCGCCGACCTGCTGCGGCACCGCTCGCTGCACGCGGGACGGCTGTTCGAGTACGCGGACTGGCTGCACGGACCCGCCGCGCTCGACCACGTCCGCGACGCCTGGCGGGACCTGACGGCGCTGAACGCCTGGTTCGCCGACAACGTCGGGGCGACGACCAAGGAGGTCCGCCGGCGCTGACGGGCAAGGGAACGTCATCGGGTCCGTGTGCCGTTCCGAGAATGCCGGAAGGGCCCTCACCGAGTGGTGAGGGCCCTTCACGGGAAATGGTTGTCCGGCGGCGTCCTACTCTCCCACCCCGTCTCCAGGGCAGTACCATCGGCGCTGAGAGGCTTAGCTTCCGGGTTCGGAATGGTACCGGGCGTTTCCCTCTCGCCATGGCCGCCGTAACA
>NZ_JBJGYY010000053.1:0-26992 GCF_054050235.1 Geodermatophilus sp. SYSU D00696 | reverse complement strand
GGGTGTTTCAGCGGGTGCGCGAGCCTCCACCACCCGGCCCTCGCCCCGCCACGGACTCCGGTCCGCCCGAGGACGTCCGCGGCGGGGCCGCGGCGGGGCGAGGCGCCGCGGCCGGAACAGGACCCGGCGACCGCCGCCTGGGGGGAGTGGGAACTCCGCGGCCGGCAGGCGGAGCTGACCCGGCTGCGGGACCTGTTCGCCTCCGGGGGCGGTGGAGCCGTGGTGGTGGGGCCGCCGGGGGTGGGGAAGTCGCGCCTGTCCGCGGAGTTCGTCCGCGAGCACGCCGACGCCGGGCACCCCACGCTCCGTCTCTCCGCGACCAGCAGCGGTCGGGAGATCCCGCTCGGCTGCATGGCCCACGTCGTGTCGGCGGCGGGGCACGGCGGGTCGACGAACCTCCTCCCGGGAGACCTCGTCCACTCGACGGTGAGCGCCCTCGTCGCGCGGGCTGCCGGAGCCGGACGACTGGTCGTCTCCCTCGACGACGCCCACCTCGCCGACCCCGCCACGATCACCGTGGTCGACCAGGTCGTCCGCGCGTCGAGCGCGTTCCTCCTCGCGACGGAGCGCGCCCAGGAGGCCGATCCGCTGGTCGACCTGTGGAAGGACGGGGTGATCGAGCGGGTGGACCTCCACCCGCTGCCCGACCCCGAGATGGGCCGGCTGCTCGACGCGGCCCTCGGGAGCCCGCTCGCCACGGCCGCGCGCAGCCGCGTCCTCCGGTTGGCCGGCGGGAGCCCGCTGTACCTGCGGGAGCTGCTCAGGGGGGCCCTGGCGTCCGGAGCACTGACCCGCCGGGACGGCGAGTGGTCGCTCGGCGGCGGCTTCCGGCCCTCCGACCGGCTGCTGGACATCGTGGGGGAGCGCCTGCGCGGCCTGGGGCCGGAGGAGTCCGGAGCCCTGGAGGCCGTCGCGATCGCCGAGCCGGTGCCGCTCCCGGTGCTGGACCGCGTCGCGTCGCCGGAGGCCGTCCTGGGTCTCGAGCTGCACGACCTCGTCCGCGTCGACGACGCGGCCGGCGCCGCCGTCGTCCTGCCCGCCCACCCCATCTACGGCGAGGTGGTCCGCGCCCGGATGCCCCGGCTCCGCCGGCGGCACGTCTCGGCCCGCCTCGCGCAGGCCTTCACCGGGTCCGCCCTCGCCGAGGGGTACGCCGTCCAGCACGCCGTGCTGTGCCTCGACGGCGGCGTCGCCGTCGACGGGTCCCTCCTGCAGGTGGGCGCACAGCGGGCGCAGGCCGGCGGCGACCACGACCTCGCGCTCCGGCTGGCACGGGCCGCCCTCGACGCCGGAGCCGGCACCACGGCCGCCCTCGTCGGAGCTGAGTCGGCAGCCGCGCTGGGCCGGCTCGACCTGGTCGAGGACCTCTACCGGCAGGCCGGCGAGCGGGCCGCCTCGGACGAGGACGACGCGGGCATCGTGATCAGCCAGGCCCGCGGCCGGCTCTACGGCAACGACGCCCAGGGGGCCTTCGCCCTCGTCGACGAGGCCCAGCGGCGGCTGTCCGGCACCGAGGCCGGGCGCGCCCTACGCCTGGCCAGCGCCGAGCTCAAGGGCTTCACCGGGGAGTGGACCGTCGCCCGCGACCTCGCCCTGTCCCTGCGGTCGCCCGACGCGCCGCTCGAGACGGCCTTCGCCGCCGACTGCGTGGCCGCGTTCGCCGCCTCCTTCGCCGGGCCGCACCCCGTCGCCGCGGCGGCCGTCCGGCGGGCCTCGGCCGCGCGGGCCGCGATCCCGGCCCCCCGCCCGCTCGCCCTGATGTGGCTGGAACTCGCCCACGAGCAGGTGCGGTCGTTCGGCGGCGAGCCCGACGCCGCCGTGCGGGACTGCATCGACCGGGCAGAGCGCGCCGTGGCGGGTGCCGAGCACCCGGACTGGGCCGGGCTGTGGACCTTCTCCGCCGCGGCCGTCGCCGCGCTCGCCGGGTCGGTCACCCGGACGACGCGGTGGATGGCCGAGGACGCGCTGCCCCTGCTCCGCCGTCGGGACGTGATGAACGTCTACTCGTTCGCCGTCTCCACGGCGGCGCTGACCGCGGCCATGGCCGGTGACGGGGCGGCGGCCGAGCGCCACCTGGACCACTATGACCGCGACCTGCGCGCCGGGGAGCAGAAGAGCACGGTCATGGCCGACCGCGCGCGTGCCTGGCTGCTGGTCCGCTCGTCCGGGCCGGATGCCGCCGCCCGCGAGGCCCTGCGCGTCGCCGCGGAGGTGGCCGAGCACGTGCCGCTGTACACGGCGGTCCTCGCGCACGACGCCGTCCGCTTCGGCCGTCCGGAAGCGGCCGTGCCCCTGCTCCGGGGAGCCGCGGACGCACTCGACGCGCCCCTGGCGACGGCCATGCTCGGCCACGGGCACGCGGCGCTCGGCCGCGATGCCGGACGCCTGCGCGAGGTGGCCCGGGAGTTCGCCCGGCTGAGAGCGCGGCAACTGGCGGCCGAGGCCCTGACGAGCGCCGACCTGCTCGACGGGTCGGCCCGCCACGTCGACGAGGTCGCCGCGCTGACGGCGGACGAGATCGTCGTGGCGCCGGGCGGCAGCCGGAACTGATCCCCCTCGGCGGGCCGGAGCCCCGCCCCGGGACGGCGCCTCTGCAGGTCCTCTGCAGCCCCCGGCCAGGCTGTGCGCATGCCTCTCCGCCGTCGCCTCGCCGTCGTCCTGGTCAGCGCCACGGGCGCCGTGGGGCTCGCCGCGGGCCTCGCCGACGCCACCGTGGTGGCTCCTCGCGGGGACGCCGTGTCCGCAGTCTCCGCGGGCACCACCTCGGCGACCGGGGACCCGACGTCCGCGGCCAACAGCAAGGGCACCACCTTCGCGCTGGCCGGCTGACGGCGTCCAGGGCCCGGACACCGGCGGCGCACACCGGGCGGTCGCCCTCACGGCGACCGCAGCGCGGGCAGCACCTCCTCGGCGACCAGGCGGTCGGAGCGCTCGCGCACGCCGGGGTCGATGTCCCGGGACCCGCCCACGACCGTCACGTGGGACAGGCCGAGCCCGATCAGCCCGCGCAGCCGCTCCACGCACTCGTCGGGACCGCCGATGACGCAGAACCGCCGCAGGAACCCACCGGACAGCGTCTCGGCCTGCGTCGCGTGCTCCAGCCCGTGGTGGTAGGTGTCGTAGTGCGCGCTGACGTCGGCGACGACGGCGGCGTCGGCCGTCGACAGGGACGAGCGGGCGCCGCGCTGGAAGTGGGCGGAGATGCTCGCGTTGCCGCGCACGAGCTCCTCCAGCGCGTCCTGGTCGGTGCCGACGCCCACCACGACGAACGCACCGACGTCGAGGGTCTGCGGGTCGAGCCCGGCGGCCGCGCGCGCCTCCCGTGCCGTCCGCACCGCCCACGCGACCCGCTCGGGTTCGGCGCCCACGGTCACGGTGACCCGGTCCGCCTGCCGTGCCGCGGCTCCGATGACCTGCGGCCCGGAGCCGAACACGTCCACGGGGACCGCCTCGTCGCCGGCGACCGGCAGCCACGTGATCCGGCTGCCGAACCCGTCGACGTCGACCGTGCCGCCTCGCAGGTAGGTCTGCAGCCGGCCGAGCTGCTGCTCGAAGCCGTGCGCCGACGGCGGCCGGAGCCCCACGAGCTCCAGCGCCGTGTCACCGCGGCCGACCCCGAGGTGCGCCCGTCCCCCGGTGACGTGGTGCAGGGTGGCGAACGTCGACGCCACGACCGCGGGATGGCGGGTGACGAGGTTGGTCACGGCGGTGCCGAGCCTCAGCCGCGACGTGGCCGAGGCGGCCAGGTACAGCGACCCGACGACGTCCATGCTGAGGTTCTGCGTGTCGGTCAGCAGCAGCCCGTCCCAGCCGGCGTCCTCCGCCGCCGCGGCGTGCGCGCGCACGTCGTCGGGCAGCGGGTAGGACCGCAGGTGGAACTCGGGAGCGGGCACGTCGGCTCCCTCCTGCCGACCGCGGGCCGGCCGGGTGCGGCTGCAGATGGCGACCACCCACCGCGAGGATGCCGCCGGGCGGCGCCGGCTGTCGAGGTGGCCGGGGGCGACTCGGCGGCCGTCCCCGGGGCGGTGCTGGACCGGGCCGTCCCCGCGGGACAAGGTGTTCCGGTGGAGCAGGTCGACGAACACCTCATCGAGACGGTCAAGGGCCTCGACGGTGCCGCGCGCGGCGGCGACCGGGCGGTGCTGCCCCCGGACGTCCCCGCCGAGGAGGTCCTCCGGCTGTTCGACGCCCAGCTGGGCAGCCGGCACCTGGACCTGGCCGCCCGCTGGCTGCGGGCCCGGGGCGAGGGCTTCTACACGATCGGCTCGTCCGGGCACGAGGGCAACGCGGCCGTGGCGGCCGCGCTGCGCCCGACCGACCCCGCGCTGCTGCACTACCGCTCGGGCGCCTTCTTCCTCGAGCGGGCGGGCCAGGTGGCCGGCGGCTCGGACCCGCTGCGCGACGTCCTCCTCGGCATCGTCGCGGCCGCCGAGGAGCCCATCTCGGGCGGCCGGCACAAGGTCTTCGGCCGCCGCGACCTCGCCGTGCTGCCGCAGACGTCGACGATCGCCTCCCACCTGCCCCGCGCCCTCGGCATGGCGTTCTCGATCGACCGCGTCCGCAAGCTCGGCTTGGCGGGGGAGTACCCGCGCGACGCCGTCACCGTCTGCAGCTTCGGGGACGCCTCGGCGAACCACTCGACGGCCGTGGGCGCGATCAACGCCGCCGTGCAGGTCGGGTTCCGGGGGCTGCCGATGCCGCTGCTGCTCGTCTGCGAGGACAACGGCATCGGCATCAGCGTGCCCACCCCGGACGGCTGGGTGGCGCACGCCTACGGCAGCCGCCCGGGGCTGGAGTACTTCGCCGCCGACGGCGCCGACCTGCTCGACGCCGTCGTCACGGCCCGGCGGGCGGCGGACTGGGTCCGGCGGCACCGCCGGCCGGCGTTCCTCCACCTGCGGACGGTCCGGCTCATGGGGCACGCCGGCACCGACGTCGAGAGCGCCTACCGGCGGGCCGACCAGATCGCCGCCGACCTGCGCCGCGACCCGCTGCTCGGCACCGCCCGGCTGCTCGTCGACACCGGGCTGCTCACGCCGGCCGAGGTGCTCGACCGCTACGAGGGGATGCGGTCCCGGGTGCTCGACCTCGCCCGGGAGGTCGCCGGCCTGCCCCGGCTGGGGTCGGCCGCGGAGGTGGTGGCGCCGCTCGCGCCCGCCACGCCGCAGGAGGTGGCCAGGGTCGCCGCCGAGGCCGCGCCGCCCGAGCGCCGCGCCGCCCTGTTCGGGAGCACGCTGCCCGAGGACGAGCCGCCGATGACGCTGGCGCAGTCGATCAACCGGGCGCTGCTCGACGTCCTGGCACGCCACCCGGGCGCCCTGGTCTTCGGGGAGGACGTCGCGGCCAAGGGCGGCGTCTACGGGGTGACCCGCGGCCTGCTCCGCAAGGCCGGTGCCGCCCGGGTCTTCGACACCCTGCTCGACGAGCAGACCGTGCTCGGGCTCGGCCTCGGCGCCGGCGTCTCCGGCCTGCTGCCGATCCCCGAGATCCAGTACCTGGCCTACCTGCACAACGCCGAGGACCAGCTGCGCGGCGAGGCGGCGACCCTGCAGTTCTTCTCCAACGGGCAGTACCGCAACCCGATGGTCGTCCGGATCGCCGGCTACGGGTACCAGAAGGGCTTCGGCGGTCACTTCCACAACGACGACGCCGTCGGGGTGCTGCGCGACGTCCCGGGCCTGGTCGTCGCCTCGCCGGGGCGACCCGACGACGCCGCGGCGATGCTGCGCACCTGCGCGGCGGCGGCGGCGGTCGACGGCGCCGTGTGCGTCTTCCTGGAGCCGATCGCGCTCTACCACACCCGTGACCTGCACGCGGAGGGCGACGACGGGTGGACCGCGCCGTACCGCCCGCCGGGGGAGTGGGCCGAGCACCACGTGCCGATCGGCCGGGCGCGCACCCACGGCGACGGGACCGACCTGACGCTGGTCACGTGGGCCAACGGCCTGCACATGAGCCTCCGGGTCGCGGCCCGCCTCGCCGAGGAGGGGATCGGGTGCCGGGTGGTGGACCTGCGCTGGCTGGCGCCGCTGCCCGTGGCCGACGTCGTGCGGGAGGCGGAGGCGACCGGCCGTGTCCTGGTCGTCGACGAGACCCGCCGCTCCGGCGGTGTGTCCGAGGGCGTGCTGGCGGCCCTGGTCGACGCCGGCTTCACCGGCCGGATGGCCCGGGTGACCAGCGCCGACAGCTTCATCCCGCTCGGCGACGCCGCCCTGCACGTGCTGGTCTCCGAGAGCGACGTCGAGCGGGCCGCGCGGGAGCTGGTGCGCCGCGGGGGCTGACCGATCGGGCCCGCTACCCGACCGGGGGCCCTGCCGTTCCCGGCGCACCCCGGCCGAGGGCGGCGAGCACCCGTGCGGCGACCACGGGCACCTCGCCGTCGGCGTCGACCCGCCGCAGGATCCCCTCGGCGGCGTAGAAGTCGACCAGCGGGGCGGTCTGCTCGCGGTAGACCTCCAGCCGGTGCCGCACCGTCTCGGGCCGGTCGTCCTCGCGCGCGACCCAGGCGCCGTCCACGAGCACCCGGCGCGCCGCCATCCGCCGGATCAGCTCGGCGTCGCCGACCTCGAGGTCGACCACGGCGTCCAGGCGCGTGGCCCGGGCCCGCAGCTCCTCGCGCAGCCGCTCGGCCTGGGCCACCGTCCGGGGGAAGCCGTCGAGGAGGTACCCGTGCTCGCAGTCGGGTTCCTCCAGCCGCTCGACGAGCACCGCCGTCGTGACGTCGTCCGGGACGAGGTCACCGACGTTCGCGTACGCCGCCACGGTCCGGCCGAGCTCGGTCCCGGCGGCGACGTGGGCGCGGAACAGCTCCCCGGTCGACACCGCCGGCACGCCGAGCGCCTCGGCGAGCAGCGCGGCCTGGGTGCCCTTGCCGGAGCCGGGTGGCCCGAGCAGCACGATGCGCCGGACGTCGTCCGGTGCCGGTCGCGGGGTCACGCCGGGCCCCGGACGGCCTTCCTCGCCCGGGGGGCGGGGCGGACGACGAGCACCGGGCAGGGTGCGTAGTGCTGCACCCGCTGGGCGGTGCTGCCGAGGAGGATCACGTCGCTGAGCCCGCGTCCGCCGGCCGCCATCACGATCAGCCCGGCGTCGTGCTCGGTCGCCGCCTTGATGATCTCCGCGGCGGGCGACCCGCTGCGGATCTGCCTGCCGACCTCCGGTCCCCAGCCGTCGAAGACGGCCGCCACCGCGTCGACGGCACGCTGCGCCGCCTCGCGGAAGCTGCCGGCGCCCTCGCCGACCTCGTGGTGCTCGGCCTCCGAGATCTCGTCGGCGAAGGCCACCGAGGCCAGCGGCCGGAGCACCGCCACGACCGAGATCGTGTCGATCTTCGCGGGGTCGGCGAAGGACGTGAGGTGGCGGGCCGCGGCCAGCGACTGCGGCGACCCGTCGGTGGCGACGACGACGTGCATCTCAGACGTCCTTCCGGACGACGGCCTCGGGATCGCCGCGCCGGGCGCCCGGGGGGCGGTTGCGCGAGCCGACGGTGTACTCGATGAGGAAGAGGACGACGCCGACGGCGATGAGCCCGGCACACCAGATCAGCGACGACGGGTCGTCGTAGACGGCGAACCCGAGGATGGCCAGGTTGCCGAGCAGCCCCAGGATCAACAGGGGCGTGTTGGCCCGGTAGGTGCGCTCGTCCTCGTCCCGCCCGCGCAGCTTGAGGCAGGCCACGATCACGAGGGCGTAGATGGCCAGGAGGAGCACGACCGTGACCAGGGCGAGGGTGTTGACCAGGTCGATGCCGCCGGCACTGACGAAGATGCTGCCGGCGATGAGCAGGGCCCCGACCACCACCGCGCTGAAGAGCAGCCCCACCCAGGGGCTGCGGCGGGTGGCGTGGATCTTCGCGAAGACGCCCGGGACGACGTCCTCCTTGGCCATGCCGTAGAGGATCCGCGGCTGGGTGACGATCGTGACCAGGGTGGTGTTGGTGATCGCGATCAGCGCGATGATCGAGAACAGCGTGGTCATGAAGTCGGTCGAGAAGGGCAGGATGCCCTGCCTGACGACCTCGAGCAGCGCCGCGTCGGACTCGGCGAGCTGGTCGGTGGGCACGGTGAGGGCGGCGGCCATGGACACCAGGACGTAGACGAGGCCGGCCACGACCATCCCGCCGACCAGGGACCGCGGGAAGTTCCGGTGCGGTTCGATCGTCTCCTCGGCGACGTTGGCCGTGTTCTCGAAGCCGGTCATCGCGAAGAAGGAGAAGGCGATGCCGGCGAGGACCGCGAGCGCGGGGTTGCCCGAGACGCTGATGTCGGCGAGGACCCCGAAGTCGGCGTCGCCCTGGGCGATGAACCAGACGCCGATGACCATGATGATGAGCAGGCCGGCGACCTCGACGAAGGTCATCAGCATGTTCATCACCACCGACTCGGTGATGCCGATGAAGTTCACGACCACCAGCGCGAGGACGAACACGAGGGACACGAGCAACGCCGGCGGGCCGTCCCAGAGCGTGGCGAAGTAGGAGGCGAACCCGGTGGCCAGCGAGCCGGTCGCCGCGAAGCTGGCCGACAGGAACGACACGGTGACCAGGAAGGTCAGCGCCGTGCTGCCGAAGGCCTTCTTGATGTAGAGCGAGGCGCCGGCGGCCTGGGGGTACTTGGTCACCAGCTCGGCGTAGGCGGCGCCGGTGATGGCCGCGACGGTGACGCCGAGGGCGAACGCGATCCAGAACGCCCCGCCGACGGCGGCGGCGACCAGGCCGATCAGGACGTAGATCCCGGAGCCGAGGACGTCACCGAGGGTGTAGAAGAACAGCTGCCCGCCGGTGATGGACCTCCGGAGCCCGGTGTCCTCCTCGTCGACGGTGCTGGCGCTGCCGCTGGTGTGGGCCACGAGGTCCTCGCTTCGTCGGGGGCGAGTTTCCGGCCCGTTCACGGAAGCGTCACCCGGCACCGGTGTCAATTCGAGCTCCCGGGGTTCCGGCTACCCCGCTCGGCGACGACGGCGGCCGATGCCGACGAAGTAGGGCGCGAACACGGTCGGGCGGACGGGCGCGGCGTCCATCCGCTCGAAGGCCGCCTCCCAGCGGCGGACGTCGTCGGGCCCGGCGAGACCGTCGGCCAGCAGGGCGTCGCGGGCCGCCCACGCCGGCGGGCGCACGCCCGGCGGGAGCGGCGCGATCAGGTACCGGCCCTCGTGCAGCTCGACGTCGAGGCCGGCGCGCTCGAGCAGGCGGGCCAGCTGCAGGCCGACCCGGAGGTCGTTGCCCCGCCGGCGGTGCAACTCGTCGTAGCGCTCCTCGAGGTCGGCGAGCTCCGGTTCGGTGTCGAGCGCTCGTCTCGCGGTCCCGTCCACGTCGACGAGGTAGACCGCTCCGCCCGGCCGCACCAGGGAGGCGAGGTGGTCGACGATCGCCTGCTCCCGGCCGCCGTTGTGCGCCAGCACGTGGCGCATCAGCGCGACGTCCACCGATCCCGGCGCGATCCCGCTGGCGGTGCCGGTGCCCTCCCGCACCTCGACGTTGCCCGCACCGGAGTCGGCGACCACCCGCCGCGCGGCCGCGCGCGCCGACGCGTCGGGCTCCACGCCGACCACGCGACCCTCCGGGCCCACGACCCGCGCGATGACGACGGCGACCGCCGCGGGACCGCAGCCGACGTCGGCGACCGTCGCGCCGGGCACGATGCCGGCGGCGCGCCAGTGGGGGGCCTCCTCGCTGCGGGCCCGGTCGGCCATCATCCGGTAGCGCCGGACCTCCTCGGCGGTGATCTCGAGCGCGTAACCGGTCACGTCGCCTCCCTGGGTCCCGCCCGGCATGGTCCCGTCCGGCATGGTCCCGCCGGGCCGGTGACGGAGTCCACCTCCCCGGAGCGCGTCCTCAGACGCCGCGCCGGGACCTCATCAGGTGGAGCAGCGCCCGTGCGTAGGCCTCGGCCGGGTCTCGACCCTCGTGTCCGCTCGTCGCGCCGTCGACCCGGAGGGTGACCCGGTAGCCGTCGCCGGTCGGCGCCAGCCCGGCGAACGCGTCGCCGAGCAGCTCACGGAGCTGGTGCTCGGCGGGCACCCACAGCGTCTCGGACTGCTCGACCGCGTCGAGCGCCCACTCGGTGGTGCCGTTGAAGCCGATCACCGGCCCGGTGGGGAACCGGTGGACCTCGATGGTCATGTCCGAGAGCACGAAGACGTCGGCGTCCATGTCCCGGTCGGGGATGACGAAGCTGTCGCCGCGCGCGGGGGTCCACTGGAGCCCCGCGTCCTGCAGGGCGCGCGCCAGAGCAACGGAGAGCACACCACCATCGTGCGATCCGGCCCGCCCGGCCGCCCGATCGGCGGTGCGGTGTGTGACAGTGCTCCGCTCGACGGGAGGAGTGGCATGCGGGCGCGGACGGTGTGGGGCGTCGTGGGGATCGGAACGGGACTGGCGGTCTCGATCGGCGGCCTGGTGCTGGCGATCGTGGACCCCGGACGCGCCCTGCTCGGCGGCATCGGCTTCGGGGTCGGGATCCTGCCGTTCGTGGCCGGGCTGTTCCTGGTCCGGCACGCCCTGCCCGAGGCGGGGAACGGCGGCGGGCGGCCGTGGGACACCTCGGGCAGCTTCTGGGACCTCTTCCGGTAGGTGCCCGGTCGCCGGCCGACGGGTGCGCCTGCGGACGACGGCGGTGGACCGCTCGACCGGCCGTGCCGGAGGCGTCAGCCGGCTGCGGCGAGCGTCCGGACGCGCCGGCGGGGGAGGACGTGCGGGAGGCCCCGGCCGACCATGCCCAGCGTGCTGCCGAGGCGGCGGGGCCAGGAGGGGTCCGGCAGCGCCGGCGGCGCGGCCATGTCGGTGACGTCCACGAAGAACGTCCGCACCGGACCGATGCCCTCGAGGTCCTGGGGGATCTCCCGCATCGCCAGGCCCGTGGCGGCGGTGCCGCCGCCACGGTGGAGGTCGTCGGAGACGAGGAGGTACTCCGGGACGTCGACGGCGTTCTTGAGCAGCCGGTGCACGTAGATCACGTCCACGCCGACGAGCTTCGTCCGGCGTCTGATCGTCTGGGTGGCGACCTCCCCGACGTGTGCCACGAACTTCAGCGTCAGGCCGTTGGTCTGCGTGCAACTGCCGCAGGGGCACATGTTCAGCTCGACGTACCGGCGCTCCCGGTGGAAGGCCTGGTGCATGGCGACGACGGCGCGGGTGACGGCGGACAGCGCAGCGGGGCCGTCCACACCCTCGGCGTCCCGGGAGAGGAACGCCGCGTCGCCCTCGATCTCGATCAGGTCGAAGTCCCGCGCCGCACCGACGACCCTGTCGAGCATGCGCTGGGTGGCCGCCTCCGCGTGCCCGAGGATGCTCCGGTGGAACTGCATGTACTGCGTGTAGCCGCCGATGTCGGCGATCAGGAGCAGTGCACGCCGGGTCGTCATGCCGGACCCTAGCGCCTGGCAGGTCGCCGGCGGCAGTCCTCGCCGGGCGCCCGGCGGCGTCCGGCGAGGCGGACCTAGTCGTCGAAGAGCGAGGTCCTCAGCTGCCTCTCCGGCAGCACCTGGATGAAGTACTCGGCGCCGAACATCTCCCGGAGGATCGACTCGGGGAACATCGTCGGGTCGATGGGGTACTGGGAGCGGTGGGCGGCGGTGGCACGGACCTTGTGGCCGACGAAGTCCGAGACGTCGATGCGCGTGCTCACCCGGGGGTCGACCCGGTCGCCCGAGGGGAGCGACCTGCTCCGGAGAAGGGCCTGCTCGTCCGGTCCGCCGAGCGAGGCGGGGTCCGAGGCCAGGAAGGTCAGGCTCGTGACGTCGTCGAGGGCGACCACGTGTGCGTTGCGCGGCCGGCCGGTGGCGATGCCCTGCTCACCGAGGAACTCGCCGGGGCCCGACCGGTCGACCACCCGGACGGTGCCGTCCTCGCCCTCGCGGCGGATCTCGACGTGCCCTGACAGGAGGAAGTGCATCACCGTCGCGGCCTCGCCCTGCTCGATGAGGTAGGAGCCGGCGGGGAACCACTCGACGTTGACGAAGTCGGCCGCGTAACCAAGCGCACTCGTCTCGCGCGAGAAGACCGAGAGGGCGCGGACGAAGTCCCGCGTGCCCTTGAAGCGGGTCGTCAGCTCGACGACCCAGGTGGCCAGCCGGTCGCGCAGCAGCATCCCGCTGCGGGGCAGGTGGCAGTGGAAGAGCCGGACCGGCGCCGCGGCCTGCCGCTCCTGGCAGGCCGCGGTGACGGCAGCCCCGACGGCGACGTGGTCCGGGTGTCCGGAGAACCCGTCCGGGCCGAAGGTGACCACCACCTCGGGGTCGAACTCCCCGAGCAGGTCCGACGCGAGGTCGGTCAGGGTCCGGCGGTCGACGGCGCCGAGGCCGCCGTCGGGGTGGTCGAGGCACCTCGTCCCGGCGAGCCCGAGCTCCTCCCCGGCCGCGGCGAGCTCCCGCTCGCGGACCGCGCGCAGGGTGGCGCGGGTGGCCACGTCGGCGTCCCGGATCTGGCCGGCACCGCCCCTGGTCAGGGAGACCACACGGACGTCGGCACCGGCACTCGCGTACTTCGCGAAGGTGCCGCCGGCGCAGACGGTCTCGTCGTCGGGGTGGGCGAAGACGCCCAGCACGCGCGGACGCCGCCCACCGAGACCTGGGGTCGAGGGGTCGTCCGCCACCGGTCACCGTCGACTTCGCTGCTCGTGGGCTGGACCGGGACCGGGGCCCGGCCGGCTGGTCGAGGGTGCACCGTACCGCCCCTGGGCTGCGGGGAGTCCCCTCGGGACGCCGCTGCGCTGCTAGCGTGCGCGCCGTGGCGGGTGCCTACCGCGAGGCGTGGGCCACGGTGGCGGGCAACCGCAACCTCCGGCTGGCTCAGTTGTCGTCGGTGTCGGCGTGGACGGGCGAGTTCCTCCTCCTCACGGCGATGACGGTGTACGCGTTCGACACCGACGGGGCGGTGGGCGTCGGCGTCATCGGGTTCCTGCGGGTGCTGCCCACGACGGTCGCGCTCCCGTGGTTGGGCGCGCTGGCCGACCGGGTCGACCGCCGCCGGCTGCTCGTGGTGACGTGCACCCTCAGGGCGGTGACCGCGGCAGGGGCCGGGTCAGCGGCCGCGGCCGGGCAGCCGCTGCTCGTGTACGCGCTGCTGACGGTCTCGACGGTGTGCCATGCCGGCTACCGGCCGGTGCTCGGCGCCCTGTTCCCCACGCTGTGCACCACGCCGGAGGAGCTGGCGGGTGTGAACGCGGTCCGCTCCATCCTGGACGGCGTGGCGGCGCTGGTCGGCCCGCTGGCCGCTGCCGTCCTGCTCGCGGAGTGGAGCGCGGCCGCCGCGTTCGGTGTGGTGGCCCTGCTCGCCGCCGTCGCCGGTCTGCTGGCCGCTGCGCTGCGCTACGAGTCCCCGCGCCCGGCGGCCAGCGGGCGGGCCGGGCGCCCCGGCGTGCTCGCCGACGTCGCCGACGGTCTCCGCGAACTGCGCCGGCGCCCCCGGGCGGCGGACGTGATCCTCCTCGGCGGCGTGCAGTGCCTCGTCCGCGGCACCCTGACGGTGCTCGCGGTCGTGGTGGCGGTCGACCTCACCGACCTCGGCCGGCCGGGGGTCGGGCTGCTGTGGGCGGCGTTCGGGGTGGGCGGCCTGGTGGCGGCGATGGCGTCGATCGGTGCCGCGGGGAGCGCCCGGCTGGGCACGCTCTTCGGCGCGGGGATCGCGCTGTGGGGGCTGCCGCTGGTCCTGGTCGGCCTGCTGACCGGCAGCTACGCGGCGGTCGGCGCGTTCCTCGTCGTCGGCGCCGCCAACGCGCTCGTCGACGTCACCGGGTTCACCCTGCTGCAGCGGCTGGTGCCCGACGAGACGCTTGCACGGGTGCTCGCGCTGACCGAGGCGGTGTTCTCCCTCGCGCTGGCGCTCGGGTCGCTGGCGGTCCCGGTCCTGGCCTCCTGGCTCGGTGGCGCCTGGGCGCTCGTCGTCGTCGGCTGCCTCCTGCCGCTGGCGGTCGCGGCGCGCTGGGCCGGACTGCGGGCGACCGACGCGGACATCGGGGTGCGGAAGGACCGGATCGTCCTGCTCCGCCGCGTCGACATGCTCCGCCTGCTGCCCGTCCCGGCGATCGAGGGGCTGGCCCAGCGCCTGCGCCGGACGTCGGTCCGGACGGGCACCGACGTCTTCCGGGAGGGTGACCCGGGCGACGACTTCTACGTCGTCGAGTCCGGCTCGGTGGCGGTGGTCCACGACGGACACGAGGTGCGCCGGCTCGGTCCCGGCGACGCGTTCGGCGAGATCGCGCTGTTGCGCGCGGTCCCGCGGACGGCGACCGTGCGCGCGCTGGAGGACACCGAGCTGGCCGCCCTCAGCGGTCCGGACTTCGTCGCGGCGGTCACCGGGTTCTCGGCCACCTCCTCGACTGCCGACCGACTGGTCAGCGGCTACCTCGCCGACGACCTGCAGCGTCGCGCGACGGGACCCGAGGCCGGCCGGGACGGGAGTCCGGGTCTCCGCTAGCTCTCCCCCTCGAGGTCGATGGGTCTCGCGCAGGCGTGCGTGAGCGGACCCGGCACCACGGTGTCCGGCCGCGGCGGCAGCGTGGTGGTCGGTCCGGCGGTGGGGCCCGGTCGAGGGTCAGCCCCCGCTGTTCACCAGGGAGAACAGCTGCCGCGGAGCCAGCCGGGCCCCGAGCCGGGACAGGCGGCCGAGCCCGATGGCGATCTCGTCCCGGCCGGCGTCCAGGCCCCGCACGGCCTTGTCCAGGAAGGCGTCGAGGGGCATGGCCATGGGCGGCGTCGACGGCAGGTCGCGGTGCAGCGGCGTGTCGACGACCGGCGCGATGATCTCGACGACCTGCACCGTCGAGCCGGCCAGTTGCCGGCGCAGGCTCACCGTGAAGGAGTGCACCGCGGCCTTCGTCGCCGAGTAGACGGGGGCCTTGGCCAGCGGCACGAAGCCGAGGCCCGAGCCGACGTTGACCACGCGCGACCGCCGGGCCCGACGGAGCAGGGGGAGCGCGGCGGCGGTGACGTTGACCAGCCCGGTGAGGTTCGTCGCGATCTCGGGTGCGACGTCCGCTGGCCCGGGAGGCTCGACGGCGGAGAAGTCGAGCACCCGCTGGATCCCCGCGTTGTTGACGAGGGTGGTCAGGACCGGGGTGTGCGCCGCCACCTCCGCCATCCCGCGGGTGACCGACTCCGGGTCGGCGACGTCCACGACCACCGCGGACGCGGCGGGGTGCGCAGCGGCGGCTGTCTCCAGCCGGTCCCGGTCGCGGCCCACCAGCACGACGCGGGCGCCGCGCGCGAGGAAGCGCGCGGCGAGGCCGGCCCCGATGCCCGAGGTTGCTCCGGTGACGAGGACGGCCTCGTCGGTCACGCGCTGCGCCACGGCTCGGCCTCTCCGGGTGGGTGGGCGCCCGGCGAGGACCCGGTGGAGGCGGCGGACGTCCAGCCTGCGGTGACCGGGCCACGCCGAGGCGGTCGACGACCAGGGTAGGTCGGGAGCCGGCGCGGGCGGCGGGCCGGCGGACGGTCCTCGAGCCGGCGTGGTGTGAGGATGGCGCATGGCCGACCTCCTGCGGGTCACGGTCCAGGACCGGGTGGGGGTCGATCGAGTACGACCGGCCGCCGGTCAACGCCTGCCACTGGGCCGGCCACGGGCGCTCGCTTCCTCTACGACGGGACCCTGCTCGGCGCCGAGGAGGCGCACGCCATCGGTCTCGTCGGGGCTGGCCCGGAAGCCGGCGCGGGCGCTGGCGGCGATCCGGCGCAGCGTCACCGGGGGCGTCGACCTGCCCTTCGACGAGGGCCTGGCCATCGAGCGCGAGGAGGCGGTGGCGCTCGGCGCGGCGCGGGACTCCCGCGAGGAAGTGGACGCCTTCCTCGGCAGGCGGCCACCGTCCTGGTCGGACTGACCTGGAGCCGGTCCCCGGGCCACGGCCGGATGGTGCGCGACCGGGTCGCGCGCGTCGCCCGTCCGCGTCAGGCTGGGGCGGTGCGAGTGCTGGTCACCGGTGCATCGGGGTTCGTGGGCGGCCGGCTGGCCACCGCGCTGGACGAGCAGGGCCACGAGGTCCGGGCCATGACCCGCCGACCCGGGGGCTACGAGGGAGCCGGCACGCCGGTCGCGGGGGACGTCGGGGACGAGGCGTCGCTGCGGGAGGCGCTCGAGGGCGCGGAGGCCGCCTACTACCTCGTGCACTCCCTGGCCGACGCGGACTTCGAGCGCAAGGACGCCGACGCGGCGCGGGCCTTCGCGCGTGCCGCCGCGTCGGCCGGCGTCGGCCGGATCGTCTACCTCGGGGGCCTGGGCCGGGACGGCGACCGGTTGTCCCCGCACCTGCGCAGCCGCCGGGAGGTGGAGCGGCTCCTGGCCGGCAGCGGGGTGCCGGTGACCGTGCTGCGCGCGGGCATCGTGGTCGGCCACGGCGGGGTGTCGTGGGAGATCACCCGCCAGCTCGTGGCCCACCTGCCCGCGATGGTCACCCCCCGGTGGGTCGGCACGCGGACCCAGCCGATCGCGGTCGCCGACGTCGTCCGGTACCTGGTCGGCGTCCTCGACGCGCCGCAGGCCGCCGGGCGGGTGTTCGAGGTCGGGGGCCCGGAGGTGCTCACCTACCTGCAGATGCTCACCCGGGTCGCCGACATCCAGAACCGGCACCTGTTCGTCGTGCCCGTCCCGCTGCTCAGCCCGCGGCTGTCCTCGCGCTGGCTGTCACTGGTCACCGACGTCGACGTGGCCACCGGTCGCTCGCTCATCGACTCGATGACCAACGAGGTGGTCGTCACCGACCCCGCCATCCGCTCGGTCGTCCCCTTCGAGCCGGTGGACTACGACGAGATGGTGCTCACCGCCCTGGTCGAGCGGGCGCGGGAACGCCGGCGGCGGATCGGGGAGCGGCGGGGCGGGTGGCTCAGCCGCGGAGCGCGGCGGTGACCCGCCGCCGCGCCCTCGCGGCGCTGGAGGCCCGGGTCCGGCGGGCAGCCGGGCCGCTGCTGCGGAGCGTGCCGCGGGACCACTGGGAGAGCGACGAGGCCTTCCGGCGGCGCCGGCGGGTCACCGGCACCGTCGCGGTGGCGGGCGCCTCGCTGCTGGGGGTGTCGCTGTCGACCCCGCCGGGCTCGCCGCGGTTCTACGGGCTGACCCTCGGCGTCGCCGGCACCTGGGTCGCCGGGGGGCTGGCGTCCGGGCCGCTGCACCTGGGACGGATGTTCGGGCCCGGCGACCGGCTGCAGCGGCCGCTGCTCACGCCGGTCGTCTCGGGGGCCGGCGCCTTCGGGGCCTTCTACGCCGCCGCGCTGGTCGCCCGGCGGATCCCGGTCCTGGCGCGGGCGATCGGCTCGGTGCTCCGGTACGCCGACCAGGGGTCGGCCCCCCTCGTGCTCACCACCACGCTGGCGAACGGCGTGGCGGAGGAGGTGTTCTTCCGCGGCGCGCTCTACGCGGCGGCGGGGGCCCGGCGGCCCGTGCTCGTCTCGACCGCGGTGTACGGCCTGGCCACCACCGCCACCCGCAACCCGGCGCTCGTGCTGGCCAGCGTGCCGATGGGCCTGCTCTTCGCCCAGCAGCGCCGGATCACCGGGGGGATCCAGGCGTCGGTGCTCACGCACGTGGTGTGGTCGACCCTGATGCTGCGCTATCTGCCGCCGCTGTTCGCCGACCGCCTGGCGGAGGAGGAGCGGGCGACCCCGGCCCGGTGACGGGAGCCCGGACCGCGACCCCTGGCCGCGGTCACCGCCGGCGAGGAAGCTGACCGGGACCCCGACGGGGCGCGGAGTGGGGGCCGGGATGCGGATGATGCTGGTGACGGCCGGCAGCCGGGGGGACGTCGAGCCCTTCCTCGCGCTGGCGCGGCGGGCGCGGGACGACGGCCACGACGTCCGGCTGGGCGTGACGCGCGACTTCGTCGACGCGGCCGAGGGCGCCGGCGTCGACGTCGTCCCTCTCGACGCGGACTTCACGGCTCTGGTCGCGCAACAGGGTGTGTCGGCGTGGGCGGCGCTGCGGTCCTACCGCTCCGTGGTCCGCCCCCTGATGGCCGCCATGCTGCGGTCCGCGGCCGAGGCCGCGGTGGCGTTCCGCCCCGACGTGGTCGTCCACCACCCCAAGGTGCTCTCCGCGCCGATCGCCGCGGCGCACCTGGGGATCCCGCACGTGCTGGTGGAGATCGTCCCGACGCTGACACCGACCCGCGAGTTCCCCGCCGCCGGGGTCACGACGGTGGACCTGGGGCGGTTCAACCGGCTGACCTACCGGGCCGCGGCCGGCGCCTCCCGGCCGTTCGCGGGGACCCTGCGGGAGATCCGGGCCCGGCTCGGGGTGCCCGTGCGCGGTCGGCTCCCGGCTCCCTCGCTGACCCTCGTGCCGGTCAGCGGCGTCCTCCTGCCCCGCCCCTCCGACTGGCCGGACACCACCCGGATCACGGGGCCCTGGCACCGCCCACCGGCGGACCAGCCGCTCGACGCCGAGCTCGACGCCTTCCTCGAGGCCGGCGACGTCGTCTACGCCGGGTTCGGGTCCATGGCCACCGGCGACCCCGTCGCCCGCGGCCGGGCCGTCGTCAGCGCGGTCCGCGCGACCGGGCGCCGGGTCCTCGTGGCCGAGGGCTGGGGAGGCCTGCGGATCCCCGCGGACCTGGCCGGCGACGGCGTCCTCGTCCGCGCCGGCGTGCCCCACGCGGCGGTGCTGCCCCGCTGCAGCGTCGCCGTGCACCACGGCGGCGCGGGTACGGCGCACGCCGCCGTGCGGGCGGGGGTGGTCTCGGTGACGGTGCCGTTCATCGCCGACCAGCCCTTCTGGGGCGCACTGCTCCACCGGCGCGGCCTCGGCGCGGCACCCGTGGCCGCGCGGCGGCTCACCGCCGACCGCCTCGGTGCGGCACTGGCCACCCTGCCCGGACCCGGCGCCGCGGCGGACGCCGCGCGTGCCATGGCCGGGGAGGACGGCTGCCGGACCGCGCTGGAGCTCCTCGGTCGCCTGTCCTGACCAGCGGCGCTGCTCCACCGTGACGCCGCGGTGACGCCGGATCACCAGGGTCGTGTCCCGTACCGGCCGTCGTCCCCCGCGTGTCGGGGACCGCCGACGGCACGCGTCCGAGGGAGGTGACCACGCTGGAACCCACGGCCACGCCCGATCCGCGAGCGGGACTGCTCTCGATGATCGAGGCGAGACGGGCGAGCACCGAGGCGTACGTCCGGGAGAAGACGCCGGTGAGCAACCGGCTGTCGACGATCAACATCGTGAGCAGTGCGGTCGTGGCCGCGCTCACCGCGGGCCCGGCGCTGGGCGGGACCGGCTTCGCGGAGACCGTCCAGCGGGGGCTGTCCCTCGACACGTCGGCGGTCGTCTGGGGCGTGCTGTGCCTGGGCGCCCTCGTGGTCTCCGTGACGGCGGCGGTCTCGGCGAACCTGGAGAAGAGCAGCGACCTGCAGGCCCGCATCGGCGCCGCTCAGGCCGCGGCGGCGATGCTGGCCGGGCTGCAGGCACGTCTGCAGTACGGCCGGCTCGCGGTCGAGGAGGCGACCGAGGAGTACCGGGACGTCCTGGCCGGCATCTCCTTCGTCCCCGAGGCGGACGCGGGCGCCGCACCCGGCACCGCGCCGGCGGGGCGTCGCGAGCGACGAGTGGCGTGGCAACTGGGCGTCGTGGTCGTGGCAGCGCTCCTGCTGGGAGTCACCTTCGTCGGGTACGTCCGGGGCGCGGTCGCCACCGCGCCGGGCGGGGACGGCGCCAGCGCCGCGCCGACGGCCTCGGCGGCACCGGCACCCACCGCCGCGCCGACCTCCTCTCCGGAGGGTCCCGCCGCGCAGGGCGTCTTCGGGGGACGGGTGGAGGAGGGGCCCGCCGTCGTGGCCATCCTGGTCGGCGTCGACGAGGTGATCGCCTACGTGTGCGACGGCAGGCAGTTCGAGGCCTGGCTGCAGGGCTCCCTCGCCGACGGCCGCCTGGAGCTGACCGGGCGGAACGGGGCCGTCCTCACCGGCGCGGTCGGGGACGGCGCCGTCTCCGGCCGGCTGCGGACGGCTGCGCTCGACACGCCCTTCACGGCCACGGTGGCCGCCGCGCCCGCCGGGGTGTACGAGGCGCGCATCCAGGTCGACGGCACCGAGGCACGGGTGGGCTGGGCCGTCCTGCCCGACGAGCAGCAGGTCGGGCTCGTCACCGTGGCGCCGGGCACCGACCCCTCTCGCCGTGGCGCGCCGCCGCTGGACCTGACCGACCTGACCTTCGTGTTCGGGGGCACCGAGCACCGGGCGGAGCGCCTGGACGTGTGACCGCCGGACGGCCGCCGGGCCGGGGAGCAGGGGGGCGGCCCGGCGTGGCGGAGGTCAGTCAGGCCAGGGACGGGTCACGAAGGTCGAGGAGCCGCGCAGCTCGCAGGGGCGGCACCGGGCGTCGGCGTCCACGTCCTCCCAGGGCCGGCGCATCCGCTCGAGCTGCTGCGGCGGGACCGCCTCGCACAAGGAGGCGCCGTCCCCGTCGAGGAGGTGGAGGCTACGGTCCGGGGTCTCCTCCCCGATGGTCCGGGCCACCGGGAAGGGGGTGGGGTGGGGCCCGACCGCGTCGGCGACCTGCCGGTCGACGGGGACGGTCCAGGTCGTGGTGAGGGTCAGCATCGGTCCATCCAGTCAGCACCTGCTGGGCGTCGCCGTGGACCGGAGCGACAGGGTTCCGCCGGGGACCGGGGCGGAGGGCCGCGGGGCGGCCGGTCACCACGCTAGTCGCCCCGCCCACGCCGGGCCAGGCGGGAGGCGTGCGGCCGGGCGCCCCCGGGCTCAGGGGGACAGCCCGAGGGTGACGACCGCGGTCGCGACGTCCTGCAGGGACGCGTTGTGCGCACGGGCGTGCCTGCGCAGGACCTGGAACGCCTCGTCGACGGAGATCCCGCGCCGTTCCGCCAGCATGCCCTTGGCCTGCTCGATGACCACCCGCGAGGTCAGGGCGGCCTCGAGTTGCCCGTTGAGCTCGGCCAGCCGGTCCTGCACCCTCAGCCGCTCGGTGACGTCGCGGACGTTGCAGATCCGGGCCCGGACCGCGGGGTCGTCGAGCAGGTCGGTCACGACCATCTCGACGTGGCGCCAGGAGCCGTCCGGGCAGCGGAGGCGGCACACCAGCGCAGGCGGCTCCTCGCCCTCGTCCCGGTCGGGCGGCGGCGCCGCGGCCGGCCGGTCGTCGGGGTGCACGAGATCCCACAGGTGCGCGCCGAGGACGCCGTCCTCGGACCAGCCGAACAGCCGGGTGAAGGCGGGGCTGGCGTACGAGACGGCGCCGCTGCGGGAGGTGACCAGGACCGCGTCCGACGAGCGGGCCAGCAGTGGGCGCAGCGCGTGGCCCACGTCCGTGGAGACCCCCAGGATCCCGACGAGTCGACCGTCGTCGTCCCGCACGCCGACGTCGGTCACGAGCGCGGAGAAGGTCGAGCCGTCCTTGCGGACGACGGTGAAGCCGCCGGACCAGGGCCTGCCCTCGCGCAGCGACCGCATGATCTCGCCGCCGTGTTCCTGCCCGGCCTCGGGGACCGTCACCTCCGCGATGTCCCTGCCCAGGATCTCCTCGGCGCTCCAGCCGTACAGCTGCTCGGCGGCGGGGTTCCACCGGACGATGCGGCCGTCGAGGTCGGTGGCGATGACCGCGTGCCCGAGGGCGCTCAACAGGCGGTCGGCGTCCGTCCAGTGGCCGGTCCCCGTGCCGGAGGGGGAGTCCTGGTCGCGGGCCACACCCTCACCACCCGATCGGATCGGTGGCCGGCTCTCCTCGCCCGGGAGAATCGTGCCGCCGCCGTCCGAAATCGGCAAACCGGCCACCCGGTCCGTGCCGTGACCCCCGGGGGCGCCGCCTGTCGCGTCCTGGACGGCGGCCGGCGCGGCTCAGCGGGGCCAGCGCACCTCGATCCGGGTGACCGAAACCTCGATCCACGGCCCGGTGGACCGCGGGGACAGCCCCTCCCGGGCCGCCTGCTCCACCGCGTGGCGTGCCGCCTCAGCGGCCCGGGCGGTGACGGCCGCCGCGATCGCGAGGGCCGACGCGGTGACCAGTGACCCGGCGGTCGTGCCACGGCGCAGGGCCGGGAGCAGGAACCGCACCGCGGCCGGCACCGTGTCCAGCGCCGTCCGGCGCTGCGGCACCCGGCTGCCGTCCCCCCGGTAGACCTCGTCCGGCTCGATGGGGTGCTGGTCGGCCACGGCGCCACTCCCTCCGTCGGTCCGGCCCGGGGTCGGGACACGCACCCGGCCTCGCCGCGCTCGGACGTGCCGATCCTCCCACCGGGGACTCTCCACGACGAGCCATCCGCTGCGTCGACGAGCTGCTGGACCCGGTCGGCGGATGCCCTGACCGGCCGGCGGGCTGAGCGCTGTCCGGGCAGGGCGGGAACGGGGTGCACCGGGCACGTGCCGGTGGACGCGGCCGGTGCCGGCGAGTAGACCGGGGGCCTCACTCGATGGGAGGGAGCGGGACATGACCACTGGGAGCGGCCAGGAGTCCGGACAGGTCACCGGCACCCGGGACAAGGACTACAACCTCATCTGGTTCACCGAGCAGTGCCTGAGCAACGCACTCCGGCTCGAGACCTACATCCAGGACGCCGATCGCGACGGCGACAGCGAGCTCGCCGATCTCTTCCGCAAGGCACAGGCGGAGAGCCGCAAGGGCGCGGAGCAGGGCAAGCAGATGCTCAGGTCCCGGCTCAGCGGCTGATCGGACCGGCCGGACGCACGACCCCCCGGAGAGCCGCTCCGGCGTCTCTCCGGGGGGCGTGGTCTCGGGTCGGGAGGACGAGAGCGGCCGGTGCCGGCTGGTGTGGACGCGGCGTGTCCTCCCTCGCGGGGATCGGTCAGGTCTTGGCCCGGCGGGGGTGCATCAGCCGCTCCATCTCCGTGGCGGCCCGCTGCTTCTCCTTGCGTTCGCTGCGCTTGGCCTTGACGGCCTTGCCCGACTTCTTCGTGGCGTGGTTGTCGTGGGGCGACTTGTCGGCCATGGGAGTGCTCCCTCGTCGGCGGTGGGAACAGCTCCTCTCTACAACCGGTCGTCCGGGTGCGCCAGGGGGTCCGTCGCGTCCGCTCGGCCGGGGGCGGCCTCCGGCCCGGACACCGTGCGCGGCGTGGCTCCCCGTCCGGTCGACCCGGCGCGAGCAGTCCTCGACGCGGCCACGACGTGCCCGGCGACGCGCGCCGTCACGGGCTCGCTGACAGGGTGGGCGGCATGGCCGCTGCATCTCCCGTCGTCGTGGTGACCGGTGCGAACGGGCTGGTGGGCACCGCGGTGTGCCGGGCGCTGGTCGAGCGGTCGGCGCAGGTGCGCGCCGTGGTCCGCCGCGCCGGCAGCGCGCCCGCGCTCGGCGGGGTCGCCGAGCACGTCGGCGACCCCGCCGACGAGTCCCTCGCCCGCGCGGTGACCCGGGGGGCCGACGCGGTCGTCACGACGGTCCACCCGATGGGCTCGCCGCGGGAGGTCCAGCACCGGGTGGGCGTCGAGGGCACGTCGGTCCTCGCCCGCGCGGCCCGCGACGCCGGCGTCGCCCGGCTGGTGCACGTGTCCACGGCCGGGGTCTACGACCGCTCGGCCGGCGTCGGGGACGTCGCCGAGGACGGTCGCCTCCTGCCCGAGGGCAGTGGCGACTACCCCGACACGAAGAACGCCGCCGACGCCGCGCTGGTACAGGTCGGCGGGCTCACGACCGTGCTGGTCCGCCCGCCGGCGATCCTGGGCGCCGGCGACACCTCGGTCTGGAACACGCTGCGACCGCAGGCGATCCGGGACGGCGACCGCCGGGCCAACCCGGCGCAGACCTGGCCCTGGGTGCACGTCGAGGACCTGGCGGCCTTCGTCGCGGACGTCGCCACGGGCGCCGTCGCCACGTCCGACGACCCGGAGCGGGGCCCCGTGCCCGGGGGCACGACCCCGGTCATCGTCGCCGGCGAGCCCGCGACGTGGCGGGACTACCTCGGCACGGTGACCGGTGCGCTGGGCGTCGCCCCCGAGTGGACCGACGAGCCGGTGTGGACCGGACGGCTGCGCACCGACCGCGCGCGCCGGTGGGGCTGGGTGCCCCGGGTCGGCCTCGCGCAGGCCCTGGACGAGCTGCGGCGGGGTCTGACGCCCCAGGCGTGACGGACCCCCGGCGCCCGGGACCGTCAGCGCGGGGCCACCCGGAAGACCGGCCAGCCGATCTCGGTCCGCCAGGCCGACGGGTCGGGGGTGTCGCGCGGGCCGGCCAGGTAGGTCTCCCGCACCGGTCCGGCAACGGCCAGGGCGTTGGCCAGCACCCAGGCACCCAGCTCCCCGTAGGTGACGTCGATGTCGTCGTGCTCGCCGACGTGGGTCGCGACGGCCAGTTCGACGGCCGGCAGGGTCACCGGGTGCACGCGGCCGCTGCGCGGGGGCCGCGCCGTCGGCCGGTACACGAGCACGTGCCCGCGGCCGGCCTCGAACAGCGCGTTGTCGTACAGCCCTCCGGCGGGGCCGCTCGGCTCGCCGACCACGGCGTCCAGCTCGGCCATGGCGCCGGCGTACCAGCCGAGGACCTGGTCGTGCGCCACGTCGTCCTCGACCGCGGCCACGGTCGAGGCGGGCACCGCGCGCACCTCCACCTCGAGCGGGGCCGGCTCCGGTCGCAGCAGCCGGCGCAGCGACGCCACCGCGGCCCGGGTGCGGTCCAGTTCGGTCTCGAGCCGCTGCAGGTGGTCGGAGACCAGGGCGGCACGGGTGCCCGGGTCGGGGGAGCGCAGGATGCGCTGCACGTCGGACAGGGGGACGTCGAGCTCGCGCAGCCGGTGGATGACCTGGGCGGTCGGGATCTGGCCCGCGCTGTAGTAGCGGTAGCCGGTCGCCTCGTCCACGGTCGCCGGCTCGAGCAGGCCCGCGTCGTGGTAGCGGCGCAGGGTGCGCACGCTGAGGTGGGTCAGCCGGGAGAACTCGCCGATCGCCAGCACCGGAGCACTCTGCACCCTCTCCCCGGGGGAGGGTCCACCCCTTGACCCTCCCGCCCGGGGAGGCCGCACCGTCGGGGCATGACCACACCGACCAGCATCCGGCCCGACCAGCTGCCTACGACGATCCGCGGCTTCCTCGCCGCGCACCGGGCCCGGGAGGCCGACGTCGCGCTGCGCGCCTTCACCCCGACCGCAGTGGTCGTCGACGAGGGCAGGACGTACCGGGGAACCGAGGAGATCCGGCGCTTCCTGTCCGAGGCGGGCGCCGAGTTCAGCTACACCACCGAGCTCGTCGGTGCCCAGCGCGTCGACGACACGCACTGGGTCGCCACCAACCGGCTGGAGGGCGACTTCCCCGGCGGCGTCGTCGAGCTCGGCTACCGCTTCGCGATGGACGGCGAGCTCATCGCCGAGCTCGTCATCGCCCCGTGACGCGCTCGTTCCCCACGGACCGGGAGGGAGGACCGATGACCAGCGGCACGCCCGAGGCCCGCACCGGCGCTCCGCCGACGGTGGTGCTCGTGCACGGGGCCTTCGCCGACTCGTCGAGCTGGAACGGCGTGATCGCCGAGCTCCGGCGGGACGGACACCCGGTGATCGGGGTCGCCAACCCGCTCCGCTCGCTGGCCGGCGACGCCGAGTTCCTGCGCGACGTCCTGGACGGCGTGGACGGGCCGATCGTCCTCGCGGGCCACTCCTACGGCGGCAGCGTGATGAGCGAGGCGGCCGAGGGGCACCCGCGGGTGAGGGCGCTGGTGTACGTCGCCAGCTTCCTGCTCGAGGCGGGGGAGAGCACCGGTGAGCTGGCCGGCAGGTACCCGGGCAACGAGCTCGGCCAGGCGCTGCGCCCGGTGCCCGTCCGTGGTCCGGGCGGGCGGCCACGCGACGACCTCTACATCCAGCACGACCGGTTCCGGGAGGTCTTCGCCGCGGACGTGCCGGCGGCCGTCGCCGAGCTGATGGCCGTCACGCAGCGGCCGATCACCGCCGACGCACTGGCGGACGAGGCGACCACGGCGGCCTGGAGGACCATCCCGTCCTGGACCCTCGTCACGCGTCAGGACCTAGCCGTCCCGGCGCAGGCCCAGCGGTTCATGGCCGAGCGGGCGTCGTCGCACACCGTCGAGGTGGACGCCTCCCACGCCGTCACCGTCTCCCGGCCCGACGTCGTCGCGCGGCTGGTCGACGAGGCCGCCCGCGCTACCGCCGCCTGATCCCGGTGGACGCGCGTTCGGGTGCGGGCACGGAACGGATGGACGTCAGCGGCGAGCAGGCTGCGGCGCGCGGTAGCGGGCCAGGAAGTCGCGGAACCCGTCGACCAGGAAGGCGCGCGCCCTCCGGCTGACCGGCGCGGAGCCCGCGACGAGGTCGAAGCCGTGGAAGGCGCCGGGGTAGATCTCGAGGCCGACCGGGACGCCGGCGTCGCGCAGGCGCCGGCACCAGTCGACGACCTCGTCGTGGAACGGCTCGATGTCCCCGACGAAGGTCAGCGTCGGAGGCAGGCCGGCGAGGTCGGTGGCCCGTGCCGGGGCCGCGTAGGCCGGCACGTCGCCGCCGCGCAGCTCGCCGAGGTAGAGGTCCCAGGCGGCGGTGTTGGTCGTGGTGTTCCACACCGGGGTGGAGTTGTCGCGCGAGGAGGCGGTGGGGCGGTCGTCGAGCATCGGGTACAGCGGCATCTGGAAGGCGACGGCGACCTCGCCCCGGTCGCGGGCCGCCAGGGTGACCGCCGCGGTCAGGCCGCCGCCGGCGCTCTCGCCCCCGACGACCAGCTGGTCGTCGGCGACGCCCAGGTCGCCGGCGTGGTCGCGCAGCCACAGCAGGGCGTCGTAGCAGTCGTCCAGCGCCGCGGGGTAGGGCGCGTCGACCGAGAGGCGGTAGTCCGGCAGGACGACGACGGCGTTGCCGGCGGTGACCAGGCGCCTGGCCGTGGCGAGGCTCTGCTCCGGTGTGCCGATGGCGTAGCCGCCGCCGTGGATCCACAGCACCCCGGGCACCTGCCGGCGGGGGACGGCCGGGCGGACGACCACCAGGCGCAGCGGGGAGCCGTCGCGGCGGGGGGGGGGGGGGGGGGGGGGGGGGGGGGGGGGGGGGGGGGGGGGGGGGGGGGGGGGGGGGGGGGGGGGGGGGGGGGGGGGGGGGGGGGGGGGGGGGGGGGGGGGGGGGG
>NZ_JBJGYY010000052.1:0-27522 GCF_054050235.1 Geodermatophilus sp. SYSU D00696 | reverse complement strand
GAGATCGCGCGATCTCGACGGGGGTCAGCCGTCCTGCGTGACGAAGTCGATGAGCTCCTCGACGCGGCCGATGAGGGCGGGCTCGAGGTCGGTCCAGGTGCGCACCCGGGCGAGGATCCGCTGTGCCCAGACGTAGCCGGTGTCGTCCTCCCAGCCGAGCCGGCGGCAGACGCCGGTCTTCCAGCCCTCGCCCCTGGGCACCTCCGGCCAGGCGCGGATGCCGACCACCTGCGGCTTGACCGCCTGCCAGATGTCGATGAACGGGTGGCCGACGACGAGCGCGTGCTGCCCGGTGACCTGCTCGGCGATCCGCGACTCCTTCGACCCGCGCACCAGGTGGTCGACCAGCACGCCGAGCCGCCGGCCCGGCGCCGGGCGGAACTCGCGGACGATGCCGGGCAGGTCGTCGACGCCGTGCAGCGGTTCCACGACGACGCCCTCGATGCGCAGGTCGTGGCCCCACACCTTCTCGACCAGCTCGGCGTCGTGCTTGCCCTCGACGTAGATGCGACCCTCGCGGGCCACCCGGGCGCGGGCGCCGGCCACGTAGGTCGATCCCGAGGCGCTGCGGCTCGGTGCCACCGCCCCCTTCGGCGTCGGGCGGACGAGCACGACCGGCCGGCCGTCGACCCAGAATCCCGGCCCGAGGGGGTAGGCGCGCACCTTGCCGAACCGGTCCTCGAGATGGACGACGTCCTTCTCGCAGCGGACCACCGCGCCGACGAAGCCGGAGCTGGGGTCCTCGACGACGAGGTCGCGTTCGGCGGCCACCTGGGGCGGCGGCTTCTTCACCGTGCGCGGGTGGACCAGGTCGTCGTAGGGCGAGCGGGGCGGCACCTCCCCAGGAGAGCCGATGACCCCGCGCGGCACGCGGCGACGCGCCGGGGCGGGCGGCACCGGAGTGGTGCGCGACACGCCCGGGCGACACGCCGGTGACGATCCGTGGACGTCCCTCGCCGCGGGACGAGCGGGGCGGCGGCCGTCCGGTACGCCTCGTTCTCGCCGTCTGACCTGGGCGGATGCGCTGCGGTGAGCCGACCGCGCGGCCCGTCCGGGACGGCGCCCGGCCCGCCCGGCGCGACGGAGATCGCATCGGGTCGTTTCGGCCGGACGTGCCCGGTCACCCATCCAGGGACCGGAACACCTGAGCTCAGATGGGAGCGAGAGACGACGATGATCGGTACCGACACCATCAGCCGTGTGATCGGACAGGACGTCTACGACGACTCGGGCGACAAGATCGGCTCGGTGTCCGAGGTCTACCTCGACGACGAGACCGGTCAGCCGGAGTGGGCCACGGTGCGCACCGGCCTGTTCGGGACCAAGGAGTCCTTCATCCCGCTGCGGGACGCCGACCTGGCCGGCGACGGCCTGCGCGTACGCGTGAGCAAGGCCAAGGTCAAGGACGCGCCCCGCATCGACACCGACGGCCACCTGTCCCCGCAGGAGGAGCAGGAGCTGTACCGGTACTACGGCCTCGGCTCCGGGACGCAGACCACCCAGACCACGGGCACGGTGACCGACACCGGGACGGCGGGCACCTACAGCGCCGACCAGACCCGCACCCAGCAGGACCTGACCACCGGCGGTGCCGGCATGGGCACGACCGCGGGCACGGGCACCACCGGCCGGGCCGACCGTGACGGCGACGGCGTCTACGACGACGTCCAGGGCCGCACCGTGGGCCACGACACCTCCGGCCCGACCACCGACGACGCGATGACCCGCTCCGAGGAGCACCTCAACGTGGGCACCCAGCGGGTCGAGGCCGGCCGGGCGCGGCTGCGCAAGTACGTGGTCACCGAGAATGTGTCCCAGACCGTGCCGGTCTCCCACGAGGAGGTCCGGGTCGAGCGCGAGCCCATCACCGACGCCAACTACGGCAAGGCGATGGACGGGCCGGCCATCTCCGAGGAGGAGCACGAGGTCGTCCTGCACGCCGAGCAGCCCGTGGTGTCCAAGGAGGCCACCCCGGTCGAGCGGGTCCGCCTGGACACCCAGACGGTGACCGAGCAGCAGCAGGTCACCGAGCAGGTGCGCAAGGAGGAGGTCGAGGTCGACGGCGGCACCACCGGCGTGGCCGGCACCGGCACCACGACCGGGACCACCGGGCGGGACGAGCGCGGCTTCGTGCAGAAGGCCAAGGACGCCCTCGACCGCGACAACGACGGCAAGATCGGCCGCTGACCACGGCCTCGTAGCACCACGGCCCGGGACCGACCGGGCGCACCAGACGGCGGTGGCCGGCCGGAGACCTCGACTCCCGGCCGGCCACCGTGGTGCGTGCCGGCCGGGGACCCGGACGGGCGGACCGGCCCGCCTGCGCAGGTGGGATGCTCGGCGGCGTGACCGACACCACGGCCGCAGCGCCGGCGACCCCTCCCGGGACCGGCGGGCTCCCGGCCGGCCCCGACGAGCTCGCCGCCGCCCTGCAGGCGACCGGGTACCTGCCCGACGAGGGGCTGGCCACCGCCGCCTACCTGGCACTGGTCATGCGCCGCCCGCTCTTCCTCGAGGGCGAGGCCGGTGTCGGCAAGACCGCGCTGGCCCGGGCGCTGGCCGACGTCACCGGCCGCCCCCTCTACCGGCTGCAGTGCTACGAGGGCCTGGAGGCCAGCCAGGCGCTCTACGACTGGGACTTCGGCCGCCAGCTGCTGCACCTGCGGGCCGCCGAGGCCGCGCACGCCACCGCGGACACCGAGACGCTCGAGGCCTCCCTCTACGACCGCCGCTTCCTGCTCGCCCGGCCGCTGCTGCAGGCCCTCGAGGACTCCCCGAGCGTGCTGCTCGTCGACGAGGTCGACCGGGCCGACGACGAGTTCGAGGCCTTCCTGCTCGAGGTGCTGTCCGACTTCACGATCTCCATCCCCGAGCTCGGCACCGTGCACGCCGAGGTCCCGCCGCTGGTGGTGCTGACCTCCAACCGCACCCGCGAGGTGCACGACGCGCTCAAGCGGCGCTGCCTCTACCACTGGCTGCAGCACCCCGACTTCGACCGCGAGGTCGCCATCCTGCGCACCCGGCTGCCCGAGGTCACCGAGCGGCTGGCCCGCGAGGTGGCCCGCGCGACGGCGACGCTGCGCACCCTGGACCTGCTCAAGCCGCCGGGCGTGGCCGAGGCGATGGACTGGGCCAGCGCGCTGCACGCCCTCGGCGCGCGCGACCTCGACCCCGACCTCGCCGCGCGCACGCTCGGCGCGGTGCTGAAGTACCGCGAGGACACCGACCGGGTGCACGCGCTGGCGCGGGGGGCGCTGTTCGGTGGCGGCTGAGCCAGGCATGGGAAGCGATCCGCACGGCTCCCGGGCCGGAGACGTGGGGATTGCTTCCCATGCCTCGGCGCCGCGGGATGTGGTCGGCGTCGTGCTGGGGTTCGCCCGGACGCTGCGGGTGGCCGGGGTGACCGCCTCCCCCGACCGGGTCGAGGCGATGCTCTCGGCCGTGGCGGCGCTCGACGTCCTCGACGCCACCGCCGTCTACTGGGCCGGCCGGCTGACGCTGTGCGCCGGCCCCGACGACCTCGACCGCTACGACGCCGCGTTCGCCGCGTACTTCGGCGGCGAGGCACCCCGCCGGTCGACGTCGGTGACGCGCACGCCGCCCGCGCTGAGCGCCACCGCGCCGCTGGAGCAGGGCAGCGGGAGCGGCGAGGAGGGGGAGGACCCCGCCGACCTCGCCGTCGCCGCGTCGGGGGACGAGGTGCTGCGCCACCGCGACGTCGCCGACCTGACCCCGGCCGAGCGCGAGCACCTGCGGCGGCTGTTCGCCCTGGTGCGCCCGGCCACGCCGATGCGCCCGGCCCGCCGGCGCCGGCCGGCCCCGCACGGGTCGGTGCACCCGGCGCGCACGGTCCGCCGGGCGCTGCGCGACGGCGGCGAGGTGACCCGGCTGCTGCGCCGGCGGGCCCGGCCCCGGCCGCGGCGGGTGGTGCTGCTGGTCGACGTGTCGGGGTCGATGAGCCCCTACGCCGACGCCCTGCTGCGCTTCGCGCACGCCGCGGTGCGCTCCCGGCCGGCGTCGACCGAGGTGTTCACCATCGGCACCCGGCTGACCCGGGTCACCCGGGAGATGCGGCTGCGCGACCCCGACCGGGCCCTGGCCGCCAGCGGGGACGCCATCCCCGACTGGTCGGGCGGCACGCGGCTCGGGGAGGTGCTCAAGGCCTTCCTCGACCGGTGGGGCCAGCGGGGGACCGCGCGCGGTGCCGTCGTCGTCGTGTGCAGCGACGGCTGGGAGCGGGGCAGTCCCGACCTGCTGCGTGAGCAGATGGCGCGGCTGCGCCGGCTCGCGCACGCCGTCGTCTGGGTCAACCCGCACAAGGGGCGCAGCGGCTACGAACCGCTGACCGGCGGGATGCAGGCGGCGCTGCCGTCCGTTGACGCGTTCGTCTCCGGGCACAGCCTGGCGGCGTTCGAGGAACTGTCGGGAGTGATCTCACGTGCGTGATGTCCTTGATGACCTGGTCGGCTGGTGGCAGGCCGGGGAGACGGTCGGCATGGGGACGGTGGTCGCCACCTGGCGCTCCGCGCCGCGCCCCGCCGGTGCCTCGATGCTGGTCGGCCCCGACGGCACGGCGGTCGGCAGCGTGTCCGGTGGCTGCGTCGAGGGCGCGGTCTACGAGGAGGCCAAGGACGTCGTCGAGACCGGCGTGCCCACCCTCGAGCGCTACGGCGTCAGCGACGACGACGCCTTCGCCGTCGGCCTGACCTGCGGCGGGATCCTCGACGTCTTCGTCGAGCCGGTCTCGCGCGAGTCCTTCCCCGAGCTGGGCGAGATCGCCGAGTCGGTGGGCCGGCACGAGCCGGTCGCCGTCGTCACCGTCGTCCGCGGTCCCGAGGACCGGATCGGCCGGCGGCTGGTGCTCTGGCCCGACCGCACCTCCGGCAGCCTGGGCCTGCAGCGCCTCGACGACGCCGTCGCCGACGACGCCCGCGGCATGCTCGCCGCCGGCCGCACCGGCACGCTGACCTACGGCCACGACGGCGAGCGGCGCGGCGACGAGCTGACGCTGTTCGTGTCCTCGTTCGCCCCGCCCGCGCGGATGGTCGTCTTCGGCGCCATCGACTTCGCCGCCGCCGTCGCGCGGGTGGGCGCGTTCCTCGGCTACCGGGTCACCGTGTGCGACGCCCGTCCGGTGTTCGCCACCGCGCGCCGCTTCCCCGACGCGCACGAGGTCGTCGTCGAGTGGCCGCACCGCTACCTGCAGGCCGAGGTCGACGCCGGGCGGATCGACGAGCGCACCGTGCTGTGCGTGCTCACCCACGACCCGAAGTTCGACGTGCCGCTGCTGGAGGTGGCCCTGCGCCTGCCGGTGGCCTATGTCGGGGCCATGGGGTCGCGGCGCACCCACGACGAGCGGCTGGCGCGGCTGCGCGAGGCGGGCCTGACCGACGCCGAGCTGGCCGGGCTGTCCTCGCCGATCGGGCTGGACCTCGGCGCCCGCACGCCCGAGGAGACCGCGGTGTCGATCGCCGCGGAGATCATCGCCGGGCGCTGGGGCGGCACGGGCGAGCGGCTGACCGGCATCGAGGGCCCGATCCACCGCACCGCCGACCGGTGAAGGACCACCCTGCCCCCCACCACTCGCAGGCTCGCGGCGGGCCCCTGCAGGATGGCCGCACCGCTGGGCACGCCGGTGGGCACCTCCCGTACCGGTACGACGTCGAGGTCGTGGGGCTGCTCGTCTCGCCGGTGCACCGCTACGACGGGCGGCCCGCCGGGGTGGTCCCGCCCCAGGACGGCGACCGGGTGACGCGCGTCGAGGTCCGCGCCGGGCACGGGATCGTCGGTGACCGCTACGCCGGCCGGCCCGCGCACCGCGACGCCGCGGTCACCGTGCTGGCCGCGGAGTCGGTGGAGGCGCTGGCCGAGGAGCTGGGCTCCGGCCCGCTGGACCCCCTGCTGGCCCGCCGCAACGTCGTCCTGCGCGGGGCCGAGGTGGAGGCGCTGCGCGGCGAGGTGTTCTCCCTCGACTGCGGGGAGGGCGTGGTCGTGCTGCGCGGCGGGCGGCCGGCCAACCCGTGCGCCTGGCTGGACACCGTGCTGGTCCCGGGCGCGCACCGCGGCATGCGCGGCCGCGGCGGGGTCCGTTGCGCGCCGCTGACCGACGGCGTGCTGCGGCTCGGGGCCGCCGTGCTCGCCGGCGCCGTGCCGCTCGACGCCGCCCGCGCGGGACTGCCCCGCCGGGTGCTGCCCCGCCCGCGACCCGCCTGACCCCGCTCCCCCCGTCCGGGGGTGCCCGGCGTCCTCCCGCGCCCGGACGATGACCCCGCCGAGGACGTGCCGTCGAGCCGCGGCGGCCGAGGACGGGAGGGTCGATGAGGACCAGGGCAGCCGTACTGCGCGACGTCGGACAGCCGTTCGAGATCACCGAGCTCGAGCTCGACGAACCCCGGGCGGGGGAGGTGCTGATCCGCTGGTCGGCGGCGGGGCTGTGCCACTCCGACGAGCACCTGCGGCACGGCGACATCGTGCCCCGCTTCCCGGTGGTCGCCGGCCACGAGGGTGCGGGGGTCATCGAGCAGGTCGGCCCGGGCGTCACCCGGCTGCAGCCGGGCGACCACGTGGTCTGCTCGTTCCTGCCGGTCTGCGGGCACTGCCGCTGGTGCTCGACCGGCCAGTCGAACATCTGCGACATGGGCGCGGCCATCCTCGACGGCCACATGGCCGACGGCACCTACCGCTTCCACGACGAGGACGGCAACGACTACGGCGGCATGTGCATGCTCGGCACCTTCTCCGAGCGCTCCGTCATCAGCGAGAACTCCGCGGTGAAGGTCGACCCCGACCTGCCGCTGGACAAGGTCGTGCTCATCGGCTGCGGCGTCCCCACCGGCTGGGGGTCGGCGGTGCACGCGGCGGCCACCGAGCCCGGCGACACGATCGTCATCTACGGCATCGGCGGGATCGGCATCAACAGCGTGCAGGGCGCGGCGCTGGCCGGCGCGCGCAACGTCATCGCCGTCGACCCGCTGCCCAACAAGCGCGAGGCGGCCGAGCAGCTCGGCGCCACGCACAGCTGCGAGACCGCCGAGGAGGCCCAGGCGCTGGCCCAGCAGCTCACCCACGGCGTCGGTGCGGACAAGGCGATCATCACCGTCGGCGTCGTCGACAAGGAGGTCGTCAGCAGCGCCGTGGACGTCATCCGCAAGGGCGGCACCGTCGTCATCACCGGCCTGGCCGACCCGACCAAGCCCAACATCGAGCTGAACAGCTCGATGCTCACCCTGTTCGAGAAGACCGTGAAGGGCTCGCTGTTCGGCTCGGGCGACCCGTTCCACGACATCCCGAAGATGGTGGAGCTCTACCAGGCCGGTGACCTCAAGCTCGACGAGATCATCACCCAGACCTACACGCTCGACCAGGTCAACCAGGGCTACGAGGACCTGGTCAACGGGAAGAACATCCGCGGCGTGATCGTCTACGACACCCCGCCGCTGGAGGGTGCCCAGGCCTGAGCGGTCCCCCGACGAGGTCTGCACACTGGTCCGCGCGGCCGGTGGGCAGACCTCGTCGGCCGTCCTGAGTCCTCCGAGGGGAGTCGCGTGGCCGCCACCGCCCCGCACCCGGTCATCGGGCTGCGCCGCGAGCGCGAGGTGCTCACCGTCGCGCTGCGCACCAACCGGCACGTCGTCCTGGAGGGGCCGCCGGGGACGGGCAAGTCCACGCTGCTGCGCTCGATCGCCGCCGACGTCGGGCAGGAGGTCGTCTTCGTCGAGGGCAACGCCGAGCTGACCCCGGCCCGGCTCATCGGCCAGTACGACCCCGCCGCCGTCCTCGCCGACGGCTACGTGCCCAGCAGCTTCACCGACGGGCCGCTGCTGACGGCGATGCGCGGGCACGGGCTGCTCTACCTCGAGGAGCTCAACCGGATCCCCGAGGAGACGCTCAACGTCCTCATCACGGTGCTCACCGAGGGCGAGATCACCGTGCCGCGGCTCGGCCACGTCAAGGCGGCCGCCGGCTTCCGGCTCATCGCCGCGATGAACCCCTTCGACGCCATCGGCACCGCGCGGGTCGGTCAGGCGATCGCCGACCGCATGTGCCGGGTCGTCCTCGGCTACCAGGACGCCGCCGCCGAGCGGGCCATCGTCGCCGCCGTCACCGGGGCCCCGCCGGCGCTCATCGGCCTCGCCGTCCGGCTGGTGCGCGCCTCCCGGGAGCACCGCGATGTCCGGATGGGCTCCTCGGTGCGGGGTGCCACCGACCTGGTGCTGCTGCTGGGCGGCCTCCTCGACGTGCGCGGCCAGTCGGGGCTGGGCGCCGAGGGCGCCCGCGAGACCGCCCGGGACGCCGCCTACGCGGCGCTGTCGGGCCGGATCCGCATCGCCGACGGCGTCGAGCGCACGGCCGAGGCGGTCATCGACGAGATCCTCGACGACGTCTGGCCCCCCGACGGGACACCACCGCCGGAGGACGAGGCCGCCGATCCTTGAAGGCCCCCGGACCAGGGTGGGGGCGAGGGCGCGCCGGAGTCCCCGGCGGGCGCCGACTCCGCGTCGTCGCTGCGCCGCGACCGGCGCTCGGGCACCACCCGCCGGCAGACCAGCCGGCGGGAGATGGCGGCGCGGCACGAGGCCTTCGAGGAGGTCAGCCCGGAGGTCGGCGAGCTCGACGAGGAGGCCTTCGCCGCGCTGATGGCCGAGGACGCCGACGCCGCGGCCGCGCTGCTCACCGACCTCGCCGCCGCCACCGACCGCGACCTGCGCTCGGCGGCCCAGCGGCTGGCCGCGCGGGTGTTCGTGCAGGTCGGGCGGGTGGGCCGCACGCGGACCCGCGGCACGCGGCGGCTGGTGCCCGACCGGCGCGGCGACGGCGACCTGGACCTCGACCGCACCCTCGACCGCTGGGACGTCGGGACGCCGCTGGCCACGGGCGACCTGGTCACCCGCACGTGGACCGGGCACCGGCGGGTCGTGTGCCTCGCCGTCGACACCTCCGGGTCGATGACCGGCCTGGGCGTGGCGATCGCCGCGGTGGCGGCGGCCGGCGTCGTCCTCACCGGGGACGAGAAGCTGCGGACCGGCCTGATCACCTTCGGCCGCGAGGTCGACGTCGTGCAGCGTCCGGGGCAGCGGCGCGCCGCCGAGGACGTCGTCACCCACCTGATCGGCCTGCGCGGGCACGGGATGACCGACCTCGCCGCCGCGCTGCGGGCCGCCCGGCTGCAACTGGCCGCGGAGGTCGCCGACGAGCGCGCGGTCGTGCTGCTGTCGGACTGCCTGCACACCACCGGGGACCCGCCGGAGAGCGCCCTGGCCGGGATCGACCGGCTCGACGTGCTGTGCCCGCTGCCCACCCCGGAGGCCGAGGCGGCGGCGCGGGCGCTGGCCGGGCGCGGCGGGGGCACCGCGCACATGGTGCGCACGGTGCGCGACCTGGGGCCCGCGCTCACCCGCCTGCTGGGGTGAGGAAGCGGACGCGCGGTGCTGATCATCGGATGCGTGCACGTCCGCACGGCGTGTCGTCCCGTGTCGCGTGCACACGTCCGATGATCGACTCGGGGATCACCGATGATCACGACCGGGTGGCTCGTGATCCCTGCGGCCTGTCCGCCCCGCAGGATGACGGCGTGGACGCGTGGCTGCTGCGGGCGCCGTGGTGGGCGCTGTCGCTGGTGATGGGCGCGCTGGTCGCCCCCGGCCTGGTGCTGGTGGTCCGGTTCGTGGGGGACGAGAGCTGGACCGCCGCGGTCGTGACGGGCGTCGTGGCGGCCGTCGTCTGCGCGCCGGTGCTCGGGCTCCTCGTCGCCCGGGACACCCGGGACACGCTGGACGCGTCCGGCCCGGTCCCGCACCGTGACCGTGCGCTCGTCGAGCGGGCGGCACGGCGCGGCCCCGTCCCCGAGGACGACGACCTGCGGGAGGCCGCGCTGCGCGTGGTCGAGGGCCGGCTGGCGCTGGTGACGCGGACCCGGACACGCGCCGTGGTCACCACCGTCGTCCTCGCGCTCCTGTGCGCCGGGGTGGCCCTCACCCGGTCGCCGTGGTGGTGGGCCGGCGTCGTCGTCTGCGCCGGCCTGTCCGTGCTCGTGCTGGTCACGCCCGCGCGGCTCCGGCGCCGCGCCGACCTGCTCCGCCGGCAGCGCTGAGCGGACCGGCAGTGACCTGCTACGGCAGCAGGCCCAGCCTCCGCGCCCGGACGACGGCCTCGAGGCGCGTGTGCGCGTCGAGCTTGGTCATCGCCGAGCCGAGGTAGCTCTTCACCGTCTCTGGGCGCAGCGACAGGCGGGTCGCCGTCTCCCGGTTGCTGCACCCCAGCGCCACCTGCGTGAGGACGTCGACCTCGCGAGCCGACAGGTGCACCGGCGCCGGCGCGGCGTCGGGGGCCGCGCCCAGCGCCGCGAGCCGGGTGCACGCGTCGAGCAGCCGCTCCCGCAGCGCGGCGTCGCCGGTGGCCTGCGCAGCCAGCCGCAGGTCGGCGTGCACCGCGCGCACCTCCTCCCAGCGGGCCGGGTCCTCGGCCGGTGCGGGCCCGGCCGCGGCGGTGGCCATCAGCGCCAGCCGGCGGTCCACCTCGTCGCGGACGGCGAGCTCGGCGCCCATGCGGGCGGCGGCGCGGGCCAGCGCGTCGCGCACCCGGTCGCCGATCGACCCGCCCTCCCGGCTGGCCGCGTACAGCACCGCCCGCGCCCGCCCGCCGACGAGCACCGGGACGGCGGCGACCGTGCGCAGCCCCTCGGCGAGCACCGGGCCGTCGTACTCGTGGGTGATGTCCAGCGCCCGCTCGTAGTCCTCCACGCCCGCCGGCCGGCCCTCGCTGAGCACCCGCCCGCCCAGCCCGGCGCCGGTGCGGATCTCCAGCCCCCGCAGGTGGGGGGTGCGCGTGCCGACCAGCTCGTCGATGCGGGCGGTCGGGCCCTGCACCGGCCCGGCGGCGAAGACCACGCTCATCCCCGACCGGGCGTGCACCTCGCGGACGGCGGCGCGCAGCGCGTCGCGGTCGTCGGGACGCGCCGCCGCGGGAAGGGACACCCGGGACCTCCTCACCGGCACCGACGGTCGTGATCCAGGTCACGCTAGCGCAGGTCGGCGGGCCGCCCGGCGAGAACGGGGGTGGTGGCCTCGCGGGCACCGGGCGACCATCCCCGGGCAGACGACCGCACGAGCGAGGAGCGCACCCCATGCCCGGCACCGCCACCAGCGCCTACCGCGAGGCCCGCGACCAGCTGCTCGCGCTGCGCGCGGACCCCGTCGCGGCGGCCGACCGGTTCCGCTGGCCGCAGGTCGAGGGCCCGTTCAACTGGGCGGTGGACTGGTTCGACGAGATCGCCCGCGGGGTCGACCGGCCCGGCCTGCGCATCACCGGCGAGGACGGCGCCACGGCGAGCTGGTCGTTCGCCGAGCTGGCCCGCCGCTCCGACCAGGTGGCCGGCTGGCTGCGCGAGCGTGGCGTCGGGCGCGGCGACCGCGTCGTCCTCATGCTCGGCAACCAGGTCGAGCTGTGGGAGTCGATGCTCGCCGTCATGAAGCTCGGCGCGGTGATCATGCCGACCACCACCGCGCTCGGTCCGGCCGACCTCGCCGACCGGATCGGCCGCGGCGGCGCGCGGCACGTCGTCGTCAACGCCGCCGACGCCGCCAAGTTCGACGGCGTACCCGGTGACTACGGCCGGATCGCCGTGGGGGAGGCGCCGGCCGGCTGGGCGCCCTACGCCGACACCGCCGGCGCCCCGGACCAGCCCCCGGGCCACCCCGGCACCGAGCCCGGCGACCCGCTGCTCCTGTACTTCACCAGCGGCACCACGAGCCGGCCCAAGCTGGTCGAGCACACGCAGGTCAGCTACCCGGTCGGCCACCTGTCGACGATGTACTGGCTGGGCCTGCAGCCCGGCGACGTGCACCTGAACATCAGCTCGCCGGGCTGGGCCAAGCACGCCTGGAGCTGCTTCTTCGCCCCGTGGGCCGCCGAGGCCACCGTCGACCTGTTCGACTACCGCCGCTTCGACGCCGGCGCGGTGCTCGGACACGTCCGCGGCGCCGGCGTCACCACGTTCTGCGCCCCGCCGACGGTGTGGCGGATGCTCATCCAGGCCGACCTGTCCGGCGGCCCGGGCGGGCTGCGCGAGGTGGTCGCCGCCGGGGAGCCGCTCAACCCGGAGGTCATCGAGCAGGTCCGCCGGCACTGGGGGCTGACGCTGCGGGACGGCTACGGGCAGACCGAGACGACGGCGTCCGTGGGCAACAGCCCGGGCGCGGAGGTGCGGCCCGGCTCGATGGGACGCCCGCTGCCCGGCGTCCCCGTGGTGCTGGTCGACCCGCTCACCGGGAAGCCCGCCGACGACGGCGAGATCTGCCTGGACCTCTCGCAGCGGCCGGTCGGGCTCATGACCGGCTACCAGGGCGACCCCGAGCGGGCGGCCGAGGCCATGGCCGGCGGCTACTACCACACCGGCGACGTCGCGACCCGGGACGCCGACGGCTACATCACCTACGTCGGGCGCACCGACGACGTCTTCAAGGCCAGCGACTACAAGATCAGCCCGTTCGAGCTGGAGAGCGTGCTCATCGAGCACCCGGCGGTGGTGGAGGCCGCCGTCGTGCCGGTGCCCGACCCGGTGCGGGCCGCGGTCCCCAAGGCCTACGTCACCCTGGCCCCGGGGTGGGAGCCCGGCCCGGAGACGGCGCTGGCGGTGCTGCGCCACGCGCGCGAGCGGCTGGCGCCCTACCTGCGGGTGCGCCGGGTGGAGTTCGCCGAGCTGCCCAAGACCATCTCGGGCAAGATCCGCCGGGTCGAGCTGCGGCACCGCGAGGAGGCGGCCGCGCCCGCCGGCACCGGCACCGACTGGGCCGACACGGACTTCCCCGAGCTGCGCGGCTGAGCGGGAGCCCCGTGCCCGCCGGCGGCGCCGGCGGGCACGGGGACGGTGTCAGCGGTCGGCGTCGGTGTAGACGACCACCCCACGGATGTTCTTGCCGTCGCGCATGTCCTGGTAGCCCTGGTTGACGTCCTCGAGCGAGTACGTCGTGGTCGCCAGCTCGTCGAGCTTGAGCTGGCCCTCCTGGTACAGCGAGAGCAGCTCGGGGATCGCCGCGCGCGGGGCCAGCCCGCCGAAGATGGCGCCCTGCAGGTCCTTCTGCAGCAGGGTCAGCTCGAACAGCGAGAGCGTCACGTCGGTGTTGGCGTAGTTGCCCATGCCGGTCACGACGGCGCGGCCGCCCTTGCCGGTGAGGCTGAGCGCGGTCTGGATGTCCTCGCCCTGGATGTCGCCGACGGTGATGATCGTCTTGTCGGCCATCCGGCCCCAGGTCAGCTCGTTGACCTTCTCGGTGGCCTCCTCGGCCGACTCGAAGACGTGCGTGGCGCCGAGGTCCATCGCCCACTCGCGCTTGCGGGCCACCGGCTCGATGACCATGACCCGCTTGGCGCCGGCCGCCGCGGCGCCCTGGACGGCGTTCATGCCGACGCCGCCGGCGCCCATGACGACGACGTTCTCGCCCGGCCGGACGTCGGCGACCTTGGTGGCCGAGCCCCAGCCGGTGGTGACCCCGCAGCCGACCAGCGCGGCGACCTCGAGCGGGATGTCCGGCTCGATCTTCACGACCGAGGCCTGGTGCACGGTGATGTAGGGCGAGAAGGTGCCGAGCAGGCACATCGGGATGACGTCCTTGCCGCGGGCCCGGACCCGGTAGGAGCCGTCGGAGATCGACGTGCCGGCCAGCAGGTTCGCGCCCAGGTCGCAGAGGTTCTGCATCCCCTTGGAACACGGCGGGCACTGCCCGCAGGCGGGGATGAAGGCGGTGACGACGTGGTCGCCCTCCTGCAGCCCGGTGACGCCGGGGCCGACCTTGGTGACGACGCCGGCGCCCTCGTGCCCGCCGATGACCGGGTAGAACGCCACGGGCGTGCCGCCGGTGACCAGGTGCTCGTCGCTGTGGCACAGCCCCGAGGCGGCCAGCTGGACCTGGACCTCACCCGCCTTGGGATCGCCGAGCTCGATCTCCTCGACCGACCACTCCTCGCCCACGCCCCACAGGATCGCGCCCTTGGTCTTCACCCGGTGTCCCTCTCGTCCGTGCCCGGTCACCGCCCGTCGCCGTCGACGGGCCGCCGGGACTACTGTGCGCCGGGCCACAGACTCCGTGTGACACCGGGTGCCGTCAAGCCGGGCGGCCGGTCCGGTTCCGCGTCCGCGGGCCGGGTCAGCGGCCGGGGTCGACCGTCACCGAGGTGAACGGCACGTGGGGCTCCACGACCGGGAAGACGACGAACAGCAGCAGCGCGCAGACGGCGAGCGCGAGCAGCAGCGACAGCGCCGAGCGGCTCGCCGTCCCCCCGGGCAGGTGGCGCCAGATCCAGCGGTACACGGGCCCTCTCAGTCCTCGGTCAGGGCCGGCGGCCCGTCGGGTGCGTCGGCCCGGGTGATGCCGGGTCCGTCGAGGACGGCGTGCACGACCAGGCGCTGCTGGGCGGAGTAGCGCGGGTGGCAGGTGGTGAGCGTCAGGTAGGCGCCGGTGGGCGCGGCGTCGGCCGGGCCGCCGGGGGTCGGCGCGATGACCTCCACCTGCGCCGGCGTGACGACCCGCCGGCCGGGGATGCCGCCGGGGTCGGCGAAGTCGCCGGTGGTCTCGTCGCCGAGCACGCGGTAGGTGAACCAGCCGTCGGCCACCTCGACCACGATCGGGTCGCCGGGGCGCAGCGCGTCGAGCTCGAGGAACGGCGAGCCGCGGCCCACCCGGTGACCGGCGATGGACACGTTGCCCTGCTGGCCGGGCATCGCCGTGCCGACGTAGTGCCCCGGCCCCTGGGACAGCTGGTCCTCGGTGGTGCCCTCGAGCACGACCCGCGACCAGTCCTCGCCCAGCCGCGGCACGTGCAGCACCGCGAAGGGCTCGCCCACCCCGGGATCGGTGGGGGAGGTCGGGACACCGACCACGGGGGCGTCGGAGCCCCACCCGGTGCGCAGCTCGTCGGCGAGGCGGTCCTGCTCGCGGGCGGCGAACAGGTCGGTGACCCACAGCTCGTAGACGACGAACAGCAGCAGCACGACGCCGGTGGTGACCAGCGTCTGGCCGAGGCCGCCGGCGAGGGTGCGCCAGCGGTCACGCCGCGGACGGCCGTACCGGCGCCCCTCGGTGGGGGACGGTGCGGTCGCGGAGGGTGAGGCCATGGCGACTCCACGATGCCAGCCGGAGGTGCACGTCCCGGTCCGGCAGAGTGGGCGGCGTGTCGCAGCAGCCGGTGGTCGTCGTCGGCGCCGGTCCCGTGGGCGCCACCGCCGCGCTCCTGCTCGCCGCGCGCGGGCTGCCGGTCCTGCTGCTCGACCGGCAGCCGCGGCCGCCGGGGGTCCCGCGGGCGGTGCACCTCGACGACGAGGCGCTGCGCGCCCTGGCCGACGCCGGCGTCGCCGGGGAGTTCCTCGCGGTCAGCCGGCCGCTGGCGGGGCTGCGGCTGGTCGACGCCGACCACCGGGTGCTGGCCGAGTTCGGCCGGGTGCCCGGGACGGGCCGGCACGGCTGGCCGCAGGCGTCGATGTTCCACCAGCCCGACCTCGAGGCCGTGCTGGGCGCCGCCGTCGCCCGTGCCCCGGGGATCACGCTCCGGGCACCGGCCGAGGTGGTGGGGCTGACCGAGCGGGCGGACCGGTCCGTCACGGTGGCGACGGTCGACCGGCGCACCGGCGAGCGGGCCGACGTGCCCGCCGCGGCGGTGCTCGGCTGCGACGGCGCGAACAGCACCGTGCGGCGACTGGTCGGCGGCCGGATGCGCGACCTCGGCCGGCCCGACCGCTGGCTGGTGGTCGACCTGCGCACGCCGTCGCCGCTGCCGGTGTGGCCGGGCGTGCACCAGGTGTGCGACCCGGCCCGCGCCGCGACGTTCATGCCGGTCACCGGCGACCGCTACCGCTTCGAGACCCGGCTGCTGCCCGGCGAGACCCCGGCGGACCTCGCCGGCGCGCTGCCCCGGCTGCTCGCGCCGTTCGGTGCCGCGGACGCCGAGGTGGTGCGCGCCGCGGAGTACGTCTACCGGGCGCAGGTCGCCGACCGGTGGCGCCGGGGACGGGTGGTGCTGGCCGGTGACGCCGCCCACCTGACCCCGCCGTTCGTCGGCCAGGGTCTCGGCCTCGGCCTCCGCGACGTGCACCAGGTCGCCTGGAAGGTGGCCGCGGTGGTGACCGGGGACGCCGGCGAGGACCTGCTCGACACCCACGGCGCCGAGCGCGCGCCGCACGCCCGGGCGCTGGTCCGGCTGGCGGCGCTGCTCGGGCTGCTGATGACCGGTGGGGGAGCGGCGGCGGTCCCGGCCCGCCGGGCGGTGCTGGCCGCCGTCGCCCGCGTGCCGGCGCTGGCCGCCTACACCGCCGACAGCCGGACGCCGCCGTTGCGCCCCGGCCCGCTGGTCGACCGCCGCGGCCGGGCCGGTCGGCGGCTGGCGGGCTCGCTCGTCCCGCGCGCGCGGGTCCGCGCCGGCGGGCGGGAGTGCCGGCTCGACGACGTCCTCGGCACCGGGACGGCGGTGCTGGCGCTGGCCGCCGCCGGCCGGATCACGGTCACCGCGGGCGGGCGGCGCACCGAGGTGGACGACGCTGACGGCGTGCTGACCGCGTGGCTGCAGGCGGGGCGGGCGCGCTTCGCCGTCGTCCGGCCCGACCGGGTCGTGCGCGCCGCGGGATGAGTGCATCCCCGGCGCCACCTGCGGGTACCGGGCGGCCCATGCAGATCGACAAGGCACAGATCCTCCAGCTGCTGCAGTCCCAGGGCGACGACGCCAAGGCGCAGCAGGCCGACCAGGAACTGCCCGGGCAGGTGGACACCGAGCAGCACGCCGGGCTGCTGCAGAGCCTCGGGCTCGACCCGATGGACCTCGTCCGCATGCTCGGCGGCGGTGGCCTCGGTGGCCTCGGCGGCGGTGGGAACGACCAGGGCGGTGGCGGCGGCCTCGGCGGGGCGATCGGCGGCATCCTCGGCCGCTGACCCCGCGGGGGTCCTCGTGCACTTCCGCGGAGATGCACCGTGCACCTCCGCGGAAGTGCACGTCTGTGACGGGCGGCGCGCGATCGTGTGATGCGCGTCACGGAGGCGGTTATCGTGGTCGGGCCGTCCGAGCCCTGGAGGCCCCCGTGCCCGCTCCCCTGCCCCGCCCCGTGCGGTGACCGCCGTCCCGCTGCGGTCCGGGCCGCCGGCCCGCCGCGCGCTCGACCAGGAGATCCGCCCCGCGCCCCGCCCCTGCGCCGAGCCGGCCGCACCGGGCTTCAGCAAGTACCTCGTCCCCGAGGTGGTGTTCGGCTGGGGTGCGCTGTCCGAGGCCGGCTTCGCCGCCCGCCGACTGGGTGCCCGCCGGCCCTTCGTGGTGACCGACGCCGGCCTGGTCGAGGCCGGGTGGCCGGCCGAGCTGGGGGGCCACCTCGCCGACGTCGGCCTGCGGCCCACCGTCTGGACCGGGCTCACGCCCAACCCCAAGGACCACGAGGTCGCCGAGGGGGTGCAGCGCTACCTCGAGGGCGGCTGCGACGTGATCGTCGCCCTCGGCGGCGGATCGGTCATCGACGCGGCCAAGGCGGTCGCCGTCGTGGTGAGCAACGGGGGGTCGATCCTCGACTACGAGGGGGTCGACCGCGTCACCACCGCGATCCCCCCGACCGTCATGTGCCCGAGCACCGCGGGCACCGGCGCCGACGTGTCGCAGTTCGCCGTCGTCACCGACACCACCCGGCGGCTCAAGGCCACCCTGATCGGCCGGGCGCTGGTCCCCGACATCTCGCTCACCGACCCGCGGCTGCTCACCACGATGCCCGACGACCTGGCCGCCGCCACCGGCCTCGACGCGCTCACCCACGGCATCGAGGCGTTCGTCTCCCGGGCGTCGGGCCCGCTCACCGACGTGCACGCCCTGCACGCCGTCGAGCTCATCTGCACCTCGCTGCGGCGGACGCTTGCCGCGCCCGACGACACCGCCGCCACCACCGCCATGGCGCAGGCCAGCCTGGAGGCCGGACTGGCCTTCACCAACGCCATCCTCGGTGCCACGCACGCGATGAGCCACCAGGTCGGCGGGCTGCTCGACGTGCCGCACGGCGTGGTCAACGGGGTGCTGCTGCCGCACGTCATCCGGTTCAACGCCCGCGCCGTCCCCGAGCGGTTCCTGCCGGTGGCCCGCGCCATGGGCGTCGACGTCACCGGCCTGTCGGGCGAGGCGGCGGCGGAGGCAGCGGCCGACGTCGTCACCCGCCTGGCCGCCGACCTGGGCTGCCCGAGTCGGCTGGGGCCGCTGGGCGTGCGCGAGTCCGACGTCGAGCGGCTCGCGACGACGACGCTCGGCGACGCGTGCCTGTCGACCAACCCCCGGGACGCAGACCGGGCCGAGATCGCCGCGCTGTTCCGGGCGGCGATGTGACCGCCCGCCGGGTCTGAGCGGGCGCCGGTGACCTCGCGCACCCCCGTCCCCGGGATCCCCGAGCTCACCGGGCTGCGCTCGTCCAAGCCCAGCTGGTACGCGGAGTACCGGCAGACGGCCGAGGACCTCTCCCGGGCGCTCACCCAGCTCGAGCACGTCGCCCACGTGCTCTCGGCGACCGGTGAGGGGGCCCACGCCCTGTGCCGCGCCGTCGTCGACGCGACCGCGGGCCAGCTCGCCGTCCCGTGGGTGGTGCTCGCCCTCGCCGAGGACGCGCTGCCGCTGGCCCGGCCGCGGCTGGTCGGCCGCGGTCCCGGCGACGCGACGGCCGGTGACCTCGCCGAGCTGCCACCCGACGTGGGCCGGCCGGTCGCCGCCGCCCTCGCTGCGGTGGAGACCGGGCCGTGGCGGACCGGCGACGGCGCCGTCGTCGTCCCGCTGGTGGTCGACGGCGATCCGGTCGGGGCCCTGGTGGCCTGCGGCGGGGCGCCGCGCCGTGCCGACCACGCCGACCTGTCGATCCTGCGGATCGTCGCCAACCAGTCGGCCGTCGCGCTGCACGCCGACCACCTGCTGGCCCGCTCGGAGGCGCTGCGCCGGCAGACCGAGCGGCTCTACGCCGAGGCCGACCAGCGGGCCCGCGACCTCGCCGAGCGGCACCGCCAGCTGGCCGAGGCCGAGCACCGCCTCGACGTCGCCGCCCAGCGCGAGGCGGTCGACGCCGAGCGGCACCGGATCGCCCGCGAGCTGCACGACAGCGTGGCCCAGCACGTGCTCTCGGCCGGCATGACGATCGAGTGGTGCCGGCCGGAGGTGGCCCACCACGCCGAGGTGCACGAGCGGCTGGGGCACGCCAAGGCGCTGACCCGGGAGGCGGTCGAGCGGCTGCGCGGCGCCATCCACGCGCTGTCGGAGCACGAGCACGACCCGCCCGGCCCGGCGCTGCCCGACCTGCTCGGCCGGCTGCCGTCGGTGCCGGGGCTGGCGGTCGCGGTGCGCGTCGAGGGCCGGCCGCGGGTGCTGCCGCCGGGGGCCGAGCACCAGCTGTTGCGGATCGCCACGGAGTGCCTGTCCAACACCGCCCGGCACGCCGGCGCGACCCGGGCGACCGTGCGGCTCGGGTACCGACCCGACGGGGTCCGGTTGTCGGTCGCCGACGACGGGACCGGCGACCCCGAGACGCTGCGCCGCGCGCTGCGGGCCGCCGCCCGGCGCGGCGACGGCCACCACTGCGGGCTGCGCAACATCGCCTCCCGCTGCCGCGAGCTCGGCGCCGGCCTGCGCGTCGCCCGCGCCCGGATGGGCGGGGTGCGGGTGGAGGTCCGGCTGCCGCTCCCGCCCGACACGCCCCCGGAGGAGACCGGTGACTGAGCCGATCCGGCTGGTGATCGTCGACGACCACGCCATCGTCCGGCGGGGCCTGCGGTCGATCCTCGAGCGCGAGCCGGACATCGAGGTCGTGGGCGAGGCGGCCACCGCCGCGGCCGCACTCGACCTGGTCGCCGCGGTCCGGCCGCACATCGTGCTGCTCGACCTCAAGCTCTCGGCGGGGTCCGACGTCGCCGGCCTGGCGCTGTGCGGCGAGCTCACCGCCCGGACCCCGGCGCCGGGCGTGCTGGTGGTCACCACGTTCCTCGACGAGCGGCTGGTGGTGGAGGCGATCCGGCACGGCGCGCGGGGCTACGTGCTGAAGGACGTCGACGCCGTCGCGCTGGTCGCCGCGATCCGGGCGGTCCGCCGGGGCGAGAGCGCCTTCGACAGCCACAGCGCGGCGATGGTCGTGCGCTCGCTGGCCGCCCCGGCGCCCTCGTCACCGCGGGGCCGGCCGTCCCCGGAGCTGACCGGCCGCGAGCGGGAGGTGCTGGCCCTGCTGGCCCGGGGACTGTCGAACGAGGCGATCGGCCGTGAGCTCTACATCTCGGCCACGACGGCGAAGTTCCACGTCACCAACCTGATGCGCAAGCTCGCGGTCTCCCGGCGCGCCGAGGCCGTCTACGCCGGCTCCAAGCTCGGTCTCATCTGACGTTGACCGGGCACGCACGGGACGCCTTAGGGTGTGGTGCACGTCACACAGAGCCCGGCTGTGCGACCGGCACCCCGGGCCGAACCCGCTCGACCCAGACGGGCTCTGCCTGCCCCCGATCCGGACGCCCGTGACCGTCCCGGGGCGGCATCCCGGGACGGAGGACCAGCCGGTGGACCGCGACGACCTGTCTCCCCGCACGCCACGCCGCAGGGGCCCGTACGGCCCGGCCGGGCCGTACGGGCCGTGGCCCCCGGGGAGACGGCCGGTCCTCGGCGGGGCCGTCGTCGCGGGCGCCCTCGTCCTGGGCGCGGTGGTGCCGGCGTCGGCCCAGGCGGCGGACGCGGCGCCCGGGTACCCCGGCGAGGCGGCGACCTGGTCGCCCGGGGACAAGGACGGCTTCGGGACGGCGATCGGCGCCCTCGACAGCACGGTCTGGTACACGCTCAACGACGGCACGCTCAGCGAGGTCTACGCCCCGCGGATCGACACGCCGAGTTCCCGGGACACCCAGTTCGTCGTCACTGACGGCGCCACCTTCGCCGAGCGGGAGGACGAGGCCACCGACTCCGTCGTCGAGCTGGTCGACCCGCGGGCCCTGGTCTACCGGCAGGTCAACACCGCGCAGAGCGGCCGCTACCGGATCACCAAGACCTACACCACCGACCCCGACCGGTCCGCGGTGCTCGTCGACGTGCAGTTCGAGTCCCTCGACGGGCAGCCCTACCAGGTCTACCTGCTCCACGACGTGGGCCTGGGCCTCAACGCCAACGACGACACCGGTCGCTCCGCCGACGGGCGGCTGCTGGCCACCGACGGTGCGCTGAGCAGCGCCGTCACCGTCTCGGGTGGCCTCACCGACACCTCCAGCGGCTACCTCGAGCGCAGCGACGGGTGGGCCGACCTGCGCGACGACTACGTCCTCGACGACACCTGGGACGCGCCGACCCCCGGCAACGTGGTGCAGATCGGCCGCACCGGCCTCACCGGCACCGACGACGGGCAGCACCTCACCCTCTCCCTCGGCTTCGGGACGACGGAGGACGACGCCGCGCAGGCCGCCGACCAGGCGCTGGAGCGGGGCTACGACGACGCCCTGGCGGCCTACACCGAGGGCTGGCACGACTACCTCGACGGCCTGGCGCCGGTGCCGGCCAGCGCCGAGCAGTGGCGCACGGAGTACGACGTGTCCGCGATGGTCGTCGCGGCGAGCGAGGACAAGACCTTCCGCGGCGGGTTCATCGCCTCCCCGGGCAAGCCGTGGGCCTGGGCGAACGAACTCCAGCACTTCCCCGTCTACCACGAGGTCTGGTCCCGGGACCTGTACCAGCACGCGACCGCCCTGATCGCGATGGGCGACGAGGCGGCCGCCGAGCGCGCGCTGGACCACCTGTGGACGGTCCAGCAGCGTCCCGACGGGTCGTTCCCGCAGAACGCGCGCCTCGACGGCGAGGCGGTCTTCGGCGGGCTGCAGATGGACGAGGTCGCCCTGCCGATCGTGCTCGCCTGGCAGCTCGGTCGGACCGGGCCGGAGGACTGGGAGCGGGTGCGGCTCTCGGCGGACTTCATCGTGGCCGAGGGGCCGCAGACCGAGCAGGAGCGGTGGGAGAACCTGGGCGGGTGGTCGCCGAACACCATCGCGGCCGAGATCGCCGGCCTGGTGACCGCGGCCGAGATCGCCCGCGCCAACGGTGACGACGCCCGGGCCGACACCTACCTGGCCACGGCCGACGAGTGGCGGGCCGGCCTGGCGGAGTGGACCGTGACGACCACCGGCCCGCTGTCGCCCGAGCCGTACTACCTGCGCATCACCGCCGACGGGGACGCCGACGCCGGCACGCAGATCCAGATCGCCGACGGCGGCCCGCTGGTCGACCAGCGGGAGGTGCTCGACCCGAGCTTCCTCGACCTGGTCCGGCTCGGCATCGTCCCGGCCGACGACCCGGTCGTGCTCAACACCCTGCGACTGGTCGACGAGCAGCTGGCCTACGACACGGCCAACGGCCGGTTCTGGCACCGGTCGAGCTTCGACGGCTACGGGGAGAAGGCCGACGGCACCCAGTGGGAGCCGGTGGACCCGGGCTCGCGGGAGACGATCGGCCGCGGCTGGCCGCTGCTCACCGGCGAGCGGGGCGAGTACGAGCTGGCCGCCGGCGGCGATGCGGCCGCGGCCGCCCAGGGGCGGCTGGACACCATGGCCCGCTCGGCCGACGACCGGTCCTACTTCCTCGCCGAGCAGGTGTGGGACGACCAGCCGCCGTCCGCGGAGGGGACGGAGTTCGTGCCGGGGGAGCCGACGTTCTCCGCGACGCCGCTGTCCTGGAGCCACGCGGGCTTCATCCGGCTCGCGCACGCCGTCGACGCCGGTCGTCCCGTGGACACCCCCGACGTCGTGGCCTGCCGGTACGAGACGTCGCTCTGCCAGGACTGACGCGCTCGATCTGGTGCACTTCCGCGGAAGTGCACCAGATCGGGCGCGCTCCGCGATCCGCCTGACGGCGGCGAGCGTGGCGGGGATGCCCTCGTGCGCGGCGATGGTCGTGCGCTCGCTGGCCGCCCCGGCGCCCTCGTCGCCGCCGGGCCGGTCGTCCCCGGAGCTGACCGGCCGCGAGCCCTGCATCTCGGCGACGACGGCGGAGTTCCACGTCACCGACCTGATGGGCGAGCTCGCGGTCTCCCGGCGCGCCGAGGCCGGCTACGCCGGCTCCGGGCTCGGCCTCATCCAGCAGGGACCGGCTCGGGGTCGCGGCCGAGCCAGTCGATCCGCCCGCCGTGGGGTGCGGTGTGCGCCAGCGGGCGGCCGTCGAGGGACAGCACGAAGTAGGGCCCCCACCCGCCGGGGAACGGCTCCCCCGTGCCGGGCACCATGCCCGCCCCCTCCTGCGCCACCCAGCGCACCGGCAGGCCGCGCACCCGGTCGACAAACGCCGTGCGCCGGGCCGCCTCGACGTAGGGCAGCACCGCCGTGTGCACGACGACCGGCACCGCCCCGTCCGGCACCAGGGCGAGGGCGTCGGGCAGCCGGTCGAGCAGGTCGCCGGCCAGCAGGGTGGGCGGCTCCCGCGCGGCGATGGCCGCGGCGGCGTCGAACCGCTGCAGCCGCTCGGCCTCGACCGGACCGGGCCACACGAGCGTGCGCAGCCAGGCGCGGTCGTCCGGGTCGGTGACGTCGAGCGGGTCCAGGTCGACGCCGATGCGCGCGACCACCTCGGGCAGCGCGGTCGGTACCGGCACCGGCCCGCTGGTGGCGCACCGCAGCTGCACCGGGCTCGGCGGCCCGACCCGGCGGCCGTCGTACTCGTAGGAGTAGCGGTCGGGGTAGAGGCACAGCCCGGCCGAGGCCCCCACCTCCACGAGCGCGAGCGGGCCCCCGATCGTGGCGAGGGCCGGCAGGAGCGCCGCACAGCGCGCGGGCTCGTTGGTCTGCGTCGCCCGGGCGAGCACCGTCGCCCGCAGCCGTTCGCCGTCGGAGACCACCCGCTCGTGCAGCTCGGCGCCGTCGGCGGGGACGCCGCCGAGGAACCGGAGCGCGGCGAGGAACAGCGGCGGGCCCCGCTTGCCCGCCGGGAGACCGGCCAGGAAGTCCAGGACGTCCCGGTCGCGGGCGACGGCGGCCGCCAGCGCGGAGTACGCCGGCGCCTCGGTGACGGTCTCCGCGCTGAACGCCCGGTAGCCCTCGGCGATCCGCTCCGGACCGGCGTCGTCGCTCACCCCGGCGCCGGGGCGCCGGCGTCACCGCCGCGGCGGCCGGCCTCGGCGATGCGCTTGACCGCCGCCAGCGTGGCCGGGATGCCCTCGTGTGCCGCCCGGGTGCGCTGCTCGATCTGGTGTTGCGCGTCCTCGCCGTAGCGCTCGGCGAAGAACTCGTGACCGGCGGGCAGGAACTCCCAGGTCTCGGTCAGCCGGGTCCCGCCGGCGACCGGCTCCATGAGGTAGCCCCAGCGGACCAGCCGGCCGCCGACCAGCCAGGCGAACTCCCGGCCGCGGTCGGCCGCCACGACCAGGCTGCGGGTCTCCCACGTGCGGGCGGGTGTGACGTTGCGGCCGGTGAACCAGTCGCCCACCTGCCCGGTGGCGCCCTCGTCCCACCAGCAGGCCACGCAGACCGGGCTCCACTCGCCGGTGCGGGTCACGTCGCTGACCAGGTCGTAGACCTCCTCCGGCGAGGCGGCGACGACGATCGAGTCGGAGTGGGTCAGGTCGGTCACGCCCGCAGTGTGCACTTCCGCGGAAGTGCACACCCGTCAGCGGGCGGAGGCGCGGGTGACGACGTCGGTGGCCCAGCTCTCCAGGCCGCTGTGGTCGCGGATGACCTCCACCCGGTCGCAGTGCTCGGCGTAGGCGGGCAGGTCGCAGCCGCCCAGCGCCCAGGAGTACCGCGGCTCGGGGGTCAGCCAGATCGTCTCGCGCACGCGGCGGGTGAGGTCGGCGAAGACGTCCAGCCGCGGGGCGTTGCCGTTGCCGCGGCCGTCCCCGAGCACGAGCAGCGTCGAGCGGCGGGTGAAGGCGCCGGAGTGGTCGGCGGCCAGCCGCGCGAACACGGTCCCGTAGTCGCTGGCGGCGTCGACGTCGATGACGTCGCCGCCGAAGACCAGCCCGAGGGCGTGCTCCAGCGGGTGCTCGTCGAACAGGTCGGTGATCTCGACGACGTCGTCGACGAAGGCGAACGTGCGGACCTGCGCGAACAGGTCCTGCAGCGCGTGCACCACGTGCAGGCTGAACCGCGCCGCCGTCCGCACCGACAGGCTCACGTCGGCGACGACGACCAGCCGCGGCCGGTCCTCGGCCAGCCGCGTGGTCACCGGCCGGAACGGGACGCCGTCGTAGCGCATGTTGCGCCGCATCGTCCGGGCGACGTCGACCCGCCCGCGGGGCGACTGCCGCTTCCGGTGCGTGAGCCCGCCGTGCAGCGAGCCGGCCAGGCGGCGCAGCGAGTCCTCGATCCGCGCCCGCTCGGCCTCGGAGACCTTCTCGACCGGCGCCCGGGCGAGCTCGCGCTCCTCGATCGCGAGGTCGGTCATCTCGGCGAGCTTCTGCAGGTGGGCGGCCAGCAGCTCGGGCAGGTCCTCGATGACGCCGGCGAGCCGGCGGCGCAGCGCCTCGGCGACCTCGGGGTCCAGGTCGCCGACCGGGTCGGCCAGCCAGTCGCGCAGCGCCTGCTGCTGGGCCACCGTCAGCTGCACGTCCAGCGGGGTGCCGCCGGCGCGCACCAGCTCGCCGGGCAGGCCGGGGTCGTGCAGCCGCGAGACCTCCAGCTGGACCTGCTGGGCGTCGTCGGCCGGACCGGCGGGGCTCTCCGACGACAGCACGATCTGCTGGGTCAGCGAGGCGAGGTCGATCTTGTTCGCCTCCTGGTGCAGGTTGTACTGCGCGGCGAGGTCCTCGGGCCGGAAGAAGTCGCGGATGTCGACCGGCTTGCCGTGGCTGTGCCCCTCCTGGACGTCGGTGGGCGGGTCGGCCGACCAGGTCATCCGGGTGAGCTCGCCGGTGTCCTCGAGGTCGTCGTGGGCGTGGCCGTGGTCCTGCTCGTCCTCGACCACCGGCCGCAGCGTGAAGAAGCGGTCGAAGGTGTCGGCGAAGACCTCGGCGTCGCGGCGGTCCTTGAGCAGTGCCGCGCCCAGCGCGGCCTCGAGCGCCGCGCGGTCGCTGACGCCGACGGCGGCCGCGGCCGCCGCCGCGTCGACGACCTCCGCCGTCGACACCCGCATCCCGCGCAGCCTCAGCAGCCGGACGAACCGGTGCAGGGCGTCCTCCACCTCACACCGGCCGGCGCCGCGCGCTGCCGCGGTTGCCGGCGGGGAAGGAGCGCGCCCCCTGCCCGGCGCCCACCTGCCGCTTCGGCGCGGGCGCCGCGTCGGGCGTCTCCGACGGCGCCTGCTGGCCGTAGTAGTTGCGGTCGTGCCGGCCGGGGGCGTCCTTGGCGGCCCGCACGCGGCGGCCGTCGTCGTCCGGGTGCTCGTGCCCGTGGTCGTGCGCCCCTGAGTGGTCGTGGTCGTGGGTGTGCCCGCCGTGGGTGTGTGCCCCGTGCGAGTGGGTGTGCCCGAGGGGCGGCGGCACCGTCGCGTTCGGGTCGACCAGCCGCGGCAGCGCGTCGCGGGAGCGCTGCACGTCGCGCTCGTACTTGGCGACGACGGACACGGTGTCCGACAGCACCTCGGCCGACAGCTCGCCGACGCCGAGGACGGCGAGGGTGCGGGCCCAGTCGATGGTCTCGGAGATGCTCGGTGCCTTGCGCAGGTCCAGTCCCCGCAGGCCGCGGACGATCTCCACCAGCCGTCGCGCGGTCGCGTCGTCGAGGCCGGTGCGCTTGGACCGGAGGATCTCCAGCTCGCGGTCGGCGTCGGGGTACTCGAGGAACAGGTGCAGGCAGCGGCGCTTGAGCGCGGCGGAGAGGTCGCGGGTGTTGTTCGAGGTCAGGACGACGTAGGGCGGCTGCCGGGCGACGAAGGTGCCGATCTCGGGCACCGACACCTGGTACTCGGCCAGCATCTCCAGCAGCACCGCCTCCAGCGCCTCGTCGGCGCGGTCGACCTCGTCGACCAGCAGCACCACCGGCTCCTCCGAGCGCACCGCCTCCAGCAGCGGCCGGGCGGCGAGGAACCGCTCGGTGAAGAACGCGCTGTCGGCGGAGGCGATCCGCTCCACCGCCGCCTCGAGGGTGTCGGCGTCCCCCAGCAGCGCGGCGGTCTTCTCGCGCAGGATCTGGGTGTAGAGCAGCTGCTTGCCGTAGTCCCACTCGTAGAGGGCCTTCGTCTCGTCCTGGCCCTCGTAGCACTGCAGGCGCAGCAGCCGGCGGCCCGTGGCGGCGGCCAGCGTCTTGGCCAGCTCGGTCTTGCCGACGCCGGCCGGGCCCTCCAGCAGCAGCGGCTTGGCCAGCCGGGACATGACGAACGTCGTCGTCGCCAGTCGCCGGTCCGCGATGTAGCCCTGCTCGGCGAAGGCCCGGGCGACGTCGTCCGGGCTGTCGAAGTCGTGCGGGGCAGGGTCGGCGGGGACGGGCTGGACGCTCAACGGGGCTCCCTGGGGCAGGAGAGGGGGGGGGGGGGGGGGGGGGGGGGGGGGGGGGGGGGGGGGGGGGGGGGGGGGGGGGGGGGGGGGGGGGGGGGGGGGGGGGGGGCGGCCGCCGCCGCCCCCGCGGTATAAGCTAGGTGATTTGTTGGGGGGGG
>NZ_JBJGYY010000051.1:0-27730 GCF_054050235.1 Geodermatophilus sp. SYSU D00696 | reverse complement strand
AGCGCCCACAGCGCGTCACTGATCAGCCGCGGCGGTGGGGAAGACACCGGCGACGACATGGCCGGCAGCCTGCGCCGATGCCAGGTCGTCAACTAGAGCCCGACGACCTACTTCCGCAACGTCTTCTTAGTGGGCCGCTTAGGGACACCGGACGGCTCGCCGCGGGGGCGGCCCACACCTACGAGCGCTCGACTCCGCAGCGCAAATCATGTGCCTGGAGGCAGGTCCTGGGTGGCCAGGCGGCGCAGGATGCCGACCAGGTGCTGCAAGTCGTGCCAGGCCGAGGCCGGCTCATCAGGGCGCAGGATCTCGTCGAGGGTGGCGATGTCGTCCGAGAGTTGACCCATGGTGAAGTCGTCGGCCGTTGGCGTCTCGTAGACGTCGTACATGGCCCGCGGGGAGAGCACCCAGTAGTAGTCGGCGGACAGCGGGATTGACTCTCCCTGTTCCGCCTGCAGCGCCGCGAGGACATGGTCGAGGGCCTGCCGCAGCTTGCCCATGGGGACTGACAAGGGGTCCGTCACAGGAGACTTGCATACAGGAGACGCCGTCCCCGGTGCCAAGGAGCGACTCGTGTCATTGCAAGGTGTCCCGTAGTGGGCCGCTAAGGGCGAGGCCACGGGGCCTAGTCAGAGGGCGATCCATCCGACCACCGCGTCGATAGGCACGAGCTGAGAACGCGTTGGCCCCTCCCCGGCTGGTCGTCCGCTTCGACGTCGGCCATCAGGACGTCTGAGCGCGCTAGCGCGAGAAGTAGAAGGACCGGCCGGCGAGGCCGTCGATGTCGAAGGTGTACTCGATGGCCGTGGCGTCCTTGACGCTGTAGCCGTCCTTGAGGGTGAACGACCCTCCGGGAGCGATCTCCTGCGGCCATCCGGTCATGCTGACGATGTCTCCTTCCAGGACCACCGAGACTTGGTCGTCGGCACCGGTCTCCGTTACGTCGGAGAACACGAAGTCCGTGTCGAACGCCTGGCTGGTCGACAGGTTCGTGATGGTGACGGTGAAGTACACGTTGGTCTCGTGAAGCTCTCCCGCTAGACCGCCCACCGCGGCTCGCGCGTCGAAGACGATGGCCGCCTCGCTCGGGGTGAAGGACACCGGAGGCCCCACGGTGATCTCCAGCGGGATGTTGTTGTCCCCAGCGGTCGAGCGGAAGCGAGCAGTCTCCCCGAAGTTGAGGTCGGCGTCCTGCGTTTCTTCCCAGGTGGACTCCGCAGGAGCCGGTGCGGATGGCTCAGCCGGTGACGCCACATCGGCAGGGGGAGGACTTGCGCTGGCGGCCGTCGGCGGAGCGGTCGTGTTCTCGTCGTCGCCGAAGATCACGCCGATGACCAGGCCGCCGATCGCCACCACAAGCATGACCGTGAAAGCGGCGGCCGCGGCGAGGCTCTGCTTGGGCCTTGGACGCCGAAAGGTGAGGGCTGTGCGGAAGGTTCCCTGGTCGCGGCGGACCAGTTGCCAGCTGTCCGCCTCCCACCTGGCAATGGCTCTGTCTTCGGTGCCTCTAATCGCTTGGACGATCTTGGTCTCGTACCCCTTGGTGATGGTCACGAGTGCGTGCCCTCGCTCCCGCGGGTCCTTTTCGAGCGACTGTGAGCATGGGGATAGCTTTCGGGCGCCGAGCAACACATGCGCCCGAACATCTCACGTCTGTGTACGTCGCCCTGGGTGCCGCGGGGCTCGAGGTGCTCAAGGGACGCTCGACTTGCGTCGTCTACCTAAGAGCAGAACGTTGAGGACCCGGTCGCCTGGGGCTGGGGATCGCAGAGCGGCACGAGGGACGGCACGCTCGGCGTCGCGTCGGATCGCGGAACCGACAGCAGGAGCGTCTCTAAAATCTTGTCTGTTAAGCGGTCCACAAGGCGACTCGAAGGCTGTCGGACTGAAGGGCCGAGTCCGGAGGCGACGGCCGGGTGGGTGGCGAGCAGGGACCGGGCACTGCTCGCGGGGGGCGTGTCCCTAAGCGGCCTGCGGACTCAGGCGGTCGTCGCAACACCCATCGAGTGCGGGGTGTTGTGGTGGTTTCGGAGTGGCGGCGGGTTCGGGATGAGCGGCAGCAGCGGTTCTGGGAGCTGCTGACGGCGGGATCGTCCTCTTCGCAGGCCTGTGAGGCTGTCGGCGTGGATCGGCGGCAGGGATATCGGTGGCGACGCGACTCGGGCGGACGCCCGCCGGCGGCACCGCGGATGGTGTCGGAGAGGTACCTGTCGCTGGAGGAGCGGCTGCAGATCGCCGATCTGGATCTGGCCGGGGTGTCGATGCGCTCGATCGCGACGCAGCTGGGCCGCGCGCCGTCGACGATCAGCCGCGAGCTACGCCGCAACAGGCCCATGTCGGCGGCCGGGCGGGCGAGGCGGGCCAGATACGCCCCGTGCGCGGCGCACAAACGCGCCGGGCTGCGGGCGCGGCGGCCCAAGCCGTTCAAACTGGCGAACGCACGGCTGGCGGAGGCGGTGCAGGACAGGCTGTGCCGGAAGTGGAGCCCGGCCCAGATCAGCGTCCACCTGGCCGGTGAGCATGGTGACGAGGCGGCGATGCGGGTGAGCCACGAGACCATCTACCAGGCGCTGTTCGTGCAGGGCCGCGGCCAGCTGCGCACCGAGTTGCACCGGCATCTGCGCACCGGTCGGGCCTGGCGCCGGCCCCACGGGTTCTCGGCCGCGACCACGGCGAAGATCTCCGGCATGGTCTCGATCAGCGAACGCCCCGCCGAAGCCGCCGACCGCGCGGTGCCCGGCCATTGGGAAGGCGACCTGATCCTGGGCCAGCACTGCCGCTCGGCGATCGGCAGTGCTGGTCGAACGCCAGACCCGCTTCTGCCTGCTGGTCCATCTGCCCGACGGGCACGGCGCCCAGACCGTCCGCGACCGGCTGGTCGCAACGATGCAGACCCTGCCCGAGCAGCTGCGCCGCTCGCTGACCTGGGACCAGGGCAGCGAGCTGGCCCAGCACCGGGCCATCACGCTCGCCACCGACATGGCGATCTACTTCTGCGATCCGCACTCGCCCTGGCAGCGCGGCAGCAACGAGAACACCAACGGCCTGCTGCGCCAGTACTTCCCCAAGAGCACCGACCTTTCGGTCCACACCGCTGAGGACCTCGACGCCGTCGCTGCCGAACTCAACGGCAGGCCCCGCCAGACCCTCGGATTCATCACCCCGGCCGAGGCCATGCAACGGCTACTGTCCGACCCCGGAAAGCCAGTCGTTGCGACGACCGCTTGAAACCGCCGCCTACTGTGGGACATTTTCTGGGCCGGCCCAGCCACCCTGGACAGCGAGGCGGCGTGAGTTTCGCAGCCGGCTTTGGGCCTGGTGAGTCGCGTAGCGTCCACTATGACCCCATGTCGTAGCCGGCAGCGTCTGAACCCTATCCTTATGGGTCCGAGCACCTCTTAAGGCGCCCATTCGTGGCGATAGTGTGGATGGTCTGCGTACTGATAGCCGAGGCTGCGTAGGATCCGCTCAGCAAGGAAGGCTGCGCCCTCCTCATACTCGGCCGCGGTCGACAACTGTGAGGCGTTGGCAAGCGCGGCAGTCGCTTCCTGAACGATCACCCGCTTAAGACTGAGTTCGTGCGTGGCGCGTCGAGGATCCCAACGGGCGATGTGTTCAGCGGTGGCCCAGGTGCAGGCTCCGCGTTGGTGTTGGGACGAGTGATCGACGGCTACGTCGAGCGGATCGCCTCGCCAGTCCTGACTCTTGACGTTCCAGCCATCGACTCGCTTATTCACGGGGACAGCGCTCCAGACGCCAGGGGCAGCGAGCGGTAGCGCCTCCTGCTCTTCGCTGATTCTTGCTAGCAGAAAGGTAGCTAGATCCTTTTCTCCGCGCCGCCGCCGATCTGTTTGTCTGGACGGCGCCTGGCGCCCATTCGTCTTAGTGCTGACAGACTTATTGATCTGCCAGTCTTCCGATTCCCCCTGGTCATTTAAGACCACCAGCATTCGGGGATCGCGTGCTCCGAGCACGATACGCAGCGTGGTTACGGCTAGGTCGACAGCGTCCACCGCGTCGGAGAGGTCGAAAGCCCCCGTCGTAGCCTGCGGGTCGAGAGACCAGGTGGCACTGTAGTTCGGAGAGCCGCTGGACGGATCGATGGGATTCCAACCTAAAGCCACAATATGTTGGTCAAGGAGTTGAGCCCGCGGCTGTAGACGCTCAACCATCCTCGGATCGCAGCACTCGCCGATAAGCCCAATCCTAGGGGCGTGAACGAACTGGACGTAACCGCTGTCGTCCGGAGCTTCAACGATGACGAACTGTTCTGGCTCTAGAGCGTTGAGGCGCTCGATGAGCCATCGCCGAAAGGGCTTCCACCGCGTTTCTGCCTTAATATGTCTTGGCATGCCAGAGTCCTCCTCGGCCCTCGTTCTGCTGGGCACTGTAGGAGCGAAGCATGGTGTTCGAGGTATGACGCACCGATGGGACCCCCGCCGGAAGTCGTGCCCCCCAGCCATCCCCCAGGGGTGGGTAGCGCCTGCGACCTGCCTTGACCCGCCAACCCGTCCGCGGGACGACTTCCGTTCTCCCAGAGCGGCCCACTGAGGGATATGTCGATCTGCTGGTGAACTGAAGCACCGACAACGACGTGCCCGTGCGATCGGTGCACAACCCAGGAAGCTCGGCAGAGGCGAGAGCAGGGCGTGTGATCAGGTGGATCCCAGTGGCGGCCGGTGTAGTCGTCGGTGCGGTGGTGGGCGCACTGGCCGTGTACGTCGGGACCGACGACTTCGTCTACGGCGGACGCGAGGACATCGACCTGGAAGCCTGGGTCGCGGCGGACGACGCCTGGACGCAGTCCATGATGCCGGGCGCGCGTTGGGCCACGGAGGAGCTGTGCGACGCGGACCTCCCGTGCATGCAGGCAGTGCAGTCCGACGCGCTGACGATGTACCGGTTCGCAGATCGGGAGGACGCGGTGGCTGCCGCACACAGCTTCGCCGGCGAGGCCCACCTGTCCGGATGGATTGTCGTCCGGTACAAGCCCGGAGGTCTCACGGCGGCGCAGCGCCGGGAGTTCGCCACCAGCCTCGACTGCGTCAACGTCAGCGTCGCCGAGGGTGGACTGGAGTGCTGACCGCCCGCGGCGATTGCGGCCTCCTCAACGCGCCTCAACCGTGGCCGCGCAGGTGTCCCTGAAGCCACCTTCAGGGACACCCCGACATCGTCGGCCGGCGTCCCGTCGCTCGGATCAGGACCGCATGGTTGGCCCCATGTCAGGGCACGCGACACACAGGTTCACAGGCAGACGACACGCCCGACCGCGTGGGCGTCAGTCAACAACCAGTCAACAAGACTTCCCATCCAGGCCGCTGTCGTCCAACCATCTACAACGTCAAAAGCGCTGGTCAACAGCGACTTTCCATAACGGCCAATGACGTTCCAGCACGCTGGCAACGTTCCGCTTCAACGTCTGACCGGCGACCCGGCGGGACGAGGCGCTCGGGCGGGCCGCCGCTTGACCCGCCCGAACTACGTTCTCGGTGGACCCCGGGTTCCACCGGACGCCCGGTCACGGTCACACACCGCCGGTGCGCTGACCAGGAGGTCCCGGGCCGGCGCTTCGTCCGGCGGCCCCTGGCTGCGTGATCTGTCCGTCGGGTCAGCAGCCGCCCCTCGCCGCCGCGCCTCGGGAGGCAGTGTGCCGGCGCCGCAGACACGGCCTGACCTCGTCCGGCGATCGTCGTTCTCGTCCCACGACGAAGCCGAGGTCACCGCCTTCATCCGGCAGGTGTACGCCGACACCAGGTCGCGGTTTGCGCCGATCAGGAATGGTGCGCGGTTCTCGGCGCTGACCCACGACACACCCGTGTCCGGTGCCGACCGGGTGCGCACCTCCATCGACTACGCCGGCACCAGCACCGAGGGCTTCAGGACTACGTGTTCTTCGTCGTGCACGCCGGCAGCGTGCAGGTGGGCAGTCCCGGTGCCGGGACCACCGCGTCCGCCGGGGACGTCGCGTTCTACCCGCTCGGGGTCCCGATCGAGTTCGCCATGCGCGGCTTCGACGTGACCACGCTGAGGCTGCCGGCCGACCGGGTCGGACGGGTCGCCGAGGAGACGACAGGGGTGCCCGCAGCGGAGGCGCGGTTCCACGGCATCACGCCGGTCTCGGCGTCGATGCACCGGTACTGGAGGTCACTGCTCGGTCTCGTCACCGGAGCGCTGATGGACCCGGTGTCACCACTGAACTCGCCGCTGCTCGCGGAGGAGATGGCGCGCACCGTCGCCACCGGTGCGCTGCACACCTTCCCGAACACGACCATGACCCGTCAGCACGTGCTGGGCCCGGGCACCGTCACGCCGGCGACGGTCCGCCGCGCGGTGGCGCACATCGACGCGCACGCCCACCTGCCGCTCCCGCTGAGCGAGATCGCGGCGGCGGCCGGCACGAGCGCCCGCGCCCTGCAGTACGGGTTCCGCCGGCACCTCGGCACGACACCGCTCGGGTACCGGCGTCGGGTACGGCTCGAACTCGCGCGCCGCGACCTGCAACGCGCCGACCCGGCGCGCGGGGACACCGTCGCGGCCATCGCGACCCGGTGGGGCTTCGCCAATCCCGGCCGCTTCGCCACCGCCTACCGCGTGCTCCCGGGCCAGACCCTGCGGACCTGAACCCACGGCACGGCAGGCCCTCGGTCGGGTGTTTGGGGAGCGCGCACCGGTGGTACCACGGGGCCCGAGCCCGCCCCGCCCTGGTCGTGAAACCCCCGGGGCGGGGCGGCGACGTGTCGGGGGCACGCCGCCTCAGGTCGAGGCGACCTCCTCCCCGTGCACGGTGACGGCGTAGATCACGAGGACGTCGAACGCGATCACCATGGCCGACCAGAACGGGTAGGCCGGCAGGAAGACCAGGTGCACGAGCGCGCTGACCGCGGCCAGCACCACCGCCACCACGCGCGCCAGGCGGTTCCCGCGCATCAGAGCCGCGCCGACGGCGATGCCCACCACGCCCAGGACGAGGTGCACCCAGCCCCAGACGGCGTAGTCCGCGTCGACGAGCAACGCCTCCGGTCGCACCACGTAGAAGTCCTCGTTGACCAGGGCGGTGATGCCCTCCATCACCGCGAAGAGGCCGTTCAGCACCAGCAGGACGCCCGCGAAGATGATCCACGCCGCCCAGCCGGTGGGCCGTTCGGCGTAGCCGTAGGCGCCGACGTGGGCCTCGGCCTGCCAGTTGGCCTCCGGTCGGCTCTGGAAGGCACTGGTCATGGCACCGCTCCCTCCCCGGCAGGACCGTCCCGCCCGGCGCACCAGCCTGGTCGCCGCCGAGGGCACGTGCCTCACGCGGAGCGGATGATGCGCCGTCCGGTCCGCTTCGACGGCTGACCGAGCGCCCCGATCAGGAGGCGGAGTCCTGCTCCCTGTCGGGGAGCCCCGCGTCCAGCGTGTCGTTCCAGTAGGACAACTCGTACGTCCGCACGACCGCCCACCGGCGGAAGACCGCGGACTGGTACAGGCACCCTGCCGCGACCAGTGCCAGGACGAGGGCGGTCAGCCCGGCGAACAGCCGCAGTTCGCCGGTGGCGATCTCCACGCACGCCGTCACGGCGCCCAGCACGAGGGCGGGCACCGAGCGGCTGAGCATCTGGCCGGTGGCCCGCAACCGGGAGACCTCTGCGGCGGCCTCGCTGTCGTCCGCCTCGAGTGCGGCGAGGAGGGTGAACGGGTCCAGGTGCAGGAACCTCCGCGAGGCCGCCACGGGATTGCGCCGGAGGAACTCCTCCCTGGCTCCCTGGGGCAGGCCGATCGAGCCGGAGGGGTTGAGCCGGTCGATCCAGCTCCCGAGGGGCGAGGACGCCACCCCGACCAGGAAGGCCAGCACGGCCACGCCGACGAGCAGCAGCACCGACGGGACGCCGAGCAGGCTCGGGACGTCGATCCAGCCGGCGCGGTGAGCCACGTACGCGAACGTCGTCAGGTAGAGCGAGCCGGGTATCGCGTACGCGAGCAGGTCGAAGACCCCGAGGATGAACGCCATGTCCCTCCCCGATCCGGACGGGTGCGTCCCGGGCGCACGGGATGTCCGTGCGAGCGTCGCACGGACCGGGACCCGATCGTGGAAGGGGACGGCCGAGGGGCCTCATCGCCGCAGGTCGGCGACCTCGTCCAGCCGGCCGAGCTTGTGCGGGTTGCGCATCGCGTACATGCGCGTGATCCGGCCGTCGTCGACGACGAAGGTGATCGCCGTGTCGAACTCGCCGCCCGGGTCGATCCGGGCGGCGACCGCCCCGTTGACCAGCGGGGTGGTGATCTCCACGGGAGGCACCAGCCGCGCGAAGTGGGACAGGGCCGCGGCCACCCGCTGCCGGCCCGCGATCGGGCGCCGGGCCGCGGGCGCGAGGCCGCCGCTGTCGGCGACGGCCACGACGTCGGGTGCCAGCACGTCCAGCAGCCCCTGGACGTCGCCCCCGGTCAGCGCCGCGAGGAACCGGTCCACGACCTGCTGCTGCTCGGCGCGGCTCACCTCCATCCGCGGGCGGCGCGCGGCCACGTGCTCGCGCGCCCGGTGGGCGATCTGCCGCACCGCGGCGGCCGACCTGCCCACCGCCACGGCGATCTCGTCGTAGGGCACGGCGAACACCTCGTGCAGCACCAGGACCGCGCGCTCGACCGGCCCGAGCGTCTCGAGCACGGTGAGCATGGCGATCGACACGCTCTCCGCCAGCTCGACGTCCTCGGCGACGTCCGGAGCGGTCAGCAGCGGCTCGGGCAGCCACTCGCCGACGTAGTCCTCCCGCCGGCGGGCCACGGTGCGCAGCCGGTTGAGCGCCTGGCGGGTGACGATCCGCACCAGGTACGCCCGCGGGTCGCGCACCGCGGCCCGGTCGGCCTCCGCCCACCGCAGCCACGTCTCCTGCACGACGTCGTCGGCGTCGGCGGCCGACCCGAGCATCTCGTAGGCGACGGTGAACAGCAGGCCGCGGTGGGCGACGAACGGGTCCTGGGTCACGCCGGCGCCACGCCGTCCGCCGCCGGGGCGGCCAGGGGCGGCAGGCCGCAGGACGCCGAGAACTCCTGTGACCGGATGCCGAGTGCCACGTTGCCGCGCGCGCTGGAGTTCATGAAGCCGATCCTGGCGGTCAGCTCCACCAGCGCAGCGGGCCCCAGCTCGTCCAGCAGGGCGGCCGACATCTCGTCGGTCACGGCCGGTGGGGTCTGGCTCATGGCCTCCGCGTACTCCATCACCCGCCGCTCGAGCGGGGTGAAGACGGTGGACTCGCGCCAACGCGGCACCTCCCGCGCCTTGGCCTCGTCGAGGCCGCGGTCGTGGGTCAGGAAGTAGTGCAGGTCGAGGCAGAAGCCGCAGCCGACGACGCCGGCGGTGGCCATCGCCGCGAACGTCGCCAGGTGCGGGTCCAGCCGGTCCCACGAGTCGACCCTGCGCCCGAAGGACATCGAGTCCTTGAGCACGGCCGGGTGGTGCCACATCACCGCGGCGCCCTCCGGCACCTGGCCGAACAGCCTGCGGCTGAACGTCTTGAGCAGGCTCCCGTACAGGCCGGTGATCTCGGTCGGGGGGACCCGCGTGGTGCTGGCCATGTCTCCTCCAGTCGTCGGTGGCTACGAGATGGAGACACCGGCCGCGCTCCGGGTGTGACAGCCGGGTTGCGCGACGCTCCAGCCGGATTGCAGCGGGCCTGCAACGGTCCGGGCGCACCGTCGTCGCATGAGACGGACCTCCGCACTTCGACACGGACCGGACAGATGACCGGCACCGTGCGACCGATCGACGCCGAGCGCGTGCTGCACGAGCAGGGCGGTCGCCCCACGCCGGGGGAGGGCTCCCTCGGGGCCGGTCCCCAGCTCCTGCTGGCCGCCTTCGCCCTCCTCACCGCGCTGGCGACCCACCAGCTGCTGGTCCACGGCGACGAGACCGAGCAGCACTGGGCGTGGACCATCCAGCAGCAGCCGACCGTCGCCTTCCTGGGCGGCGCGTACGCCGCCGGCTTCGTCCTGTCGGTGCTGTCCCTGCGCCAGCGCTCGTGGGAGCGGGTCCGCGTCGCGGTGGCGACGGTCACCGCGTTCACGGTCCTGACCCTCGCGGCGACGTACTGGCACGCGCACAAGCTGCACCTCACCGCCGCGGACCCCGTGGCGCGGGCGGCGGCCTGGGTCTGGGTGGCGGTGTACCTGACGGTGCCGGTGTGCGGCCTCGCCGTCCTGGTCCGGCAGCTGGGGCGCCGAGGACCCGGCCCCGTCCGCAGCCCGATGCCGGCCTGGCTGCGCGGGGTGCTCGCCGCGCAGGGCCTGGTGCTCGGCACCGTCGGCGCGGTCCTCTTCGCTCTCGGCACGACCGTCCACCACGGGACCGAGCCGATGGCGGAGTTCTGGCCCTGGCCCGTGACCCCGCTCAGCGCCCAGGTGCTGGGTGCCTGGCTGATCGCGCTGGGACTCGGCGCCGGACTGGTGATCCGGGAAGGGGACCTCCGCCGGCTGCGGGTCCCGGCCATCGCGTACGTGGCCTTCGGCGCCTTCCAGTGGGCGGTCCTGCTCCGGTACCAGGATGAGATGCGGGGCGACCCGGTGCAGTGGGCCTACGCGGCGATGCTCACCGTGGTCGTCGGGACCGGCGCGTACGGCTGGTGGGCCGTCCGGCGCCGGCCGGCGTGACGGTGCGCCGGTGCGGGCGGGGCCTCGCCCACCCGCACCGGCGGAACGGCGGTCAGGGGCGGCCGGGGGAGCCGTCCGACTTGGCCGGCGGGACCAGCGGGTCCGGCAGCGTGGGGTCGGTCAGCCCGGGGTCACCCGCGCCGCCCACCGGCGGGGAGGGCGGCACCACGACGTCGGCCTCGAGGGGGACGACCGGATCGACGGTGGTCCCGGTGCCGACCGTCCCGACGTCGGTGCCCCGGCTCCCGGCGCCCTGGCTTCCGGCGCCCTGGGTACCCGAGCTCTGCCCACCCGAGCCCTGGCCGCCGGAGGCCTGTCCGGTCAACTTGTCGATGCTGCTCTGCAGCTGCGGCGGAGCGGCGTCCCTGGCCTTCTCCAGCGTCTGCTGGACCTCCGGCCGGCCCATGAACCGGGTCGCGGCCTGTGCGATCTGCTCGTAGCGCTCCCGCCCGGCGCGCGTGCCGAGCACGTACCCGACACCGAGGCCGAGTGCCATTGACAGCTTGCCCATCGCGAGTCTCCAGTCGTCTCGAGTCGGCTCCCGCGGCTGTCGTCGTCGTGTCGACGTGGACGCCCGCGGTCGCCCCGGCCTGCGGACCGTCGTCCTCGGGGTCGCCGAGTCGGAACGGCCTGCCCGTAGAGGTATCGCGACAGGACTGTCCGCAAACGGCCTGGAGCGGGTACTTCGCGGACGGAGGGGCGACGTGGTGGGTCCCCGCGCGGGGTACCCGACGCGGAGGAGGTCCGCGGATGCCCGACGTGATCGTGGTGGGTGCCGGGATCGTCGGCGCCTCGGTGGCCTTCTCCGCCGCCCGCCTGGGAGCCGCGGTGACCGTCGTGGACAAGGCGCTGCCCGGGTCCGGCGCGACGGCGGAGTCGTTCGCGTGGATCGGTGCGTCAGGGATCGGAGCGGGACCGGCAGCGGCCCTGCGGCGGGCTGCCACGCGGGAGTACCGCCGGCTCGAGGCCGAGGTCCCCGGTGTCCGCGTCCGGTGGACCGGTTCGCTGTCGTGGTCGGGGACCACGGCCGCGGACGCCGCACTCCCCGATCCTGCAGAGCAGAGGCTGGTGACCGCCGCCGAGGTGGCCGGGATCGAGCCCGGTCTGCGCCGGCCACCCGCCCGGGCGGTGCACGTCCCCGGTGACGGCGCCGTGGACCCCGTCGCCGTCACCGAGGCGCTCCTGCAGGCGGCTCGGGGACGTGGGGCCGAGGTCCGCGTGGGCACGGCGGTCACCGCGGTGCGCAGGGCGTCCGGACGGGTGGTCGGCGTCGACACCTCGGCCGGTGCCCTGCCGGCCGACACGGTCGTCCTGGCCACCGGGGCGGACGTCCCGGTGCTGTGCGCGCCGCTGGGGGCCGACGTGCCGGTGACCCCCTCCCCGGCCCTGCTGGTGCGGTTCACCGCCCCGCGGGCCGTGGTCCGGACCCTGGTGGCCGCCCCGGAGGTGGAGGTCCGTCACGCCGCCGACGGGACGCTCCTCGCCGCCGTCGGGTACGACGGCGAGGTCACGCACGCGGACCTGGCCCGGGTCGGACGGCGCACGCTGGACCGCGTCGCCTCGGCGTTCTCCGGTGCCGACGGCGTGCGTGTGCTGAGCGTGCGGATCGGGTGGCGCCCGATGCCGGCCGACGGGGAACCGGTCGTCGGTCCCCTCCCCGGCGCCGGGGGGCTGTACCTGGCGGTGATGCACTCCGCGGTGACGCTCGCTCCCGTCGTCGGCCGACTGGCAGCTGCGGAGATCGTGACCGCCGTCGACGAGGCCGACCTGCGGGGTTGCCGTCCCGCCCGGTTCACCCGGGCCCTGACGCGGCCGGGCGGCGGAGGACCGGGACGGGCGGGCTGACGCACGGTCAGGCACCGGTGGTGCTCCGTGACGACGCGGCAGGCGCACCCCGTGTTCACCCGGACGCCGTCTGGATGGCCTCTCCCGACACCTGCCGTGCCGCTCGCTGACGGAGGGTCCCGCGGGACCGGTGGCAGCCGCCGCCGGCCGAGCAACGGAGGACCTCTCGCATGCGCAGAAGGCACTGGGCGGCGGCTCTCGCCCTGCCCGTCGTCGGTGCGGCCGTCGTCGCACCGTCCGGGGCGAACGCCACGGACGGCCGCGGGCCGTCGGACGGGACCGGCAACATGATCTTCATCCACCCGGACGGCGCCGACGCCGCCCTGTGGGAAGTGGCCCGCGCCTACTGGTACGGCCCGGACGCCACGAGCAACTGGGACCGGCTGCCCGCGGCGGTGCCCTACCGCGGGCACGCGTCGGACATCCTCACCACCTCCTCGAACGGCGGCGCGACCACGCACGCCTTCGGGTTCAAGGTGGACGCGCCGGACTCCTTCGGCACCGACTCCGGCGCCGAGGACGTGCTCGGCGGGGACGCCGAGGAGCCGCGGACGGTCAACGCCCTGTCCGGGTACGCCGGGAGCTGGCTGCGCGAGGCCGGCAACGCCGGGCACCCGATCGGCGTGGTCAACGACGGCGACGTCGCCGAGCCCGGCACGGCCGCGTTCCTCACCGAGGTGACCGAGCGGACCGACGCCTCCGCGCTGGAGATCGCCCGCCAGCTCGTCCAGGGCCGGCCCGGCTTCGACGACGCCGACCAGGACCCCGTGGTGGTCATGGGCGGCGGCGAGGACCTGTTCTTCCCCGAGGGCACGCCGGTCTGCTCGCAGGAGGAGATCGACGCGGCCCTGGCCGGCGACGGCGACCCGGTCGCCACGATCCCGACGACCTGCGTGGTGCACCGCGCTCCCGGCGACACCCTCGACGACGACGGCCCCTCGGCCACCGGCGGGCTGCGCACCGACGGCCTCAACCTGGCCCGGGCCGCCGTCGACGAGGGCTACACGGTGGTCCGGACCCGCGCGGAGTTCGAGGCGCTGGCCGAGGCCGTCGAGTCCGGGGACGCCGACCCGGCCGACCTGAAGGTCCTGGCGCTGTTCGCCAGCCAGGACGTCTTCAACGCCGTCTCCGAGGAGGAGCTGGTCGACGCCGGGCTGGTCGACCCCAGCGTCCCGGAGGACGCCAAGGAGACCAACCTGGTCCTCTACGGCTCCGAGCCCGGCACGCCGGGGTACCGGCCGCCGACGGCGCCGGAGATGGCGGCGCTGGCCACCACCGTCCTCGAGGCGCACAGCGAGGAGGCCGGCCGGTCCTTCGCCACGGTGTGGGAGGTCGAGGGCACCGACAACATGGCCAACGCCGACAACGCGATCGGCACCCTGGTCGAGGCCCGCTGGGCCGACGAGGTGATCGGCGTCGCCCAGGAGTTCCTCGACCGGGACCCGGCGACCACGGTCCTCACCGCGGCCGACGGCACGGCGGGCGGCATCCAGGCCTCCGCGTACAACGTCGACGAGGAGGTCCCGGACGCCGTCGGGTCGGTCGACGTCAACCCCGGCAGCGAGTCGGTGGGCGTCGAGGAGCCCGAGGCCCCGCAGAACGAGCTGGACGGGCGCTACGGCCGGGGGACCGCGCCGTTCGTCACCGAGCCCGACCAGTTCGGCCAGGAGCTCGCCTTCGGCGTCGCCTGGGCCAGCACGGCCGACCTGACCGGCGGGGTGGTCACCCGGGCCGACGGACTGGCCGCCGACGTCGTCGACGAGCGGCTCGCCGACCGCTTCGACAACGTCGACGTCTACCGGATCGCCTACCTGACCCTGTTCGGGAAGGCCCTGGCCTACCCCGACGGCCAGGTGGCCCCGACCCGTCCGGCGCCGCAGGGCACCTCGCCGGGCCGGCCCGACGAGGACGTGGTCATCGACGAGATCCCCGTCGACGAGGGCGAGCGCGCCGGCACGCCGTGACCTGACCCGACCGGCCGTGTGGCCGGGACCCCGCCCGGGGTCCCGGCCACACGCGTCCTCAGTAGGAGTCGCCGGTCCGCCAGGCCATCTCCTGCAGGGTCAGGGTGTTGCCGTCGGGGTCGGTGATCCACGCGTACCTGACCCCGCCCCCGACGTCGACCACCTCGCCGACGTCCGTGCCGCGGGCCACGAGGTCGGCCCGGGCGCGCTCGATGTCGGCGACCACCAGGTGCAGGCCCTGGACCGAGCCCGGCGCGACGTCGTCGTAGGCCGGCAGCCCGGTGCCCATGCCGATCGAGCAGGCCGAGCCCGGCGGGGTCAGCTGCACCACCCGTACGCCCTCGGCGGGCGTGACGTCGACGTCCTCGACGAAGCCGAGCCGCTCGACGTAGAAGGCCTTCGCCCGGTCGACGTCGGCGACCGGGACCGGCACCAGCTCCAGCTTCATCTCCACCGCGCCCACCTCCCTCACCGGCGGCGCCGTGCCGCCGGGAGGGGAGACCGCGCGGTGGCCCCGGGCTCATCGCTCAGGGCCGGTGGGCGTCCACCACCGTCCGCACCAGGGCGTCGCCGAGGTCGTCGGGATTGCCCTCCAGGAGCCCGGCGTGCCGGAGCGCGGCGACGCCGTGGGTCGCCGTCCAGCACGCCTGGGCCAGGGCGAGCGCGCCGGGAGCGCGCAGGGTCCCGGCGTCGAGGCACTCCTGCGCCACGGCGAGGACCTGGCCGAACGACCGCTCCCGGCTGAGAATCCGGGTCGCCCGGCTCGGGACGAACCCGGGGATCACCGGGCCGAACATCACCGAGAAGAAGGCCGGCTCGGCGGCGGCGAACCGGCGGTAGGCGCCCGCCAGCGTGAGCAGCCGCGCCGGGTCGCCGGCCGGTGCCGGGTCGGCCGCCAGGGCCGCGCGGACGGCGTCGCCGAGCCGGCGGAAGCCCTCGGCGTAGAGGGCGTCGGCGAGGCCGGGCTTGCCGCCGAACAGCGTGTAGACCAGCTGCGTCGAGCCGCCCGCGGCGGTGGCGAGGCGGCGCAGCGACAGCCCGTGCGGCCCCTCCTCGGCGAGCAGCCGGGCGGCGATCTCGACCACGCGGGTGCGCCGGTCGGCGTCCGGTGGCTCCGGCCACGACCCGGATGACAGTGTCATGACACTGTTATACCGTGTCCGCCATGCAGCCCTCGGTCATCGACACCGACTACCTCGTGATCGGCGCGGGCGCCACGGGCCTGGCCTTCGCCGACACGCTGGTCGAGGAGTCCGACGCGCACGTCACGATCGTCGACCGGCACGGCAAGCCCGGCGGCCACTGGAACGACGCCTACCCCTTCGTCACGCTGCACCAGCCCTCGGCCTTCTACGGCGTCGGCTCGATGGAGCTCGGCAGCGGGCGCAAGGACACCGCCGGCCTGAACGCCGGGCTCTACGAGCTGGCCTCGGGACCGGAGATCAGCGGCTACTACGACCGGGTGGTCAACGCCCGCCTCGTGCCCAGCGGACAGGTGGCCTACCACCCGATGTGCGAGTACGAGGGGGAGGGCCGGTTCCGCTCGCTGCTGTCCGGCGCCGTCACGCAGGTGCGGGTGCGCCGCAGGGTCGTCGACGCCACCTACAACAGCCCGGCGGTGCCCTCCACCCACACGCCGTCCTTCGGGGTGGCACCCGGCGTGCGGGTGGTGCCGCCCAACGCGCTGCCGGGCCTGTGGACCGACCAGGCGCCGCCGCCGGCCCGCTTCACCGTGCTGGGTGCCGGCAAGACCGCGATGGACACCTGCGTGTGGCTGGTCCAGGCCGGTGCCGACCCCGACTCGATCACCTGGGTCGTGCCGCGCGACTCCTGGCTGATCAACCGGGTGACCACCCAGCCCGCGCCGGAGTTCTTCGACGAGGTGATCGGCGGGCAGGCCGACCAGATGGCGGCCTTCGCCAGGGCCACCTCCACCGAGGACCTGTTCCTGCGGCTGGAGGCCTGCGGCGCGCTGACCCGCGTCGACCGCGAGCGCACGCCGGGCATGTTCCACCTGGCCACGGTGGCGCCCGGTGAGGTGGAGGTGCTGCGCCGGATCCGCGACGTGGTCCGCCTCGGGCGGGTGCGTGCCCTGGAGGCCGGCCGGATGGTCCTCGACGACGGCGAGGTCGCCGTCGCGCCCGGCACCCTGTTCGTCGACTGCACCGCCTCGGCCGTCCGGCGCCGCCCGGTGCAGCCGGTCTTCCAGGGCGACCGCATCGTCGTGCAGATGCTGCGGCTGCCCCAGCCGGCCTTCAGCGCTGCGCTGACCGCCTGGGTCGAGGCACACCACGACGACGAGGAGCACAAGAACCGGCTCTGCGGGCCGGTGGCCTTCCCGCACACGCTCGACGACTACGCGGGCGCGGTGCTGACGACGATGTGGAACCAGTTCCACTGGTCGCAGGACCGCGAACTGCGCCGGTGGATCCGCGGCACCCGGCTCGATGGGTTCGGCAAGATCGTGGCCGGTGTCGACCGGGACGACGAGCACCGGCAGGCCGTCCTCGCCCGCTACCGGGAGCAGGCCGTCGCCGCGATGGGCAACCTGCCGACGCTGGCCGCCGCGGCGGGCTGACCGGGGCGCCGCCCGGCGGATCACGCTGGCCCTGCGCCGCGGGCCGCCGCTAGGGTCGGCCGCGCCCGTGGCGACCCGCTGGCAGGCGAGGCGGCGATGACAGCACCAGCGCACGTCCGCTTCTCGGTGCTGGGGCCGCTCCGGGTCGAGGACGGTGCCGGGCCGCTCGCCGTCGGCGGGCACAAGCCGCGCACCCTGCTGGCGGTCCTGCTCGTCGCCCGCGGAGACGTGGTGCCCGCCGACCGGCTGGTCGCCGCCGTCTGGGGGGACACCCCGCCCGACGGCGCCCTGACCGCCCTGCGCGCCTACGTCTCCCGGCTGCGCGGCGTCCTCGGGACCGCCGCGCCCCTGCGGCACCAGCCGCCGGGGTACAGCCTGTCGCTCGAGGACGCGACCCTGGACGCCGCCGAGTTCGAGCAGCGGGTCCGCAGCGCCCGGGCCGCCGCCGCGGCGGGGGACCACGGGCGGGCGCTGGCCGACCTCGACGCGGCCCTCGGCCTGTGGCGGGGCGACGCGCTGGCCGAGTTCGCCGACGAGGAGTTCGCCGCGCCCGAGGTCGCGCGGCTGACGGAGCTGCGCACGGCCGCCGCCGCCGACCGGGCCGACGCGCTGGTGGAGCTCGGCCGCCCGGCCGAGGCGCTGCCCGAGCTCGAGGCGCTGGTGCGTGCCCACCCGTCCTGGGAGCGGCCCGCGGTGACCCTCATGCGGGCGCGGTACGCCACCGGCCGCCAGGCCGATGCGCTCGCCGCCTTCCACGAGCTGCGGACCCGCCTCGACGAGGAGTTGGGCGTCGAGCCCGCCGCACCGGCGCGGGAGCTGTACCGGAGGATCCTCGTCCACGACCCCGCCCTCGCCGCGACGCCGTCGCCGGGCAACCTCCCGCGGCGGGCGAGCGGCTTCGTCGGCCGGGAGCGTGAGGTCGAGCGGGTGCTGGCCGCGCTGCGGGCCGGGCCGCTGGTGACCCTGACCGGCGTCGGGGGAGCGGGGAAGTCCCGGCTGGCGGTCGAGGTCGCGGCCCGGGACCGGACCCGGTTCGCCGACGGGGTGTGGCTGTGCGAGCTCGCCGCTCTCCCCGAGGGCAGCCCGGTGGGCGACGCGGTCTCCGCCGCCCTGGGCATCCGGCAGCGGTCGGGCCTGTCCATCGAGCAGACCGTCCTGGAGTACCTGCGCGGGCGCGCGCTGCTGCTGGTCGTGGACAACTGCGAGCACGTGCTGCCGCACGCGGCCGCGCTCGTCGCCGAGATCCTGCAGCACTGTCCCCGGGTGGTGGTCCTCGCCACCAGCCGGGAGCCGCTCGGCGTCGAGGGCGAGCAGGTGTGGCCGGTGCCGCCGCTGCCGCTGGAGGACGCCACCGCGCTGTTCGTGCAGCGGGCCCGGGCGGCGACGCCGGACTTCCGCCTCGACCCCGCGGCCGCCGACGCCGTGGCGGCCATCTGCGCCCGGCTCGACGGCCTGCCGCTGGGCATCGAGCTGGCCGCGGCCCGGATGCGGGTCATGAGCCCGGCAGAGGTGGCCCGCCGGCTCGACGGCGCCCCGCTGCTGGGCGGCGGGCGCGGGCCCGTGCCGCGGCACCAGAGCCTGGTGGCCGCGATCGAGTGGTCCTACCGGCTGCTCCCCGAGCCGGAGCAACGGCTCTTCCGCGGCATGTCGGTGTTCGCTGGGGCGCCCGACCTGCGCGCGGTGCACCGCGTCGTCGACCCCGAGGCGACCGAGGACGACGTCCTCGACCGGCTGACCCGGCTCGTCGACCGCTCGATGGTGGAGGCCCGCAGCGGCGTGCACAGCCGCTACCGCCTGCTGGAGACCCTGCGCGCCTACGGCCGGGGGCGCACCGAGGCCGCCGGCGAGGCGCCCGGGCTGGCCCGGCGGCACGTCGTCTACCTCGTGGAGCTCGCCGAGCGGGCCGGCCGGGGACTGCAGGGTCCGGACGAGCGGGCGTGGGCGGAGGAGGCGCTCGGCGTCTACGACGACCTGCGCACCGCCTTCACCCGGGCGGCGGCCGACCGCGAGTGGGACCTGGCGCTGCGGCTGGTGACGGCCGTGCCGGAGCTGGTGCACCTGCGGGTGGGGTACGAGGCCTACGCCTGGGCCGAGCAGTTGCTGCCGGTGGTCGACCCCGGCCACCCGGGATACCCGGCCGCCGTCGGCGCCGCCGCCCGCGGCGCGTGGAACCGCGGCGACTTCCCGCACGCCGTCGGGACGGCGCGCCTCGCCGGCGACCGCAGACCCCCGCCCGGCACCGCGCGCATCGCCTACCCCGGGGACGTGCTCGCCGACGTGGCGCTCTACGAGGGCGACGTCGGCGCCGCGCTCGCGCACTACACGGCAGAGGCCGAGCGGGCCCGCGCCGACGGCGACCGCATCCGGCTGGTGTGGACGCTGTACTACGTCGCCGTCTGCCACGCGGTCGACCGCCGTCCGGAGCGCGGGCTGGCCGCCGCGCGGGAGAGCCTCGACGTCGCGGAGGCGACGGCCAACCCGACGGCGCAGTCGATGGCCCGCTACGCGCTCGGGCTGGTGCTGAAGAAGTCCGACCCCGACCGCGCGCTGGCGCTCTTCGACCAGGCGGAGGAGCTCGCCGCGGCCGTGCGCAACTTCTGGTGGCAGGGCATCGCGATGATGGAGGCGGCGGCCACGCGTGCGGTGCACGGCGACCCGGCGGTGGCCGCGCGGGCGCTGGACGCCGTCCTCGCGCACTGGGACCGGGTCGGTGACGCCACCCAGCAGTGGCTCAACCTGCGCTACGTCGCCCGGCTGCTGCACCGGGTCGACGCGACGGCGGACGCCGCCGTCCTCCACGGCCACCTCCTGGCCGCCGGCAAGCCCTCGCCGCTCGGCCCGCCCGGACCGGACGTGCCGGTCGCCGCCGACGTGCGGGCGGTCGAGGCCGCCGCCGTCGCGCACGCGCGGGCGGCGCTCGGCCGGGTCGCGGCCGGCCGGGTCCCGTCCGGTCGTGCATGACCGCTGCATCCCGGGTGCAGCCGGCCTGCAACGCGGTGGGACGACGGTCGTCGCGCGGGACGACCCGCACGACCACGAGGAGCAGACCGATGACCGACACCGTCGACGCGACCACCGCCGACCGCGCCCTGAAGACCCGGCACCGCGCGATGTGGGCACTGGGCGACTACCCCGCCGTGGCCCGGGACCTCATCCCCGAACTGGGGCGCGTCCTGGTCGACGCGGCCGGGGTCGGCCGCGGCGACCGGGTGCTCGACGTCGCCGCGGGGACCGGCAACGTCGCGATCCCCGCCGCCCTGACCGGCGCGGAGGTCGTGGCCTCCGACCTCACGCCGGAGCTGTTCGCGGCCGGACGGGAGGCGGCGGCCCGCCAGGGCGTGGAGCTGGCCTGGGAGGAGGGCGACGCCGAGGCGCTGCCCTACGCCGACGCGAGCTTCGACGTCGTCCTGTCCTGCGTCGGGGTGATGTTCGCGCCGCACCACCAGCAGGCCGCCGACGAGCTGGTGCGCGTCTGCCGTCCCGGCGGCCGGATCGGCCTGGTCAGCTGGACGCCGGAGGGCTTCGTCGGCGAGATGTTCCGCACGATGCGGCCCTACGCGCCCCCGCCGCCCCCCGGCGCCCAGCCGCCGCCGCTGTGGGGCGACGAGCAGCACGTGCGGGACCTGCTGGGCGACCGGGTCACCGACGTCGTCGCGCGCCGGAAGACCGTGACGGTCGCCGGCTGGGAGACGCCCGAGGCCTGGCGGGACTGGTGGAAGTCGGTCTACGGGCCGACGATCGCGACCTACCGCAACGTCGCGGGTGACCCCGAGCGGACCGCGGCCCTCGACCGCGACCTCGCCGCGCTGGCCGAGCGGTACGACCGCGGGACCGGGACGGCGATGGAGTGGGAGTACCTGCTGCTGACCGCGCGGCGCGCCTGACCCGCCGGGCCGGGTGACGTCGGCCGGCCCGGCGTCACCCGGCGGCGGCGCCGGCCTGCTCGGCGAACCGGCGCTGGGCGTCCTCCAGCGCCGCGATGGCCTGGGCCCGGCGCTCCCACCCGCGGGTCGTCGCCGACTTCTCCGGTGCCAGTGCCTCGTAGATCTCGAAGAAGTGCCAGATCTCGGCGATCTGGTGGATGGGGACGTCCTCGAGCTCCTGCAGGTGTGTCATCCGCGGGTCGTGCGCCGGCACGCACAACAGCTTGGCGTCGGGGCCGCGCTCGTCGTTGACCCAGAAGACGGCGATGACCCGGGCGCGGACCAGGCAGCCGGGGAAGGTCGGCTCGCCGAGGAGCAGCAGCGCGTCGATCGGGTCGCCGTCCTCGGCCAGGGTGTCCGGGACGAACCCGTAGTCGCCGGGGTAGCCGGTGGCGGTGAACAGGGTGCGGCGCAGCCGGATCCGGCCGAGCCGCTGGTCGTACTCGTACCTGTTCCGCGAGCCCTTGGGGACCTCGATGACCACGTCGGTTTCCACGGCACCTCATCTCGCGGCGGGACGACCGGGAGCGACCATCGCCGAGCGCCCGGCTCCCGTCAAACCGGGCGCCGGGCGGCTCAGCCGGAGACGGCGGTCACGACGGCGGTGACCCGGCGGGCCCGGGTCTCGGGCTTCTTGGCCTCGACCACCGACCGCACGTGCTCCTTGCGGTGGCTGGGCGCCAGCCGGTCGAAGGCGTCCCGCACGCCCGCCGCCGCGAGCGCCCCGGCCAGGTCGGGCGGCACCTCCACGGTGCGCTCGGCGGTGTCGACGGTGATCAGCACGTCGACGGTGTCACCGGCCTCGACGCCGAGGGCGCTGCGCCGCTCGCGGCTCAGCCCGACGAGGTTCTCGCCGCCCATCCGCGCGAGCCGACCCTCGACGGTCACCGGGCCGATCGTGAGCCGGACGGGGAACGTGCGGCCGGCGCCGAGGCCGGCCACCTGCTCGTCGGTGAGGACGATCGCCGCGGCCGGCCCACGGGGCTCGAGCGTCGTCGTCAGTCGCAGTTCGCTGGGCACGCGTCCAGCCTGGCCTCCCGGTCGCGAGCGCGGAAGCCACCGCGCGGGTGGTGCTCAGCCCGGCGAGGTGACCGTGACCGCGCCGGGGACCCCGTCGCCGAGGAAGGTGGCCAGCGCGCTGCCCTCCGCCTCGACCTCGGTCCGTTCCGCGGCGGTGAGCGGGCGCAGCGGCGCGACCGCCACCGCGACGCCGCCGTCGTCGCGGTCGGCACTCGTCCAGGTGGCCGCCACGAAGCCGTCGGCCAGCACCACGCGGGCCCCGGCGACGCTGAGACCGCGGTGCTCGTCGGCGATCACCCGCGATCGGTCGTCGTAGCCGAGGACGGCGTTGTCGAACGCCGGGAGGAAGCGCACCGGGGCGGGGAGGTCGCCGTCGGGCAGCGGCGCGTCGAGGACGTCGAGCAGCTCCCGCCCCCGCTCGTCGCGGAGCGACCGCAGTTGCGGCCGCAGCCGGGCCACCACCGCCGGCAGCCCGCTGAGCCCGCACCAGGCGCGCAGGTCGGCGCTCGACGCGGGCCCGTACGCCCGCAGGTACCGCAGCACCAGTGCGTCGAGGACGTCGTCGTACGGCCCGTCGGCGAGGTCGCGCCCCAGCCAGGCGCGCACCGTCGTGTTGCGGGCCGGGGCCTGCTGCCGCCACAGCCCGCGCGGCGGTGTCTGCACCAGCGGCACCAGGCTCGACAGCGCGTCGCCGAGGTCGCGGGGCAGCGGGTCGGGCCACCGCTCGGCCAGGAGCCGGCCGACCTCCGGCAGCAGCCGCGGCTCCTGCTCGAACAGCGGCTCCCCGGCGGCGGCCAGCTCGTCGAGGTCGACACCCGGCAGTCGGCGCCCGAGCACCCCGGTCATGCGCGCGACCAGCATCGACCCGTGCACCGGCCGCAGGTGCAGGCAGTCCTCGGCGGTGACCAGGTGCAGCGTGCGGCGCATGAGCTGCGTGCGGACGACCCGGCGCCCGAGCAGGAGCTCGGCGAGCGGGCCCGGCGTGAACGCGGCCAGCCGCGACCACAACCCGACGTAGGGCTCCTGCGGCTCCTGCGCCTGCAGGCCGACGAGGTGGTCGACGGCGTCGAACGCGTCCCGCCCGTCGCGCCGCAGCAGCAGCTGGCGGGCGAGGGTGGCGCGGTTGAGCGCGCGCCGGTCGAGCACCTCGGCTCCCCGGCGCGCGCCCACGCCCCTGTCTACCGCTGAGGGCCGACCGTTGTCAGGCGGCCAGCCGGTGGTGGCGGCAGCGGCCGCCGTCGGTGGCCCGGGCGGCGCACGGCGCACCGGCCTTGGTGACCCCGCCGCTGTCGCCGCAGCGGGCCGGGCCGGCCGGCCGCGCGGGCTGCTCGACGACCAGCGCCGGGCGGGGGAAGGGGAGGACGACGGCGTCCGGCGCGGCGACCGGGGCGGGCTCGGCGGCGACGGGGACGGCGGGAGCCGGGACCGGGCGGCCGGCGCGGCGGTGCAGGGCCGAGGCGGCGGTGACCCCGGCGGTGAAGGCGGCGAGGGCGGTGGCGACGTGGCTGGCGCGCATGTCCCCCTCATCGGCCGGGCGGGTCCGGGCCGGGAGGCGGCAGCCCCACCCGTCCCACCCGCCGCACGAGAGCCCGGCAGGTGGTTGTGCACTCCGACCAGGGGTAACGCACGTCCCGTCCGTCCTGCGACTGAGGAGGCGAGCGATGACCACCAAGGTGGAGAAGTCGATCCAGGTCGACGTACCGGTGCGCACGGCCTACGACCAGTGGACCCAGTTCGAGGGCTTCCCCCACTTCATGGGCGGGGTGAAGGAGGTCCGCCAGCTCGACGACCGGCGCCTGCACTGGGTCGCGGAGATCGCCGGTGTCCGCCGGCAGTGGGAGGCCGCGGTCCTCGAGCAGGTGCCCGACCAGAAGGTCGCCTGGGCCGCCACGGAGGGCGCGACCAACGCCGGCGCCGTCCGGTTCGAGCCCGCCGGGGCCACCTCGACGATCGTGTACCTGGAGCTGGAGTACGAGCCCGAGGGCGTCGTCGAGCAGGTCGGCGACAAGCTCGGCATCGTCGAGCGGCAGGTGCGGTCCGACCTCGAGCGGTTCAAGAACCTGGTCGAGAGCCAGGGCTACGCCAGTGGCGCGTGGCGCGGGTCGATCAACGAGGACCTCGACGTCGGCACCCCGACCACCGAGACCGCCTTCCAGTCCCACGGCGACAGCGGCAAGGCAGGTGTGTCCGGCAAGGTCGTCGCCGGTGCGGCGGCGGCCGTCGCCGGGGTCGCGGCCGCCGCGGCCGCCGCGGCGACGTCGTCGTCGTCGGGCGAGCAGCGGTCCCAGCCCGCGCCCGCACCGGAGCAGCGGCCCGAGGGCGTCGTCCAGCCGCAGGAGGTCACCGTCGTCGACCAGCCGCCGCCGGACGCGGTGGTGCGCGACGACGTGCTCGTCCCGGAGTCCGACGCCGAGGGTTACACCAGCACGACATCGACGGAGGGCGTCGAGCGCACGGTGCGCGGCGACGGCGACGACCCGATGATCGGCGGCGGCAGCCGCTGACCGACGAGCCGGCCGGGTGCCCGCGCGGAGCGGGCACCCGGCCGGCTGCGGTCAGGCCTGGCCGGTGACGCGGCCGGTGACCCGGCCGGCGGCGCGCTGGATCTGCTCGTAGTCGCCGTAGCCGGCGCCCACCACGTAGCCCGTGCTCGCGCCCAGCCCGAACGCGGTCAGCCGCACCAGTCGCTTGCCCTTCTTCTTCAACCGGTGACCGGCCTCGGCGACCTCCTCGGGCACCGACCCGACGGCGCGCTCGGCCCGCATCGCCGCCCGCAGCCCGGTCTGCCCGAGCTCGGCCCCGGCCTCGGCGGCCCGCGACACCGCCGTGGCGGCCAGCTCACCTCCGGCCGCGAGCGCCTGACGCGCCACGCCGGCGCCCTCGTCGGCCACCTGCCGCAGCGCCGCGCCCGTGGTCGCCACCAGGGGAGCGGCCGCGAGGGCTCCTCTGCGGGTGGCCCCGAGGACCTGCGCCGCGACGTTCGCGGCGGCCGGCCCGGCCGCCGCCGTGCTGCTGCGGGTGACGTCGAGGACCTGGTGGGCGGCGGTGGTCACGGCCGGCCCGACGCCGGCGGCGCTCGTCCGGGCCGCCTCCCGCACCTGCTGGGTCGCGCTCAGCACGACCGGACCGACGCCGGCGGCGCTCGCCCGGGCCGCCTCGCGCACCTGCTGGGTCGCGCTCAGCACCGCCGGTGCCACCCCGGCCGTCGCCTGCTGCAGCCGGGCCCGCCCCGTGACCGGGACGGCGCGCGCCCGGCGGCCCGCCTTCCTCGCCTTCCGGCCGGCCTTCCTCGCCTTGCGGCCGGCCTTCCGGCCGGCCTCGGCCGTGGTGCGCCCGGTGCTCCGCCTCGCCCGCCGCGCGCTGCGCGAGAGCCGGGCGGCCGGCTGCTGCCGGCGCCGCACCGTGGCGAAGCCGATCGCACCGACGCCCAGCAGCGCCGCCACGACGGCGGCGATCCGCCCGGCGCCGGCCCCACCGCCCGCGGTGCTGTCCGCGCGGCCGAAGTCGCGGTCGCCGGGCTGGGCGACGGGCGGCGGCGGAGTCGGCGGCAGCGCCTCCTCGTCGGCCGTGGGCAGGGCCGCGGCGGGCGTCGGGACCGTCGAGGTCGTGTCGGCCGCCGTCGTGGCGGTCGTGGAGGTCGTGGAGGTCGTGGCGGTCGGCTCGGCGCCCTCCGCGGGCAGCAGCGTGTCGGAGGTCGCCGTCGTGGCCTGGATCCCGTAGTGCCGGTAGAGCGCCTCCTCCTGGTCGGTGGTCAGCTCGCGGCTCTCGCCGTAGCGTGGCGCGCCGTCGACCAGGCCGCGCTCGACGGCCACCTGCACCCGCCCGCCGTCGCCGGTGGCGCCCACGAGCGGGACGACGACGGTGGCGCCGGCGTGCTCGGCGTACAGCCACTCGGGCCGGCCGGTGTCCTCGTCGGCGAGCAGGTGCGTCACCGTGCCGATCTCGTTGCCGTCGCGGTCCACGACCGGCCTGCCGACCCAGTCGATCACCATTTCCCGTTCGGGCAGTGTCATGGCGCTGTCTCCCCACCTCGTGGCCGGACCCCGGTGGCCCGGCTGAACCGCGTTCGACCGCCCTACCCCGCGACCTGCGCGCCAACCGACGGAGGCCGTCGGCTGCTCATCGGGGCCGGCGCCCGACGATCGACGACACCAGCAGCAGCTTGACCAGCCAGTCGCCGGCGTGGATCGCCGCCTGCTCCCAGGGCACCTTCTCGTGGACCACCGACCCGGTCAGCAGCACCACCGGGAAGGCGGTCCACAGACCGGCGCCCAGGGCGAGCGCCTCGCGCGGGCCGGACGCGGGCAGCCGGTCGGCGAGCAGCGACACCGCCGTGGCGACGACGCCGGTGCGGACCAGCTCGACCGGCGCGACCACCGCGGGCGACGGGCCGGGCGTGGCGTAGGCCTCGTCGAGCCGGGAGAGCCGCGAGCCGAATGCGGCGTACCAGGCGGAGCTGGCGACGAACGACGCCCCGGCCGCGGCGGCCACCCGCGCGACCCTCACGACGCGCCCCGTCGGTCGACCGCGCTCCTCGCCTGCAGTTCCGTGCCGGACCACTCGTCCACGTCAGCCTCCTCGGGTCGCCGTCGAGGGGAGACCGGCCCGTGCCGCAGGACTGATCGGTGCCCCACCCCACGGACCGGGTCGTCAGGAGCGCATGGCCTCGCGGACCTCGCGCAGCGACGGGTTGGTCAGGTACCGCCCGCGGACGACGACGGTGGGGGAGACCTCCCAGCCCTGGGGGTGCCGCGCCCGGACCTCCGCGGCCGCCTGCGGGTCGTCGGCGAAGCTGACCGACCGGTGCGGCAGCCGGGTGAGCCGCATCTTCGCCCGCAGCTTCGTCGAGTAGGGACACCCCGGCTTGTGGTAGACGACGACCGGCTCGTCGGTCATGGCCCCTCCTGCCCTGCGCATCGGGCCCCCGCTGCCCGAACGGTGGCAGCCGGACGGCCCGCCGGGCAAGTCCTCACCGGTCGCCCTCCGGACGGGGTCTTCCGACGTCTGGGACGGGCGACGTGAACGGTGTGTTGCGCGCGGCACGGCACCTGCCGGCGACGCCGCCGCACCCCGACAGTGGACGGCCACCGAGCAACGGGAGGAGTGCGACGTGAGCGTCACCCCCGAGGACGTCTTCGCCTGGGTGCAGCGGGTCCGCGACGACGGTGCCGGCGTCTGGGCCGTCGTCGACTCGCTCGACCCGCAGGAGACCCGGGATCTCGTGGGCCACCTGCTGGCCTACCTGTGCGCCCTGACCACCGCCCAGGACGGCGCCGTGTCCGCCCTCGACGCCCGCTTCGGCGCCGAACCGCAGATGCCGGCCGAGCGCCGCCTGGCGCTGCTGCGCTCGTGGCTGCAGGCGCTGCCGCTGGGCACGTCGGGGCTGGCCGAGGTCATCCGCGGCATCGACGAGGCCGACGCGGCCTGAGCCGCCACCGATGACTCCCGGCCGCTCCGGGGTGGGAGCGGCATGGATCCCCTCGACGCCACGTTCACCGCGCCCTCGAGAAGGACGGCGCCTCCGCCACCTACCTACCGTTCCCGGCTCGGCCGAGCTGTTCGGGACCCGCCGGGCGGTCGAGGCGGGCGGCACGATGGACGGGCACGCCTTCACCGCGACCTGCATGCCGTCGGGGGAGGGGCCGCACTGGCTGCCGCTGCGGAAGGCGATCTGCCAGGCGATCGGCAAGGACGCGGCCGGTCAGGAGGTCCCGGTCCACCTGCAGCAGCGGTTCTCCTGAGCGCAGTAGTGCTCTGCACACAGGTGTGTGCAGAGCACT
>NZ_JBJGYY010000050.1:0-30583 GCF_054050235.1 Geodermatophilus sp. SYSU D00696 | reverse complement strand
CAACACCGCGTGGGGGGAGGTTTGGACCACCCCCGCGCCCCGCGCCCCCCCCCCGGGGCCCCCCCGGGCGGGGGGGGGGCCGCGCCCCCCGCCCCCCCCCCCCCACCGGCGTCCGGGGGACCGCTCCGGCGCGTGCGGCGGACAGACGGCGGCCGCGCTTGCGACAGTGGGGACGTGGTCTCCCTGCTGGCACGTCTGCCCCTGCCCGGGCAGCAGGCGCCCGGTGCGCGCCGGGCCGGGTACCCCGTGGCCCTCGCGGCCGCCGCCACCGCCGCGGTGACCGTCCTGGGACTCGTCGGGCTGGGACTGGCGCTGGTCGTCGTCCAGGCGCTCGACCCGACCGGCGGCCTGCCCGTCGGCGGCTCGGCCCGGGTCGCCGGGCAGCTGTGGCTGCTGGCCAACGGCGGGGGCCTCCGGCTGTCCTCGGGCCCGCTGGTGCTCGCACCGCTGCTGGTCACCCTCGCCGTCGCGTTCGGGCTGGCCCGCGCCGGCCGGGGCGTCGCACGGGTGACCGAACCGCCCGGGCCGGGCGCCGCCGGGGTCGTCGTGGGGACCGGGACCGCCGTCCACGCCCTGCTCGTCGTGCTGGTGGCACTCGCCGTCGACGGGCCCGGTGCGCGCACCGACCTGCTGCGCTGCACGGCCGGCGCGGCGGTCCTCGCCGTCCTCGCCGTCGGCTGGGGCGTGCTGCGGGAGGGCGGCCTGCTCGAGGACCTCCTCGACCGGCTGCCGGGGCCGGCGCGGCCGGTGCTGCCCGCCGTGCTGGCCGGGCTGCTCACCGCCGCCGGGCTGTGCTGCGCGGTGGTCGCCGTCGCCCTGGCCTCCGACACCGCCGGGTACGCCGCCGTCGCCGGGTCGCTGGGCGGCTCGGGCGCCGGCGTCCTCGGCCTGCTGGGGCTCGGGGCGCTGCTGCTGCCCAACGCGGCCGCCGCCGCGCTCGGGGTGGCCGCCGGGCCCGGCTTCGCGGTCGGCTCCGCGACCGTGGTATCGGTGCACGGCGTCAGCCTCGGCCCGGTCCCCGCGCTGCCGCTGCTGGCCGCCCTGCCCGACACCCAGGCGGTGCCGCTGCTCGCGTTCGCCTCGCAGGCGGTCCCCGCCCTGGCCGGCCTGGTCACCGGGACCGTGCTCGGCCGCCGGATGACCGACGACGACGGCGGCTCGGTGTCGGCCGGGCTGTGGGGCGTCCTCGCCGGGGTGCTGCTCGGCGTCGCGTGCGGGCTGGCCGTGGCCGTCGCCGGCGGCTCCCTGGGCGACGGCGCGCTGGCCGACGTCGGCGCCCCGCCGCTGGCCACCGGGCTCGCCGTGGCGGTGCAGGCCGGCATCGCCGCCGCCGTCGCCGCGTCCGTCACCCGCTGGCGCGCGGGCGACTGAGCAAGGACCCCCTCGCCCCCCACCACTCGCGAGCTCGTGGCGGGGCCCTGCGAGGGGGCCGGGGAGCGACTGGCGTGTCCGTCTACTGTCGGCGGCGTGCCGGCCGCCGTACGTCCCGAGCGGGCGCGGGTCGTGGTGCTGCTGTCGGGCACCGGGTCGCTGTGCGCGTCGCTGCTGGCCGCCGCCGACGACGCCGAGTACCCGGCCGAGGTGGTCGCCGTCGGCAGCGACCGCGACGCCGCCGGGCTGGAGCACGCCCGCCGCCGCGGCCTGCCCACCTTCACGGTGCGGCTGCGCGACTTCCCCGACCGGGCCGCGTGGGACGCCGCGCTGGCCGGCGCGATCGCCGCGCACCGCCCCGACTGGGTCGTCTCCGCGGGCTTCATGAGGATCGTCGGCCCCGCCGTCCTGGCCCGGTACGAGGGCCGCCTGGTCAACACCCACCCCGCGCTGCTCCCGGCCTTCCCCGGCGCGCACGCCGTCCGGGACGCGCTGGCCGCCGGGGTGCCGGTCACCGGGAGCACCGTGCACCTGGTCGACGCCGGCGTCGACACCGGTCCCGTGCTGGCCCAGCGCGAGGTGGCGGTGCTGCCCGGCGACGACGAGGACCGCCTGCACGAACGGATCAAGGCCGTGGAGCGCACGCTCCTGGTGGAGACGGTGGCGCGACTCGTCACCGGGACGGAGGCAGCCCCAGTGACCGGAACCGACGACCGCGTCCCCGTCCGCAGGGCCCTGCTCGGCGTGTACGACAAGACCGGCATCGAGGAGCTCGCCCGCGGCCTGGCCGACGCCGGCGTGGAGCTGGTCAGCACCGGCGCGACGGCGCGGCGCATCGCCGACGCCGGCGTCCCGGTCACCCCGGTCGAGCAGGTGACCGGCTTCCCGGAGTGCCTCGACGGGCGGGTCAAGACCCTGCACCCCGCGGTGCACGCGGGGATCCTCGCCGACCGGCGCCGGCCCGAGCACGTGCGCCAGCTCGAGGACCTCGGCATCACCGCGTTCGACCTCGTGGTGGTCAACCTCTACCCGTTCACCGAGACCGTGGCCTCGGGCGCCACGTCGGACGAGTGCGTGGAGCAGATCGACATCGGCGGCCCGGCGATGGTGCGGGCCGCGGCGAAGAACCACCCGTCGGTCGCCGTGGTCGTCGACCCGGCCCGCTACGGCGACGTGCTCGCGGCGGTCGCCGGCGGCGGGTTCACCCTGGCCCAGCGGCAGCGGCTGGCCGCCGCGGCGTTCCGGCACACCGCCACCTACGACATCGCCGTCGCCTCCTGGATGGGCAACGTGCTGGCCCCGGACGACGAGTCGGGCTTCCCGGCGTGGGCCGGTGCCTCGTGGGAGCGCGCCGAGGTGCTGCGCTACGGCGAGAACCCGCACCAGCGCGCGGCGCTCTACCGCAGCGGACAGCCCGGGCTGGCGCACGCCGAGCAGCTGCACGGCAAGCAGATGTCCTACAACAACTACGTCGACACCGACGCCGCGTGGCGGGCCGCGCACGACCACAACGACCCGTGCGTGGCGATCGTCAAGCACGCCAACCCCTGCGGGATCGCGGTGGGCACCGACGTCGCCGCCGCCCACCGCAAGGCGCACGCCTGCGACCCGGTCTCGGCCTTCGGCGGCGTCATCGCGGCCAACCGCGAGGTCGACCTGGCCATGGCCGAGCAGGTCGCCGGCGTGTTCACCGAGGTCGTCGTCGCGCCGTCGTTCACCGCGGACGCCGTCGAGGTGCTGACGGCGAAGAAGAACATCCGGCTGCTGCGGCTGCCCGAGGCCGGCCGGCCGGCGGTGGAGACGCGGCCGGTCAGCGGGGGGCTGCTGCTGCAGACCGCCGACCGCATCGACGCCGCCGGCGACGACCCCACCACCTGGACCCTCGCCACCGGGGAGCCGCTGGACGCCGCCGGCCTCGACGACCTCGTCTTCGCCTGGCGAAGCGTGCGCGCGGTCCGGTCCAACGCGATCCTGCTCGCCCACGACAAGGCGACCGTCGGCGTGGGCATGGGACAGGTCAACCGGGTCGACGCCGCCCGGCTCGCCGTGACGCGGGCGGGGGAGCGCGCCCCCGGGTCGGTCGCCGCCTCCGACGCGTTCTTCCCGTTCGCCGACGGCCTGCAGGTGCTCCTCGACGCCGGGGTGCGGGCGGTCGTGCAGCCGGGCGGGTCGGTGCGGGACGAGGAGGTCGTCGCGGCGGCGCGGGCGGCCGGCGTCCCGCTGTACCTGACCGGCACCCGCCACTTCGCGCACTGAGGCCGGGCGCATTGAGGGGCCGGCCCCACGTCCGCCCGCCGGAGCCGGGGGAGGAGCTCGAGGACGCCGACCTCGCCCGCGTCGACTGGTGGGGCGCCGAGCTCGACGGCGTCACCTTCACCCGCTGCCGCTTCGAGGACGCCGACCTCACCGAGCTGGTCACCCGGCGCTGCGTGTTCGACTCCTGCGTGCTGACCGGCGTGCGGATGAGCGGCGCCCGGCACCGCGGCAGCGCGTTCCTCTCCTGCCGGTTCGACCGCGCCCGGCTCATCGACGTCGTCTGGGACGGCTGCAAGCTCACCGGCTCGCAGTTCGTCGGCGCCACGGTGCGGCCGCTGACCAGCAGCGACTCGGACTGGAGCTGGACGTCGCTGCGGGGGGTGGACCTCTCGGGCAGCGACCTGTCCGGTCAGCGGTTCCGCGAGGCCGACCTCACCGACGCCGACCTGCGCGAGTGCGACCTCACCGGCGCCGACCTCGACCGCGCCCGGCTGCAGGGGACGAGGCTGCGCGGCTCCGACCTGCGCGGCGCGGCCACCGAGGCCTGGCCGTGGCGGGCGCTGGAGCTGACCGGTGTCCGTCTCGACCTCGCCCAGGCCGTCCAGGTGGCCACGGCCCACGGCGCCCTCGTCGAGGGCTGACCCCGGGCACTTCCGCGGGAGTGCCCGGCTGGTCAGCAGGGTGTCCGTGCACTTCCGCGGAAGTGCCCGGACACCTCACCGGTACTTCCGGCCGGTCAGCATCGCCTTGAGGGCGCCGAGCAGGCCCAGGACGCCGACCGCGCAGGCGAACCAGAAGCCCAGCCGGAACTCGTCGGGCTCCCACCCCTCCTGCGACAGCGGGACGAGCACCGCGGCGAGCGCCAGGGCGCTCACGGCGAGGGCGAGGACGCCGAGGAAGCGGTGGGAGCGCGCCGGCAGCCACATCAGGATGCCGAGCAGGAACAGCACCCCGCCGCCGAGGACGACGGCGAGCGGCTGCCAGAAGCCGGTGTCGACCAGCGTGCCGAACCCGCTCCCCAGCTCGTCGAACCCCCGGCGCACGAGGTCCCAGCCGAGGTCGTTCTCCGCGGCCAGCCAGCGCAGCGCCAGGCTGATCCCGGCGGCGATGCCGGCCAGGATCAGCAGCAGCCCGGCCAGGGAGGCGGGACCGCGGACCGCCACCGGCTTGCTCGAGTAGTCCGGCTGCGTGTACGGGCCCGGCCCGCCGTACCCGCCCGGGGCGGGCTGGCCGTAGCCGCCCGGGCCGGCGGCGGAGGCGCCACCCACCGGGGAGAGGCCCGGCGTCGTCTGCTCCCGCCAGTCGCCGGGCTGCCCGGCCGGCATCGCGCGGGTGGACGGGTCGCGCTCGGTCATCTGCTCTCCTCCGTGTCCGGGACGACGACGGGCCCTCGCCGCGAGGGTAGGGCCGCGCGGCCTCGTCCGTCGCCGGCTCCGGCACACTGGGCGGGTGCCCGCGACGATCCTCGACGGCAAGGCCACCGCAGCGACCATCCGCCAGGAGCTGACCGCGCGGGTCGCGGCCCTCACCGCGGCCGGGCACCGGCCCGGGCTGGGCACGCTGCTGGTCGGCGACGACCCGGGCAGCCGCTGGTACGTCAACGCCAAGCACTCGGACTGCGCGCAGGTCGGCATCGCCAGCATCCAGCGCGAGCTGCCGGCCACCGCCACCCTCGCCGACGTGCTCGCCGTCGTCGAGGAGCTCAACGCCGACCCGGCCTGCACCGGCTACATCGTCCAGCTGCCCCTGCCGCGCCAGGTCGACGAGTACGCCGTCCTCGAGGCGATCGACCCGGCCAAGGACGCCGACGGCCTGCACCCGGTCAACCTGGGCCGGCTCGTGCTCGGCGTCGACGGGCCGCTGCCGTGCACGCCGGTCGGCATCGTCGAGCTGCTGCGCCGCTTCGACGTCCCCGTCGCCGGCGCCGAGGTGGTCGTGGTGGGGCGCGGCATCACCGTCGGCCGCCCGCTCGGGCTGCTGCTGACCCGCCGCACCGAGAACGCCACCGTGACCCTCTGCCACACCGGCACGCGCGACCTCGCCGCGCACCTCCGCGCCGCCGACGTCGTGGTCGCCGCGGCCGGCGTCCCGGGGCTGGTCAGCGCGGACGTGGTCAAGCCGGGCGCCGCGGTGCTCGACGTGGGCGTCAGCCGGGTCGACGGGAAGATCGCCGGCGACGTCGCCGCGGACGTCGCCGAGGTGGCCGGGCACGTGGCGCCCAACCCCGGCGGCGTCGGGCCGATGACCCGGGCGATGCTACTGCAGAACGTGGTGCTGGCCGCCGAGCGGGCGGCCGCGGACGAGGTGCTCACCGCTTGACGACCCGACCCCCGCTCTACACCCGCCGGCCCTTCCTGGCCGGCCTGCTGCGCCAGCTCCCGCTGTTCGCGGTGCTGGTCGCGGTCGCGGTCGGGCTGGGGATGGTCGCGCTCGAGCACTGGCGGCGGGGGCTGCTGGTCGTCGCGCTCGCGCTCGTCGGGGCCGGCGTGCTGCGGCTGGTCCTGCCCGTCCGGCGGGTGGGCTTCCTCGCCGTCCGCAGCCGCCCGGTCGACGTCGTCCTCATGGCCGGTGCCGGTGCCGCGCTGGCCGTCCTCAGCATCCTGGTCCCGGGCGGCTGAGCCCCCGGCCCGCGGGCGCGGGCACCCGGGGGCCGGTCTAGGTTGACGCCCATGGCAGAGCAGCCCAGGAACGGCAAGGTCACCGTCGTCGGTGCCGGCTTCTACGGCTCCACCACCGCCCTGCGACTGGCGGAGTACGACGTCTTCGAGACGGTCGTGCTCACCGACATCGTCGAGGGCAAGCCCGAGGGCCTGGCCCTCGACATCAACCAGTCACGCCCGATCGAGGGCTTCGAGACGAAGGTCGTCGGCGTCGGCGGGGGCTCCTACGAGGGCACCGAGGGGTCCGACGTCGTCGTGATCACCGCGGGCCTGCCCCGCAAGCCCGGCATGAGCCGCATGGACCTCATCGAGACCAACGCCAAGATCGTCCGGCAGGTCGCGGAGAACGTCGCCCGGACCTCGCCGGACGCCGTCGTCATCGTGGTGTCCAACCCGCTCGACGAGATGACCGCGCTAGCCCAGCTGGCCACCGGCTTCCCGCGCAACCGCGTCATGGGGCAGGCAGGCATGCTCGACACCGCCCGGTTCAGCAACAACGTCGCCGAGGAGCTCGGCGTACCGGTGTCCTCGGTGCAGACGCTGACCCTCGGCTCGCACGGCGACACGATGGTGCCGGTGCCCTCGCGCTGCACCGTCGACGGCAAGCCGCTGTCCGACGTGCTGGCCGCCGACCGCATCGAGCACCTGGTCGACCGCACCCGCAACGGCGGCGCCGAGGTGGTGGCGCTGCTCAAGACCGGGTCGGCGTACTACGCGCCGTCGGCCGCCGCCGCCCGCATGGCCCGCGCCGTCATCGAGGACTCGGGTGCGGTCATGCCCGTGTGCGCCTGGGTCGACGGCGAGTACGGCATCTCCGGCGTCTACCTCGGCGTGGAGGCCGAGATCGGGCGGGAGGGTGTGCGCCGGGTCGTCGAGGGGGACCTGACCGAGAGCGAGCTGTCCGGCCTGCGCGAGGCCGCCGAGGCCGTGCGAGCGAAGCAGGCCGACGTCGCCGACATGTGAGGCGGCGACACCTGACCGACGTCCGGTCCGACGGGCCGGAGCTGCATGAGAGGGAATGTCTGACGTGAGCAAGATCAAGGTCGAGGGCACCGTCGTCGAGCTCGACGGCGACGAGATGACCCGGATCATCTGGCAGTTCATCAAGGACCAGCTGATCCTGCCCTACCTCGACGTCAACCTGGAGTACTACGACCTGGGCATCGAGCACCGCGACGCCACCGACGACCAGGTCACCATCGACTCCGCCAACGCCATCAAGCAGCACGGCGTCGGCGTCAAGTGCGCCACCATCACCCCGGACGAGGCGCGGGTCGAGGAGTTCGGCCTCAAGAAGATGTGGCGCTCCCCGAACGGGACGATCCGCAACATCCTCGGCGGCGTCATCTTCCGCGAGCCGATCATCATGCAGAACGTGCCGCGGCTGGTGCCCGGCTGGACCAAGCCGATCATCGTCGGCCGTCACGCCTTCGGCGACCAGTACCGCGCCACCGACTTCCGCTTCCCCGGCGAGGGCACCCTGACGGTGACCTTCACCCCGAAGGACGGGTCCGCGCCGATCGAGCACGAGGTCTTCCAGGCGCCCGGCGCCGGCGTCGCGCTGGCGATGTACAACCTCGACGAGTCGATCCGCGACTTCGCCCGCGCCTCGATGAACTACGGCCTGCAGCGCGGCTACCCGGTGTACCTGTCGACGAAGAACACGATCCTCAAGGCCTACGACGGCCGGTTCAAGGACGTCTTCGCCGAGGTCTTCGAGACCGAGTTCGAGGACCAGTTCGAGAAGGCCGGGATCACCTACGAGCACCGGCTCATCGACGACATGGTCGCCGCGTCCCTCAAGTGGGAGGGCGGCTACGTCTGGGCGTGCAAGAACTACGACGGCGACGTCCAGTCCGACACCGTGGCGCAGGGCTTCGGCTCGCTGGGCCTCATGACCTCGGTGCTCATGACCCCCGACGGCCGCACGGTCGAGGCCGAGGCCGCCCACGGCACGGTCACCCGGCACTACCGCCAGCACCAGCAGGGCAAGGAGACCTCGACCAACCCGATCGCGTCGATCTTCGCCTGGACCCGAGGCCTGGCCCACCGCGGCAAGCTCGACGACACGCCCGAGGTCACCCGGTTCGCCGAGACCCTGGAGAAGGTCTGCATCGACACCGTCGAGGGCGGTCAGATGACCAAGGACCTCGCGCTGCTGATCAGCAAGGACCAGCCGTGGCTGACCACCCAGGACTTCCTGGCGGCCATCGACACCAACCTGCAGAAGGCCATGGCCTGACGCTCGCCGGCCCGGGCGGCCCCCTCACCCCCGCGGTGAGGGGGCCGTCGTGCGTCCGGGGTGGGGTCACCTGCGCGACTGCGGGGCGTCGTCGTCCAGGGCGGCACGGCGGCGACGTGTTCCCCGCAGTTGCGGCCCGTGGACAGCCAGCGCGCCCCACCGCCGGCTCGCGGCAGGCTCGCCCGGTGCCCACGCCCCTCATGGACGGGACCATGCCGGTGGAGGTGTCGGTGCCCGCGGGCGTGCGGTTCGGACCGGTCGCCGTCTGCGGGTCCGCCGGACGGTGCTCCCGGCCGCCGACGTCGTCCGGGTGCGCCGGATCCCGAGCACCAGCGGGACCCGGACGGCGCTCGACATCGCCCGGACGGAGCCACCCACGGAGGCGGTGGCGGCCATCGACGTCCTGCTCGCGCGGGGCGTCGTCGACCGTGCCGGGCTGCGCCGGTCGCTGGACACGCCGCCGTCGCCGCGAGGGGCGCAGCGGGCGAGACGGGCGGTGGAGCTGGCCGACCCGCGCGCCGGGTCCCTGCCGGAGTCCCGGGTGCGCGTGCTCCTCGCGCTGGCCGGGGAGCGCGGTGCCGCAGTACACCGTCCGGGACCAGGGCGGCGCCTTCGTCGCGCGCGTCGACCTCGCCCTCCCCGAGCACCGGCTGGCCGTGGAGTACGACGGCGCCTGGCACGGGGAGCCGGTCAGCCGGCGCGGGACCGGCCGAGGCTCACCAGGCTCACCGCCGCGGGCTGGCGGGCGTGGTGTTCGTGACCGCCGCCGACCTGCGCGGACCGGACGTGGTGGTCGCCCGCGTGGCCGCGGCGCTCACGCGGTGAGCGGTCAGGCGCCGAAGAGCTGGGTCCACCAGGGGCCGCCGGGACCCTCCGCGACGCCCACGCCGAGCTTCGACAGCGAGCAGTTGAGGATGTTCGCCCGGTGCCCGGCGCTGTTCATCCAGGCGTCCATCACCGCGGCGGGGTCGGGCTGGCCGTAGGCGATGTTCTCCGCCCGCGCGTAGGAGATCCCGGCGGCCTCGGCCCGGTCGAAGGGGGAGAGCCCCTCGGGCGTGGTGTGGGAGAAGAAGTCGCGGTCGCGCATGTCGGCGCTGTGGGCCCGGGCCACCGCGGCCAGCGCCGGGTCGGCGGTGACGGCACCGCAGCCGGCCGCCGCGCGGGCCTGGTTGACCAGCTGCAGGACCGCGGCCTCGGTGCTCGGGGCGGCCGGGGCAGCGGCCGCCACCGGGGCAGGCGCGGAGCGGGTCGTGCTCGGCGTCGCGGTGGTGGTCCCCGCGGCGGACGGCGACCCCGCGGCGGACGGCGACCCCGCGGCGGACGACCGGGCCGACGGCGACCCCGCGGCAGACGGCGACCCGGCAGCGGAGGACCCGGCAGCGGGCGAACTCGGGGACGACGACCCCGCGGACGGGTTGCCCGCCGTCGGGGACGGTGCCTCCGGCGAGGGCGCGTCCGGCGAGGGCGCGTCCGGCGACGACGTGTCCGAGGACGGCGCATCCGGCGAGGGCGCGTCCGGCGAGGGCGCGTCCGGCGACGGCGCGTCCGAAGACGGCGCGTCCCGGGACGGGGCCTCCGCCGTCGGCGCGTCGGACGGCGCGCCGGTCGACGGCCCACCCGCGGTGGTGCCCGGCGCACCCGGGACCGTGGTCGTCCCGGGCGCCGGCTCGCCGTCGACGCCCATCCGCACCACACCGGTGCGCGGGGAGGTCCCGGCCGCCGCCGAGGTGACCCCGGACTCGACCGTCGACAGCCCACCGCGGCCGGCCGCCATCAGCGGGACGACCAGCACGATGCCGGCCACCGCGAGGACGACCACCAGCACCGGCAGGACGCGGCGGCCGAGCAGCGCCCGCACCCACGGCGTCCGGGCCCGCCGTCGGGCGGCGACGGGGCGGGCAGGCGGCGGGGAAGGCCGGCGGTGGCGCACGCGATTACCTCACGAAGTCGACAAGTCGCTATCTGTGACTTCGGCGAGAGTAGGCGTAGCCCGAGATCACCCGACAGGGTGAGGTGACCGACGTCACACCACGAACCCCACCCGCCACACCCGTGGCCGGCCCTAGGAGCATGGGCACGCCCGCCCACCCCGAGACGCGAGGAGCACACCGCGGTGAGCGACGTCTGGCTCGACATCGTCCTCGTCGTCGTCTTCGTGCTGGTCGGCGGCTTCTTCGCCGGCGCGGAGATCGCGCTGGTCTCGCTGCGGGAGGCGCAGGTCCGCGCGCTGTCCGAGCGCGGCCGCCGGGGCGCCGCCCTGGCCCGGCTGCTCGGCGACCCCAACCGGTTCCTCGCCGCCGTCCAGGTGGGCGTCACCCTCGCCGGCTTCCTGTCGGCGGCCTTCGGCGCCAGCACGCTGGCCGAGCCGTTCGGCGACTGGCTGGTCTCCCGCGGGCTGGGAGAGGGGATGGCCGACACCCTCGCCCTGGTGCTGATCACCCTCGTCATCAGCTACGTGTCGCTGGTGGTCGGCGAGCTGACCCCCAAGCGGCTGGCGCTGCAGCGCGCCGAGGGCTTCGCGCTGCTGGTGGCCCGCCCGCTGAACACCATCGCCCGGCTGTCCCGCCCGGTCATCTGGCTGCTGTCGGCGTCGACCAACGTGCTCGTGCGGCTGCTCGGCGGGGACCCGAGGGCCAGCGGCGAGGCGATCAGCCAGGAGGAGCTGCGCGACCTGGTCGCCGCCCACGAGTCGCTGAGCAGCGACGAGCGCAAGCTGATCGACGAGGTGTTCCGGGCCGGCGACCGCGAGGTCCGCGAGGTGATGACGCCGCGCACCGAGGTCGAGTTCCTCGACGCCTCGACCACGGTCAGCCGGGCCGCCCGGCAGGTCGCCGAGTCCGGCTGGTCGCGCTACCCGGTCACCGGCCGCGACCAGGACGACGTCGTCGGGTTCGTGCACGTGCGCGACCTGCTGCTGCCCTCGCACCCCGCCGGGCGGGCGGCCACGGTTGGCGACCTGGCCCGCGAGGTGAAGCGGCTGCCCGGCACCGCGGGGGTGCTCACCGCCCTGTCGGAGATGCGCCGGGAGAACCAGCACCTGGCGATCGTCGTCGACGAGTACGGCGGCACCGACGGCATCGTCAGCCTCGAGGACCTCATCGAGGAGGTCATCGGCGAGATCTACGACGAGTACGACGAGGAGGTCGCGCCCGACGGCGACGAGCGGCCCGGCGGCCCGCACGAGGTCGACGGGCTGCTCAACCTCGACGACTTCGCCGAGGCCACCGGGCTGCGCCTGCCCGAGGGGCCCTACGAGACGGTCGCCGGCTACGTGCTGGCCGAGCTCGGCCGGATCCCGGAGGCCGGCGACGCCGTGGAGGTCGAGGACCGCACGCTCACCGTCACCGAGCTCGACGGGCGGCGGATCGCGCGCCTGTCGGTCAGCCGCGCCCCAGACGCGGCCCCCGCCGCAGACGTCGAGGCATAGGAAGCGATACCCACGTCCGGGCCGCCTCGACGTGGGTATCGCTTCCTATGCCTGGCCGCGGGCCTGCGCGACCTCCCAGGCGTCGCGCACGATCCCGGTCAGGTCCGGGTGCTGGGGCGTCCAGCCGAGGTCGGCGCGGATGCGGTCGCTGGAGGCGACCAGCTGCGCCGGGTCGCCGGCCCGCCGATCGCCGACCTGCACCGGCACCGGGTGGCCGGTGACCTCGCGGACGGCGTCGACCACCTGCTGCACCGAGAAGCCGGTGCCGTTGCCCAGGTTGTAGACCCGGTGCTCGCCCGGCTCCGGGGCGGTCAGCGCGAGCAGGTGCGCGTCGGCGAGGTCGGAGACGTGGATGTAGTCGCGGATGCAGGTGCCGTCGGGCGTCGGGTAGTCCTCGCCGTAGATCGTCATCGCCTCGCGCTTCCCGGCCGCGACCTGCAGCGCGATCGGGATGAGGTGGGTCTCGGTGGTGTGCCGCTCGCCCAGGCCGTACGCGGCGCCGGCCACGTTGAAGTAGCGCAGGCTCACCGCCGCGAAGTCGTACGCGGTCGCGTACGAGGTCAGCATCGCGTCGACGGCGAGCTTGGTCGCGCCGTAGGTGTTGGTCGGCCGGGTGGGCGCGTCCTCGCGGATGGGGACCTGCTCGGGCTCGCCGTAGGTGGCCGCGGTCGAGGAGAAGACGATCCGCCGGCAGTCGACCGCCCGCATCGCCTCGAGCAGCGCCAGCGACCCGCCGACGTTGTGCTCCCAGTAGAGCTCCGGCCGCACCTGCGACTCGCCCACCAGGCTCTTGGCCGCGAAGTGCAGCACCGCCTCGGGACGGACGTCGGCCAGCACCGGCCCCGATCCCTGCAGGGTGGCCTGCACGAACCGGGCGCCCTCCGGGACGGCGTCGGCGTGCCCGGTCGACAGGTCGTCGAGCACGATGACCTCGTGGCCGCCCGCGAGGAGTGCGGCGGTGACTACGCTGCCGATGTAGCCGGCCCCACCGGCGACGAGAACGCGCATGGGGCCACCCTAGGAGCCCGCGCCCGGGAGCACCGGGTGCGCCGGAGGACTGACCCGTGGTGAGTGCACGTCCGGCCGTCCAGGCACTGCCGGCCTACAAGCCGGGCCGCAACCCCGCCGACCTGGCGCGGGAGCTCGGTGTCGACCGTGCTGTCAAGCTGGCCAGCAACGAGGTCCCGTTCCCGCCGCTGCCGGCCGTCGTCCAGGCCCTGGCCACGACGGCGGGGGAGACCCACCGCTACCCCGACAACGGCGCCGCCGTGCTGACCCGGGCGCTGGCCGGCCACTACGGCGTCGACCCGGCGCAGGTCGTCCCCGGCTGCGGGGCGGTGATGCTCTGCCAGCAGCTCGCCCAGTCGTTCAACGACCCCGGGACGGCGATCGCCTTCGCGTGGCGCTCGTTCGAGATGTACCCGCTGCTCGCGCAGGTGGCCGGCGCCCGCAGCCTGCAGGTGCCCCTGGTGCCCTCGCGGCCGGGCAGCTCGCCCGACACCCACGACCTCGACGGCCTGGCCGCCGTGGTCGACGACGACACCCGGCTGCTGTTCGTGTGCAACCCGAACAACCCCACCGGGACGGCGGTGCGCCGCGCGGAGCTCGAGCGCTTCCTCGACCGGGTGCCGGAGTCGGTGCTCGTCGTGCTCGACGAGGCCTACCGCGAGTTCGTCACCGACCCCGACGTCCCCGACGGGCTCGAGGTGATGCGCGGCCGGCCGAACGTCGCCGTGCTGCGCACGTTCTCCAAGGCCTGGGGCCTGGCCGGGCTGCGGGTCGGCTACCTCGTCGCCGAGGACCCCGCCGTCGCCGACGCCGTCCGCCGCACCCACGTGCCCTTCAGCGTCTCCACGCTGGCCCAGGCGGCCGCCGTCGCGGCGCTGCAGAGCCAGGAGGAGGTCGGCCGCCGGGTGGCCGCCGTCGTCGCCGAGCGCGACCGGCTCACCGCCGCGCTGCGCGACCGGGGGCTGGAGGTCCCCGACAGCCAGGCCAACTTCGTGTGGCTCCCGCTGGGGGAGCCGACCGCCGCGGTCGCCCGGGCGCTGGAGGGACGCGGGGTCATCACCCGCCCCTTCGCCGGCGAGGGGCTGCGGGTCACCGTCGGGACGCCCGAGGAGGACGACGTCTTCCTCGAAGCGCTCGACGACGTCCTCTCCGGCGTGTCCGGGACGGCGGCCGACGACGTGCGCAGCGGCGCACCGGTCGGCTGAGCCGCGGCTGGTTTGATGGCCGCCGTGCCCCTTCCCCGTGTGCTCTCCGGCATCCAGCCGACGGCGGACTCGTTCCACCTCGGCAACTACCTGGGTGCGCTGCGGCAGTGGGTCGCGCTGCAGGAGACGGCCGAGGCGTTCTACTGCGTCGTCGACCTGCACGCGATCACCATGGAGTGGGACCCGCAGGAGCTGCGCCGCCGCACCCTGGTCTCGGCGGCCCAACTGCTGGCGCTCGGCGTCGACCCGCAGCGCAGCACGCTGTTCGTGCAGAGCCACGTCCCCGAGCACGTGCAGCTGTCGTGGGTGCTCGAGTGCGTGGCCCGCTTCGGCGAGGCCAGCCGGATGACGCAGTTCAAGGACAAGAGCCAGCGCGAGGGTGCTGCGGGCTCCTCGGTGGGGCTGTTCACCTACCCCGTCCTGCAGGCCGCCGACATCCTCGTCTACCAGGCCGACGAGGTCCCGGTGGGTGAGGACCAGCGCCAGCACCTGGAGCTGACCCGCGACCTCGCCACCCGCTTCAACGGCCGTTTCGGTGAGACGTTCACCGTGCCCGCCGCCCGCATCCCGCAGGGCGCGGCGCGGATCCTCGACCTGCAGTCGCCGGAGAAGAAGATGAGCAAGAGCCTGCCCCCGGCCGGCTGCGTCTTCCTGCTCGACGACCCGAAGGTGACGGCGAAGAAGATCCGCTCGGCGGTCACCGACACCGGGCGCGAGGTGGTCGCCGACCCGGTCGGCAAGCCGGGGGTCACCAACCTGCTGGCCATCCACAGCGCACTGTCGGGCACCGCCGTGCCCGAGCTGGAGGAGCGCTTCGCCGGCCGCGGCTACGGCGACCTGAAGAAGGAGCTCGCCGAGGTCGTCACCGAGTTCGTCACCCCGGTGCGCAAGCGCACCCAGGAGCTGCTCGACGACCGCGCCGAGCTCGAGCGGCTGCTGGCCGCCGGCGCGGCCCGGGCTCGCGAGGTCGCCGCGCGGACGGTGCGCACCGTCTACGACCGGGTCGGCTTCCTGCCTCCTGCGGGAGTGGCGTCGTGAACGACGACACCTTCGTCCCGCGCAGCTCGACGCCGCCGCCGCAGACCTCCGTCGTCGGGGTGCTGGTGCCCGTCCCCGAGCCATGGGCGCAGGTGCTCGTCGACTGGCGGACCAAGGTCGGCGACGCCCAGGCCACGCTCGTCCCCCCGCACGTGACGCTGCTGCCGCCCACCGAGGTGCCCTGCACCGACCGGCCCGCGATCACCGAGCACCTGACACGGGTGGCCGCCGCACACCCGCCCTTCGACATGCACCTGTCGGGCACCGGCACCTTCACCCCGGTCAGCGACGTCGTCTTCGTCGCCGTCGCCAAGGGCATCGGCAACTGCGAGCTGCTGGCCTCCGACGTCCGCACCGGGCCGCTGACCCGGACGCTGTCGTTCCCGTACCACCCGCACGTCACCGTGGCCCACGACGTCCCGGAGGACATGCTCGACCTCGCCTACAGCGGCCTGGCCGACCTGACCGCGGAGTTCCGGGTCGAGTCGTTCACCGAGTTCGAGCAGACACCGGCCGGCACCTGGGCGGTCGCGCGCGAGTACCCGCTGACCGGACCGCCGTACCGCTGACGGAGGACCCTCCTGCCGCCCGCCACTCGCAGGCTCGCGGCGGGACCCTGCAGCAGGAGGACCCGTCCTCCCCACCCTTCGCAGGCTCAGGGCGGGCCCCGGGACGGGGCCACAGCACGTCACCGGGCGGCTCGGTGCACTCGGCCCCAGACTGGGCGGGGTGGGTGCACCTCGGGACGACCGGCTGCGGGCCGGCGACGCCGTCCGCGCGCCCTGGGCCCGCATCGCCGGGGCGGGCCCCCGGATCACCGCGGGCGTCGGGCGGCTCCGCCGCCGGCTGCCGTGGTTCGACCACCTGGCGCGGGCCGGAGGCCGCTACCGGCGCACCCAGGGCGACCTCATGGCCGCCGGCGTCACCTACTTCGTCTTCCTCGGCCTGTTCCCGGTCCTGCTGCTGGTCGCGTCGGTCATCGCGCTGGTCCTCTCCGGTGACGCGCTGCTGCAGAAGGAGCTCTACACCGCCATCCGCGAGGCGTTCCCCGGCTCGACCGGCCGCCAGATCGTCGGGGAGCTGCGCTCGGCCGTGGGCTCGGCCGGCATCACCGGCCTGGTCGGCCTCGCCGGTGTCCTGTACGCCGGCCTGCGCGCCATGGACAAGCTCCGCATCGGTATGGAGCGCATCTGGAAGGGGCGCGCCGACGAGCCCGAGTTCCTCCGGGACAACCTGCAGGACCTCGTGGCCCTGCTGCTGCTCGGGGTGGTCGGGCTGGCGAGCCTCGCGCTCACCGGCGTCGGCACGCGGGCGACCGCCTGGTTCCTCGACCTGCTCGGGCTGGCCGGCGTCCCCGGCCTCGGTGTGCTCACCACCGTGCTGGGCCTGGCGCTGGCGCTGCTCACCGACGTGCTGGTGTTCCTCTGGCTGCTGCGGGTGGTCCCCGCCACCGGCTCCCCGCTGCGGCGCCTGCTGTCCGGGGCGCTGTTCGGCGCGGTCGGCCTCGAGGTGCTCAAGCTGGCCGGCGCGCTCTACCTGACCCTCATCGACGGCAGCGTCACGGCCTCGGCGTTCGGCGGCGCGGTCGGCATCCTGGTCTGGATCAACCTGGTGGCCAGGTTCGCCTTCTTCACCGCGGCCTGGACCGCGACCCTGCCGTCCCTGTCCCCGGCGGTCCCCGCCGTCGCGCCGGAGGAGGTGCCGGTGCCGGCGGGCTCGGGCGCACGGCCCGCCGCACGCCGATGACCGTGGCGACGACGACCGCGACGGCGGCCGCGCCCAGGGCCACCCCGCCGAGGGCCGGCGGGCCGTCGTCGGCCGCGGGAGCCGGTCCGGTGGGCCCCGCGGCCACCGGTGCCGCTGCGGTCGGCGTGGCCGCCGGGGCCGGGGTCGTCGACGGAGCCGGGACCTCGGCCGCCGAGCCGACCAGCCTGCCCACGCCGCCCAGCGACGCCGGCACGGTGAACCCCCAGTCGAGCAGCCGCGCGGCCTGGTCGGCGGCCCGCAGCGGGGTTCTCTCGGTGCCCATGACGCTGACCACCAGCCGCCGGCCGTCGCGCTCGGCGGCGGTGACGAAGGTGTGCCGGGCGGCGTCGGTGAAGCCGGTCTTGCCGCCCAGCCCGCCCGGGTAGTCCGCCAGCGGGTTCTCGTTCTGGATCTGGAAGCCCGTCGAGCGGCCCTCGACCCCGGGCATCTGCGCGGTCGGCGTCACCAGCAGGGCCGCGGTGACCGGGTCGGCGACCAGCGCCCGGAAGAACAGCGCGAGGTCGTAGGGCGAGGAGGACTGGCCGGCGACGTCGAGACCCGACGGCGTGCCCGCCACCGTGTCGAAGGCGCCCATCTCCAGCGCGCGGGCGTTCATCGCCGCCACGGTGGCCTCCACGCCGCCGGCCGCGCGGGCCAGCCCGTTGGCCGCGTCGTTGCCCGACTGCATGACCAGCGCCTGGAACAGCAGCGACACCGGATAGCGCCCGCCGGCGACCATGCCGACCTTGCTGCCCTCCATCGCCTCGTCCTCGACGGTGCCCTCGACCACCAGCGCCGGGTCCAGCCGGTGGACGAGGGTGAGCAGCGTCAGCGTCTTGAGGGTGCTCGCCGGGTAGTAGCGGCCGTGCGGGTCGCGGGCGGCCAGCACGTCGCCGGTGCCGGCGTCGGCCACCAGCCAGCCCGCGGCGGCGATCCCGTCGGGCAGCGGCGGGGCGCCGTCGACGACGACCGTGCCGCGGGTGTCCAGCCGCTCGCCGCCGACGGTGATGCCGCCGGGCCCGTACCCCTGCGGCGGTCCGCCGGGCAGCGGCGCGGTGGGCGTCGGCGCGGCCGCGTCGACCGTGGGCCGGGGAGCCTCGGACACCGGCGCCTGGGGGGGCGGAGCGGCCGCGGCCGGCGCCGCCGTGGCGACCCCGGCACCCAGCCCCGCCGCCACGACCAGCGCGCCCAGCAGCGCCCGCACGGGGCGCCGGGTCTCCCGCTGTCGCCGCACGGGACCACGCTAGTGCGCTGGCCCGGCCCACCGGGCGAGCGCGCGACGGCGGTGGCGGGTGCTCCGGGCCGCCTGCTGCTTCGCAACGATCGCATCTCGGTCCGCCGCCGACATGGCGGGCGGGGCGCCGACCGCGGTTAGCGTGCCCAGTCGACGCGTCCGGCGTCCCCGGCCGGGCCGGGGAGCCCGGGCGTGACGGACCAAGGACCCACGGGAGCTCCCCTCCGTCTGTGCGGAGCTCCCCCGAGGAAGGAGTGCCTCTTGCGCCGAGCGCGGAAGACGAAGGTGGCGGCGCTGCTGCTCGCCGGCAGCATGGCCCTGGCCGCCTGTGCCAGCGACGAGCCCGACGGCGGCAGCGGCGGCGGTGGCGGCGAGGGCGGCGCGGAGGAGGTGCGCATCGGCCTGGCCTACGACGCCATCGGGCGCGGTGACCGGTCGTTCAACGACTCCGCCTTCGCCGGCGCGCAGGCCGCCATCGAGGAGTACGGCGGCGAGTACCGCGAGGTCACCCCGAACGAGGACGGCTCCGACCGTGCCGAGCTGCTCGCCCAGCTCGCCGAGCAGGGGTACGACCCGGTCATCGCCGTCGGGTTCGCCTACGACACGATCATCGCCGACGTCGCGGCCGAGTACCCCGACACCACGTTCGCGCAGGTCGACGGCTCCTACCAGCTGCCCGACGGGACCAGCAAGGGCGACAACGTCACCGGGCTGATCTTCGCCTCCGAACAGGGTTCCTTCCTGGCCGGCGCCGCCGCCGCGCTGAAGAGCGAGTCCGGCCGGATCGGGTTCGTCGGCGGCGTCAACGTGCCGCTCATCCAGACGTTCCAGGCGGGCTACGAGGCCGGGGCGCGCGCGGTCAACCCGAACATCACGATCGACACCCAGTACATCTCCCCCGCCGGCGACTTCACGGGGTTCAACGACCCGGCGCGCGCGCAGATCCTCGCGCAGGGCATGTACTCCGGGGGTGCCGACATCGTCTTCCAGGTCGCGGGTGGCTCCGGCACCGGCGTCTTCCAGGCCGCCGCGGAGGCGGGCGGCCGGGCGATCGGCGTCGACTCCGACCAGTACCAGACGGTCGACGACCCGGCCCAGCAGGCCGTGATCATGACCTCGATGCTGAAGCGGGTCGACAACGCCGTGCTGTCCTTCGTCGGCTCCTTCGTGGACGGCAGCGTCGAGGGCGGCACCGACATCCTGTACGACCTCGAGAGCGACGGCGTCGGCCTGGCCACCACCGGCGGCTTCATCGACGACATCCAGGGCGACCTCGACACCTACCGTCAGCAGATCATCGACGGCGAGATCGAGGTCCCGACCACCCCGTGACGCCGGGCAGCCGGCGAGCCGGTTGACCGACCACACGCACACGGCGGGTCCGGGGGAGCGCCCCCCGGACCCGCCGTCGTGCTGAGGGGGGCACCCGCCCGGTGCGGAGGTGGGCAGAATGCGCAGTCGACACCCGCGCCGGAGGAGTGGCGGCGGCAGGGGCGCGGTCCATGCCGCGCCACCGGTACAGCAGAGTGGAGGCGAGCCCGCGCACCCGCGGGCCGCAGCGACAGGGAAGGGCCCATCATGGCCACAGCGGGCAACCCGGTCGGCGAGCCGGCCGGCCTGAGCAAGGGCGCGACCGGGGCCGGCGAAGAGGCGCCGCTGGCGGTCGAGCTGCGGGGGATCACCAAGCGCTTCCCCGGCGTGGTGGCGAACAAGGACATCGAGCTACGGGTCCGCCGCGGTGAGGTGCACGCCATCGTCGGTGAGAACGGCGCCGGCAAGTCGACGTTGATGAAGACCCTCTACGGCGAGCACCGTCCCGACGAGGGCGAGATCCTGGTCCACGGGCGCGAGGTGTCCTTCCGCAGCCCGGCCGACGCGATCGCCGCGGGGATCGGCATGGTGCACCAGCACTTCATGCTGGCCGACAACTTCACCGTCCTCGAGAACGTCGTGCTGGGCAGCGAGCCCACCCGCGGCGGCCGGCTGGACCGGGCCGAGGCCCGCCGACGGATCACCGAGATCTCCGACCGCTACGGACTGGGCCTGCGTCCCGACGCGCTCGTGGAGGACCTGGGCGTCGGCGACCGGCAGCGGGTCGAGATCGCCAAGGTGCTCTACCGCGACGCCCGCATCCTCATCCTCGACGAGCCGACCGCCGTCCTCGTGCCACAGGAGGTCGACGAGCTGTTCGGCAACCTGGCCGAGCTCAAGCGAGAGGGCCTGACGGTCATCTTCATCTCGCACAAGCTCGACGAGGTCCGCAGGGTGGCCGACTCGATCACCGTCATCCGCCGCGGCACCACGGTCGGTACGGCCGACCCCAGGACCACCTCCACGCGCGAGCTGGCCGAGATGATGGTCGGCTCCCAGCTGCCGACACCGGAGACCCGTACCTCCACGGTGCGGGCGACACCGGTGCTGCAGCTGTCCTCCGTGACGGTGACGGCAGCGGATGGCCGCCCCGTCGTCGACGACGTCAGCCTCACCGTCCGGGAGGGCGAGGTCGTCGGCATCGCCGGCGTCGAGGGCAACGGCCAGGCCGAGCTCGTCGAGGCCGTCATGGGCCTGCGGGGGCTCGCCGGCGGGACGATCTCCCTGGCCGGCGAGGACGTCACCGCCTGGTCCACCCGTGCGCGTCGCGAGGCCGGGGTCGGGTTCATCCCCGAGGACCGGCACCGCCAGGGCATGCTCCTCGACGCCCCGCTCTGGGAGAACCGCATCCTCGGCCACCAGACCCGGCCGCCGGCGGTCAAGGGCTGGTTCCTGGACCGCCGCGGCGCGCGCTCGGACACCGAGCGCATCATGCGCCAGTACGACGTCCGCGCCCCGGGACCGGACACCCTCGCCGTCGCGCTGTCCGGGGGCAACCAGCAGAAGCTCATCGTGGGCCGGGAGATGGAGGCCCATCCGCGGCTGTTGATCGCCGCGCACCCCACGCGCGGTGTCGACATCGGTGCGCAGGCGGCCATCTGGGAGCTGCTCAAGGACGCCCGCGCGGAGGGGCTGGGGATCGTGCTCGTCTCCGCGGACCTCGACGAGCTCATCGGTCTGTCCGACACGCTGCACGTCATGCTGCGCGGTTCCCTCGTGGCCACCCTCGATCCCGCTCGGGTCACCCCCGAGGAGCTGGGCGGGTACATGACCGGGGCCCGGACGGCGGTGGGTGCAGCGTGAACAGGCTCCGCCGCCTCGGGCTGGCCCTCCTCGGGCCCGCGCTGGCGCTCGTCGTCGCGCTCGTCGTCTCGGGCATCATCGTCGCGCTGATCGGGGAGGACCCGATCGAGGCGCTCGGCGTGATCACCGACCTCGGCGACTCCCCTTCGCAGCAGGTGCAGTCGATCGTGGTGATCCTCAACCGGGCGGTTCCGCTGTTCCTCGCCGGGTTGGCGGTGTCCATCGCGTTCCGGATGGGACTGTTCAACATCGGCGTCGAGGGCCAGTACCGGCTCGCCACGATCCTCGCGGCGGCGGTCGGCGCCGCCGTCACGCTGCCGGCGCCGCTGCACGTCCTGCTCATCATCGTCGTCGCCGTGCTGGTGGGGGCACTGTGGGCGGGCATCGTCGGCGTCCTCAAGGTGACCCGCGGCGTGAGCGAGGTCATCAGCTCGATCATGCTCAACTTCATCGCCCTGGGGACGGCGTCGTTCCTCCTCACCGGTCCGCTCCGCGGGAGCACCGAGGGACAGTCGATCGTGACGACCCGGACCATCCCCGAGTCGGGCTGGTTCCCGGGGCTCAACGGGATCCTCACCGGGCTGGGCCTGGCAGAACCCCGCTCGGAGCTCTACGGCTTCATGCTCGTCGCGATCGTCGTGGGCGTGGTGATCGCGGTCGTGCTCAAGCGGACCCGGTTCGGGTTCGACCTGCGGGCCAGCGGTCTGTCCCCGTCGGCGGCACGGGCCAGCGGTGTCGACTCCAGTGGCATGGTGATCAAGACGATGCTGCTCTCCGGCGCGGTCGCCGGTCTCATCGGCCTGCCCGAGCTGCTCGGGGACACCCACGAGTTCGGCACCGAGTTCACCGCTGGACTGGGCTTCCTCGGCATCGCGGTGGCGCTGCTGGGCCGCAACAGTCCGCTGGGCATCGCGGTGGCCGCGCTGCTGTTCGCCTTCCTCGACCGCGCCGCCCTGCCGCTCCAGTTCGCCGACATCCCGTCGTCGGTGGTCACGATCATCCAGGGCACGATCGTGCTCGCCGTCGTGATCGCCAACGAGATCGCCCGCCGGCTGGCCCTCCGCTCGGCGGAGCGGGCCGGGGCGGTGGCCGCCGCCCCGCCCTCCGGCGACGGCGGTCCCGACGGCACCCGTCCGTCGGACGGTGGACCCGACGGGGTGCGGCCGCACCCCGCCGTCCCCGGTGAGCAGCAGGGAGCCCGAGCATGAGCACCGCGACCGGCACACCCGGTACCCGGCCCAGTCGCGGCCCCGTCACCGACCTGCTCACCGGTGGTGGGCGGTCCCGGCGACTCCTGTGGCTGGCGCTCGGGGTCCTCGTCGTCGTCTCCGCCGTCCGGGTCATCTCCGGGGAACAGGCCCTGACGTCGTCGTCGACCATCGCCGCTGCGCTGCTGCTGGCCGTGCCCATCGCGCTCGCCGCGCTCGGCGGGCTGTTCTCCGAGCGGGCCGGCGTGGTGAACATCGGCCTGGACGGGATGATGATCCTGGGCACCTGGGGCGCCGGGTTCGCCGGTTACCAGTGGGGCTGGGGCGCCGCCGTCGTCGGCGGGCTGCTGTTCGGGGCGATCGGCGGCCTGCTGCACGCGGTGGCCACGGTGACCTTCGGTGTCGACCACGTCGTCTCCGGTGTGGCGATCAACATCCTCGCCGCCGGTGTCGTGCGGTTCCTGTCGGAACTGCTCTACGTCGACAACCCGGCCGGTGGTGGTGCCGCCCAGTCACCGCCGCTGTCGAGTCAACCCCCGGACTTCTCCCTCCCCGTGCTCTCCTCCGGGCCGGACCTGCTGGGGGCGCTGGAGGAACGGCGCTGGTTCCTGGTCAGCGACCTCGCCGGCCTGCTCCGGGGGGTGACGAACGGCGTCGGCGTCCTCACCGTGGTCGCCGTCCTCATGATCCCGGCCGCCTACCTCGTCCTCTGGCGGACGGCCTTCGGTCTCCGGCTGCGCGCCTGCGGCGAGAACCCCGCTGCCGCCGACAGCCTCGGCGTGCCCGTCTACCGGCTCAAGTACATCGCGGTGGTGATCTCCGGGGCCCTGGCCGGGCTGGGTGGTGTCTTCCTGGTCTTCATCGCCAACATCTACCGGGAGGGGCAGGTCGGCGGGCGCGGCTTCATCGGTCTGGCCGCCCTGATCTTCGGCAACTGGAGGCCGGGCGGCCTGGCGGCAGGGGCCGGACTGTTCGGCTTCGCCGACGCCCTCCAGCTGCGCAGCCGGACGGCGGTCGTCGCGCTCCTCCTGCTGGTCGCCGTCCTGCTGGCCGTGGTGGCGGTCCTGCAGGTGAGGCGGGGACGGCCGCTCGTGGCCGCCATCGCTGGGGTGTTCGCCGTCCTGAGCCTGGTGGGCTTCCTGACGATCGAACGACTCCCCGAGGGGATCGTCTTCTTCACTCCCCACCTGACCACCCTGCTGGTGCTGTCCCTGGCCTCCCAGAGGCTGCGGATGCCCAAGGCCGACGGGCTCGTCTATCGAAGAGGAGAGCACTAGGTGAGCGACGGGGTGGTGGGGCGGGTGGACGACACCGTCGACTGGGACGCGCTGCGCAGCGCGGCCCGGGAGGCGATGACCCACGCCTATGCGCCCTACTCGCGGTTCCCCGTGGGCGTGGCCGGGCTGGTCGACGACGGCCGGGTGGTCACCGGCTGCAACGTCGAGAACGCCAGCTACGGGCTGGGGCTGTGCGCCGAGTGCGGGATGGTCAGCGACCTCGCCCGCACCGGCGGCGGCCGGCTGGTCGCGGTGGCCTGCGTCGGCGGCGACGGGCAGCCGCTCATGCCCTGCGGGCGCTGCCGGCAGCTGCTGTGGGAGCACGGCGGCGCCGACATGCTCATCGAGACCGTCTCGCTGGGCATCGTCCCGATGCGCGAGGTGCTGCCCGACGCCTTCGGTCCCGAGGACCTGGTCGCCGCAGCCGAGCGGGGGCAGGGCTGATGGCGGCGTTCGACGCGATCGACGTCCTGCGCGCCAAGCGTGACGGCCACCGGCTCACCCCCGAGCAGATCCGCTGGGTGATCGGGGCCTACACCGACGGCACCGTCCCCGACGAGCAGATGAGTGCGCTGCTCATGGCGGTGTTCTTCCGCGGCATGGACGGCGACGAGCTCGCCGCCTGGACGCAGGCCATGATCGACTCGGGCGAGCGCAAGGACCTGTCCTCGCTGGGCCGGCCCACCGCCGACAAGCACTCCACCGGCGGCGTCGGGGACAAGACCACCCTGCCCCTGGCCCCGCTGGTCGCCGCGTGCGGCGTGGCGGTGCCGCAGCTGTCGGGCCGGGGCCTGGGGCACACCGGCGGGACGCTGGACAAGCTCGAGTCGATCCCGGGCTGGCGCGCCGACGTGCACGAGGAGGCCTACCTGCGCCAGCTGGCGGAGGTCGGCGCGGTCATCTGCGCGGCCGGTCACGACCTCGCGCCGGCCGACAAGAAGCTCTACGCGCTGCGCGACGTGACGGCGACGGTGGAGTCGATCCCGCTGATCGCCAGCTCGATCATGAGCAAGAAGATCGCCGAGGGCGCCGACGCGCTCGTGCTCGACGTCAAGACCGGGTCCGGGGCGTTCATGAAGGACCCCGAGGCCTCCCGCGAGCTGGCCCGCACGATGGTCGGCCTCGGCGAGGCGGCGGGGGTCACCACGGTGGCCCTGGTGACCGCTATGGACCGGCCGCTGGGCCGCGCCGCGGGCAACGCCGTCGAGGTCGCCGAGTCGGTGGAGGTCCTCGCCGGCGGTGGCCCGGCCGACGTCGTCGAGCTGACCCTGGCCCTGGCCCGGGAGATGCTCACCGCGGCCGGGCGTCCCGACGTCGACCCCGCCGACGCCCTGCGCGACGGCCGGGCCATGGACGTGTGGCGGCGGATGATCACCGCGCAGGGCGGGGACCCCGACGCCGCGCTGCCCCGGCCGGCCGAGCGCCACGTGGTCACCGCCCCGGCCACCGGCACGCTGACCCGGCTGGACGCCTTCGCCCTCGGCGTCGCCGCGTGGCGGCTGGGTGCCGGCCGGGCGCGCAAGGAGGACCCGGTGTCGGCCGCGGCCGGCGTCACCTGGACGGCGGCGGTGGGCGAGCAGGTGACGGAGGGCCAGCCGCTGCTCGAGCTGCACACCGACGACCACGCGCGCATCCCGCGGGCACTGGAGGCGCTCGAGGGCGCGATCGGCGTCGACACCGGCGACGACCCGCTCCCGCTGCTGCTGGACCGCATCTCGGCGTAGGCCCCTGTGTGCACTTCCGCGGAAGTGCACGACCCCGGTGCGGCCCGCAGGGGCGCCGTGCCGAGGTGGAACACTGGACCCTCGTGACGAGCACGTCCGCGCACGTCGTGGCCGACGACCGGCCGCGTCCCGGTGACCCGCTCGACCCGGACGCCGCGATCTCGGTCCGCGGCCTGGTGAAGCGCTACGGCGACCGGGCCGCCGTCGACGGGCTGGACCTCGACATCCGGCGCGGGGAGATCTTCGCGCTGCTCGGCCCCAACGGCGCCGGCAAGACGACGACCGTCGAGGTGCTCGAGGGCTACCGGTCCCGCGACGGCGGCGAGGTGCGCGTGCTCGGCGTCGACCCGGCGCGCGGCGGCCGCCGGTGGCGGGCCGACCTGGGGATCGTCCTGCAGTCCGGGGGCGGGGACAGCCAGCTGTCGGTGCGCGAGCAACTGGAGGCGCGCGCGTCCTACTACGCCGACCCCCGCGACCCCGCCGAGGTGCTCGAGCTGGTCGGGCTCACCGAGCAGGCCGGTGCCCGCGGGCGGACCCTCTCCGGCGGCCAGCGGCGCCGGTTCGACGTCGCACTGGGCATCGTCGGCCGGCCGCGGCTGCTGTTCCTGGACGAACCCACGACCGGCTTCGACCCGGAGGCGCGGCGGCAGTTCTGGGCGCTGGTCCGCTCGCTGCGCGACCTGGGCACGACGATGCTGCTGACCACCCACTACCTCGACGAGGCCGAGGCCCTGGCCGACCGGGTCGGCGTGCTCGCCCACGGCCGGCTGGCGGAGGTCGCCGTCCCCTCGGCGCTGGGTGGCCGCGAGACCGCGCCGGCCGTCGTCAGCTGGACCGAGGACGGCGTCCGCCGCAGCGCCGAGACCACCACCCCCACCGCGTTCGTGCGGGACCTCGCCGCCCGGTTCCCCGGCGAGGTGCCCGACCTGGCGGTCAGCCGCCCGACGTTGGAGGACGTGTACCTGAAGATGATCGGCAGGCCCCAGGGAGTGGGCGTCGCAGCGAGCGCCGGCGAGCGAGGAGCGGATCGAGCGGCCGAGCGGAGCGAGGGGATGTCGTCGTGACGACGGCGGCCCCGGGGCGCGGCGCGCTGCCCTCGCCGGTCCGGGTGTACCGCACCCGCGCCGGCGTCGAGCTCAAGGAGTTCTTCCGGCAGCGGGAGTCGGTGGTCTTCACCCTCGTCTTCCCCGTCGTGCTGCTGCTCGCGCTCGGCGCCGTGCTCGACTACGACCTCGGGTCGGGCGTGGACTTCCCGCAGTACTTCATGGCCGGGGTCATCACCGCCGGGGTGGTCGGCGCCAGCCTGCAGAACATGGCGATCCACATCGCCGGGGAGCGCTCCGACGGGACCCTCAAGAGCCTGGCCGGCACGCCGATGCCCAAGAGCGCCTACTTCGTGGGCAAGGTCGTGCAGGTCCTCGCCGTCACCGCGGCGACGGTCGCGCTGCTCCTGCTGGTCGGCGTCGCCGTGTACGGCATCGACCTGCCCGCGGGCGCGGACTGGCTGACCTTCGTGTGGGTCACGGTGCTCGGCGCGGCCGCCTGCACCCTGCTGGGCATCGCGGTGTCCTCGCTGGCCCGCAACGGGCGGTCCGCGTCGGCCACGGTCACCCCGATCGCGCTGGTCCTGGAGTTCGTGTCCGGGGTGTTCCTGCCCTTCGACCAGGTGCCCGGCTGGCTGCAGGACCTCGCCTCGCTGTTCCCGGTCAAGTGGATGGCCCAGGGGCTGCGGTCGGTGTTCCTGCCCGACGCGCTCGCCGCCTCCGAGCCGGCCGGGTCGTGGGAGCTCGGCCGGGTGGCGCTGGTCCTCGGTGCCTGGTGCGTGGCCGGGCTGGTGCTCTGCGTCCTGACCTTCCGCTGGCAGGACCGCGGGACGCGGTGAGGCCGAGGAGTGGGGGCCGGAGGCCTCCACGACGAATGAAGGACCCCGTCCTCCCCACCCTTCGCGAGCTCAGGGCGGGCCCCTGGACGCGGGCCAGGGCTCCGCGCCGCTGGGGGACCGCACGTGGCGGCGGTGTCGGCCGGTGGGGCGACAATGTCGCGGTGCCCGCCCCGCTCGACGCCGACGCCCTCCGCCGCGCCCCCAAGGTCCTCCTGCACGACCACCTCGACGGCGGGCTGCGGCCGCAGACGGTGCTCGAGCTCGCCGACGAGGCCGGCTACCGCGACCTGCCCGCCGGCGACGCCGAGGCTCTGGGCACGTGGTTCCGCCAGGCGGCCGACTCCGGCTCGCTGGTGCGCTACCTGGAGACGTTCGCGCACACCGTCGGGGTGATGCAGCGGCCCGACGCGGTGCGCCGGGTCGCCCGCGAGTGCGCCCTCGACCTGGCCGCCGACGGCGTCGTGTACGCCGAGGTGCGCATGGCGCCGGAGCTGCTCACCACGGGCGGCACGCCGATCGAGGAGGCGGTCGAGGCGATCCTCGACGGCTTCGCGCAGGGCAGCGCCGAGGCCGCCGCGGCCGGCACCCCGATCGGCGTGGGCACGCTGCTGTGCGCGATGCGGCAGGCCGACCGCTGGGAGGAGGTCGCCGGCCTGGTCGTGCGGTACCGCGACGCCGGCGTCGTCGGCTTCGACCTGGCCGGACCGGAGATCGGCTTCCCGCCCGACCGGCACCCGGAGGCGATCGCGCTGCTCGACCGGGCCGGGGCGCACCGCACCGTCCACGCCGGCGAGGCCGCCGGCGTGGACAGCATCCGTGCCGCGCTCGACGGCGCCCGCGCCGAGCGGCTGGGCCACGGCGTCCGCATCGCCGACGAGGTGCCGGGGGAGGGGCCGCTCGGTCCGCTGGCGCAGCGGGTGCTCGACGAGCAGGTACCGCTGGAGGTCGCGCCGTCGTCGAACGTGCAGACCGGCGCCTACACCTCCATCGCCGCCCACCCGGTCGGCCGGCTGCACCGGCTCGGCTTCGCCGTCACGGTCAACACCGACAACCGGCTGATGAGCGGGGTGTCGGTGACCAGCGAGCTGGCCGACGTCACCGCCGCGCACCGCTGGGGCTGGGACGACGTGCAGAGCGTCACCGAGCGGGCGCTGGCCGCGGCCTTTCTCGACGAGTCCGAGCGCACCCGGCTGCTCGACGACGTCGTCCGACCGGGATTCGCCGCCCTGCGCGGGTGAGCACGGCCACCGCCCGTTCGCGGAACGGCGGGACGACCTCCGCTGTTACGGTGGGTGTGCCGGCACTCGCCGGACATCCTCCCGGACGGTCCGTCCGGGCACGAGCGCATCCGTGCAGATCCGCCGCGTCCCACGACGCCCGCGATCGCCAGTGAGGACGCCGAGACGGCGCCCGCGCACTCCACGGGACGCGCCCGAGCTGTATCGGAGTCCCACACCCGCATGTCCTCGTTCGCCCCCGTCGACGCCGTCGACACCCAGGACGACACCCCGATCGACCCCCAGACCACCCCCGAGCCGGCCGCCCCGACCTCCGCTCCCGCGGGTCCCACCTTCGCGAAGCTGGGCCTGCCCCAGCAGCTGGTGACGGCGCTGGAGCGGCGTGGCATCCACTCGCCGTTCGCCATCCAGGCCACCGTCCTGCCCGACGCCCTCGCCGGGCGTGACGTGCTGGGGAAGGCCGCCACGGGCTCGGGCAAGACCCTCGCCTTCGGCCTGCCGCTGCTGGCCCGCATGGGCCTGACCGCCCGCCGCGGGCCCCGCGCCCCTCGGGCACTGGTCCTGGTGCCCACCCGCGAGCTCGCCCAGCAGGTGGCCGACAACCTGGCACCGCTGGGTCAGGCCATCGGCGCCCAGCTCGTCACCGTCTACGGCGGTGCCCCGATGTACCGGCAGATCAGCCAGCTGCGCCGCGGCGTCGACGTCGTCGTCGCCACGCCCGGCCGGCTGCAGGACCTCATCGCCCAGGGCGAGGCCACCCTCGCCGAGGTCGAGGTCAGCGTCGTCGACGAGGCCGACTTCATGTCCGACCTCGGGTTCCTGCCGGTCGTGCAGGAACTGCTCGACCAGACCCGCCCCGACGCCCAGCGGCTGCTGTTCTCGGCGACGCTGGACGGCGAGGTCGACGCGCTGGTCCGCCGCTACCTGACCGACCCCGCCCGCCACGAGGTCAAGCGCCCCGGCGACGACGCCCCGCCGGCCGAGCACCGCGCCTACAGCGTCGCCTTCCGCGACAAGGTGCCGGTGACCCAGGAGCTCGCCGCACGGCCGGGCCGGACCATCGTGTTCGCCCGCACCCAGCTCGGCGTCGACCGGCTGACGGAGAACCTGCGGGCGGCCGGCATCAAGGCCGAGGCGATCCACGGCGGCCTGCCGCAGTCGGCGCGCCGCCGGGCGCTGGAGGCGTTCACCGACGCCCGCAGCCCGGTGCTGGTGGCCACCGACGTCGCCGCCCGCGGCATCCACGTCGACGACGTCTCGCTGGTGCTGCACTACGACCCGCCGGCCGACCACAAGACCTACCTGCACCGCTCGGGCCGCACCGCCCGCGCCGGTGCCGCCGGTGTGGTGGTCTCGCTGCTGCTGCCCGACCAGGTGGGCCAGGCCAAGCGGCGGTTCCGCCAGGCGAAGGTCGACCCGCAGGTCAGCCGCCTCCGGCCGGGCGACGCCCCGATCGCCGAGCTCGTCGCCAGCGGCGTGCCGGTGGAGCCGGTCGAGCGGCCGGCCCGGGAGTCGCGGCGCCCGCACGGCGGCCCCGGTGGCCGGCGTCCGCGCCGGGACGGCGACCGCCCCCGCCGGGACGGCGACCGGCACCGCCGGTCCCACGGCGAGGGTGAGCGCGGCCGTCGCGAGGGGGACCGCCCGCGCCGTCCCGCCGGTGACCGCGACCGGTTCCGCGGTCCCGGTGAGCGCGGTCCCCGTCCCGACCGTCCGGCGCCCGCGCGCGACTGACGCGGGGCCGTTCCATCACCTCACCAGCGGCTGGTCCCGGGTCCCGGGACCGGCCGCTGTGCCGTCCTGCGCGCAGTCGTTGGGGGGGCGCCGCCGGGGGGTGCGGGCCCCCCCCGCCCCCCACCACCTCCCGCCGCCCCCCCCCCCCCCCCACAAACAGCG
>NZ_JBJGYY010000049.1:0-33072 GCF_054050235.1 Geodermatophilus sp. SYSU D00696 | reverse complement strand
CCCCCCGCCCCCCCGCCCCCCCCCCCCCCCCCCCCCCCCCCCCCCCCCCCCCCCCCCCCCCCCCCCCCCCCCCCCCCCCCCCCCCCCCCCCCCCCCCCCCCCCCCCCGGCCACGGGCCCCGGGAGCGTCGAGATCACGGGATCTCGACCGGAAGCGGGCCCGGCACCCACGGCGGCGCGCCCGGGGAGCAGAACACGCTGCGCCCACCCTGCGCATTCGCCGCATTACTTGCGGTGATCTACGACACCCCGTTGGCTCGTATCACTCGGCGGCCGCCCGGCCGCGGGGAGCCTCCCGAGGAGCCGTCCTTGCCCACTCGTCGCACCCTGGTCGCCGGAGTCGTCGCCGCCCTGGCGACCGCCGGCCTCGGCACCACCGCGAGCCCCGCCGCGGCCGCACCGCCCGACGGCGGCCCGCGCGCCACCTACGTCGTCACCGTCGACCGCTCCACCCTGCCGGCCCAGGCGGCCGAGCGTGCGCGCGGTCTGGGCGGGCAGGTCGACCACGTCTACACCGCGGCGCTGACCGGCTTCGCCGTGACGCTGCCCGAGGCCGCCGCCGCGCGCCTCGCCGACCTGCCCGGGGTGGTCGCCGTCGAGCGCGACCAGGTGGTCACGGCCGTCGGCACCCAGTCGAACGCACCGTGGGGTCTGGACCGCACCGACCAGCGCACCCTGCCGCTGAGCACGACCTTCACCTACACCGCGACCGGGGCCGGGGTCACCGCCTACGTGATCGACACCGGCATCAACTACGCGCACGCCGACTTCGGCGGACGGGCGGTCTCGGGCTACGACGCCGTCGACGGCGGCTCGGCCGACGACTGCAACGGACACGGCACGCACGTCGCCGGCACCGTCGGCGGGACGACCTACGGGGTGGCCAAGGGCGTGCAACTCGTCGGCGTCCGGGTGCTCGGCTGCACCGGCAGCGGCACCACCGCAGGCGTCGTCGCCGGCATCGACTGGGTCACCGCCCACCACCCGGCCGGCGCCCCGGCGGTGGCCAACATGAGCCTCGGCGGCGGCGCCAGCACCGCCATCGACACCGCGGTGCGCAACTCCATCGCCGACGGCGTCACCTACGCGGTCGCGGCCGGCAACGGCAACAACGCGGGCGTGGCCCAGGACGCCTGCTCCTCCTACTCCCCCGCCCGCGTGGCGGCGGCGCTGACCGTCGGGGCGACCGACCGCACGGACACGGCGGGGTCGTTCAGCAACTACGGCTCCTGCGTCGACCTGCACGCCCCCGGCGTGGCGATCACCAGCGCCTGGCACACCGGCACCACGGCGACCAACACGATCAGCGGGACGTCGATGGCCACGCCGCACGTGGCCGGTGTCGCCGCGCAGTACCTGTCGGCCAACCCCGGCGCGCAGCCGGCCGCGGTCGCCGGGGCGATCACGGCGGCCGCGACGCCCGACCGCGTGACGCTCTCGCGCACCGCCGTGCGGGCCGGCACGCCCAACCGGCTGCTGTTCGGCTCCTACTGACCCACGGCACGACGACGGCCGCCGTCCCGAGCAGGGGCGGCGGCCGTCGCCGTGTCAGCGGTCGAGCAGGGCGGCGAGGACGTCGCCGGCGCGGTCGATGCCGGCCCGGTCGACGTCGAGGTGGGTGACCAGGCGGATCCGGCGGGGGCCGACCTGGGACACCAGCACGCCCTGCGCCTTCGCCGCCTCGGCGACCAGGGGTGCGGCCACGCCGTCGACGACCACCATGTTGGTCTCCACGGTCGCGGGGTCGACGCCGAGCCGCTTGGCCAGCAGGCGGGCGTGCTCGTGGTCCTCGGCCAGCCGGGCGAGGTGGGCGTCGAGGGCGTACAGCCCGGCCGCGGCCAGCACGCCGGCCTGGCGCATGCCCCCGCCGAGGCGCTTGCGCCACAGCCGGGCGGCGGCGATCCGCTCGGCCGAGGCCACCAGCACCGACCCGACCGGCGCGCCCAGGCCCTTGCTCAGGCAGACCGACGCGGTGTCGGCGAGCCGCCCGTAGGTGACGAGGTCGACACCGGAGGCCACCGACGCGTTCCAGATCCGGGCGCCGTCGAGGTGGACGGCGACGCCGGCGCCCCGGGACCAGTCGAAGAGCTGCTCCAGCTGCGCCAGCGGCTGCACCCGCCCGCCGCCGCGGTTGTGCGTGTTCTCCACCGCGACGGCGGCGGTGGCGGTCAGGTGCCAGTCACCGCGCGGGCGCACCTGGTCGACCAGCGCGTCGGCGTCGAGCAGGCCGCCGGAGGAGACCACCGTGCGGGTGGAGATGCCGAACACCGCGGCCGCGGCGCCCATCTCGTAGGTGACCACGTGCGCGTCGGCGTCGCAGAGCACCTCCTGGCCGGGCTCGCAGACCAGCCGCATGCCGATCTGGTTGCCCATGGTCCCGGAGGGCACGAAGAGGCCGGCCTCGTGGCCGAACAGGTCCGCGACCCGCTCCTCGAGCGCCCGGATGGCGGGGTCCTCGCCGTAGACGTCGTCGCCGACCTCGGCCTCGGCCATCGCCCGGCGCATGGCCGGCGTCGGACGGGTGACGGTGTCCGACCGCAGGTCGATCACGTCAGCCACGCAGCATCTCCGCCACGAGGAAGGCCAGCTCCAGGGACTGCCCGGTGTTCAGCCGCGGGTCGCAGGCGGTCTCGTACCGGCTGTTGAGGTCCTCGTCGCTGATCTCCATGGCCCCGCCGAGGCACTCGGTGACGTCCTCGCCGGTGAGCTCGACGTGGATGCCGCCGGGCCAGGTGCCCAGGCCGCGGTGCACGTCGAAGAAGCCGAGGACCTCGTCGACGACCCGGTCGAAGTGCCGGGTCTTGTAGCCGGTCGAGGACTCGTGGGTGTTGCCGTGCATCGGGTCGCACTGCCACACGACCTGGTGGCCGCTGGCGGTGATCTTCTCGACGATCGGCGGGAGGGCGTCGCGGATCCTGCCGTTGCCCATGCGGCTGATCAGGGTCAGCCGGCCGGGGACGCCGTCGGGGTCGAGCCGCTCGACGAGCTCGGTGGCCTGCTCCGGCGTCGTCGTCGGGCCGATCTTGACCCCGATCGGGTTGGCGATCCGCGACATGAACTCCACGTGCGCGCCGTCGAGCTGGCGGGTGCGCTCCCCGATCCAGACGAAGTGCGCCGAGGAGGCGTAGGCCCGGCCCTCGTGCACCCGCACCAGCGCCCGCTCGTAGTCGAGGATCAGCCCCTCGTGGCTGTTGTAGAGCTCCACGCCGCGCAGGGCGGTGTCGTCGACCCCGCAGGCCTTCATGAACGCCAGCGCCCGGTCGATCTCGCGGGCGATCACCTCGTAGCGGACGCCGGCCGGCGAGCTCGCGACGAAGTCCTTGTTCCAGTCGTGGACGGCGTGCAGGTCGGCCAGCCCGCCGCGGGCGTAGGCGCGGATCATGTTCATCGCCGCGGCCGCGTTGGCGTAGGCGCGCACCAGCCGGTTCGGGTCGGGGATGCGCTTCTCGAGCACCGGCTCGAGGGAGTTGACCATGTCGCCGCGGTAGGAGGGCAGGCCCAGGGCGTCGGTGTCCGACGAGCGCGGCTTGGCGTACTGCCCGGCGACCCGCCCGACCTTCACCACCGGCACGCTCGCGCCGTAGGTGAGCACGACGGCCATCTGCAGCAGCGTGCGGGTGGTGCTCTGCAGGTGGGCGTCGGTGTTGAGGTCGAAGGTCTCCGCGCAGTCCCCGCCCTGCAGCAGGAACGCCCGGCCCTGGGCGACCTCGGCCAGCCGGCCGCGCAGCTCGTCGACCTCGCCGGGCGCCACGATCGGCGGCACGGTCGCCAGCGTGGTGAGCACGGCGTCCAGAGCGTCGCGGTCGGGCCAGGTCGGCTGCTGGGCGGCGGGGAGCTCCCGCCACCGGTCGAGACCGGGGACCAGCTGCGCAGACTCGAGCAGGTTCACGTCCCGAGGGTACGGCCGGGCCGCCGCCGGGCCGAGGACCCGTCCCCCCGCGACGGACGTCACCCGAAGAAGACCTCCGCCTCGGCGTAGCGCTCGAGCGGGACCAGCTTGAGCTTCGCGGTGGCCTCGGCGATCGGCACCGGGACGACGTCGGTGCCGCGCAGCGCCACCATCACCCCCGACAGCCCGGCGTCGACCGCGTCGACGGCGGCCAGCCCGAAGCGGGTGGCCAGCACCCGGTCGAAGGCCGAGGGCGTGCCGCCGCGCTGGATGTGCCCGAGCACCACCGCGCGGGACTCCCGGCCGGTCCGCTCCTCGAGGACGGCGGCGAGCGCCGCGCCGATCCCGCCCAGGCGGACGTGCCCGAAGGCGTCGGTCTGCCCGGTGGAGGTGACCAGCTCGCCGTCGGCGGGCCGCGCGCCCTCGGAGACGACGACGATCGGCGAGTACCCGGACTCGAAGCGGTGCAGGCAGTGCGCCACGACCGCGTCGACGTCGAAGGGCCGCTCCGGGACCAGCACCACCGTGGCGCCCCCGGCCATCCCCGCGTGCAGCGCGATCCACCCGGCGTGCCGGCCCATGACCTCGACCACCAGCGTGCGGTGGTGGCTGTCGCCGGTGGTGTGCAGCCGGTCGATGGCCTCCATCGCGACGCCGACGGCGGTGTCGAAGCCGAACGTGTAGTCGGTGCCGTCGAGGTCGTTGTCGATGGTCTTGGGCACGCCGACCACCCGCAGCCCCGACCCCGACAGCTTCGCCGCCACGCCGAGGGTGTCCTCGCCGCCCACCGGCACCAGCGCGTCGATGCCGTGCCGCTCCAGGGTGGCCAGCACCCGCTCGGGCCCGCCCTCGACGGCGTAGGGGTTGGTGCGCGAGGTGCCGAGCACCGTGCCGCCCCGGGGCAGCAGCCCGCGGACGGCGGCGAGGTCGAGGGGCACGGCGTCGTCCTCGAGCACGCCGCGCCACCCGTCGCGGAAGCCCACGACCTCGCACCCGGCGGCGGTGGCCTTGCGCACCACCGCGCGGATGACCGCGTTGAGACCGGGACAGTCCCCGCCGCCGGTCAGGATCCCGATGCGCATCACGCCTCCCCGTGCGACGAACCGCAGGTCAGCGCCGATCCTGCCGCACATCCGGCCCGCCGAGGAGACCACGATCGAGGCAGTATCGGACCGTGGACCCCGCGGACCTGCTCGCCGCCATGCCCTTCGCCGTCACCACCGGGATCGAGCTCGACTCGGCCGCTCCCGGCGAGGTCGTCGGCCGGCTGGCCTGGGCGCCGGAGCGCTGCACGGCCGGCGGCGTCCTGCACGGCGGCGCGCTGATGACGCTGGCCGACTCGGTTGGCGCGGTGTGCGCCTTCCTCAACCTCCCGCCGGGCGCGTCGACGTCGACCCTCGCGTCGGCCACCTCGCTGCTGCGCGCCGTCCGCGGCGGCACCGCGCACGCCACCGCCCGGCCGCTGCACGTCGGCCGCTCGACCGTCGTGGTCCTCACCAAGGTCACCGACGACGACGGCCGCCCGGTCGCCTCGGTCACCCAGACCCAGGCCGTGCTCGGCCCCTGACGCCGACCGCCGGTCAGCGGACCCGGGCGGCCTCCATCGCCCGCCACCGGGCGAGGTTGTGGCGGGCGTCGACCAGCGCGTCGTGGGCCCCCGACGGCGCGGGCGGGAGCTCGGGCCGGCCGACGTCGTCCCAGCGCTGCCGCAGCTCCCTTGTGAAGCGGGGCACCGCCCGCGGCAGCGCCGTCATCGGGCCCCACAGCTGGGCCAGCGCCACGTGGTCGTAGGCGGCGAACCACGCCCAGAGCTCCACCTCCTCGCCGGGACCGGTGAGGAAGGCGAGCAGGTCGTCGCGGATCCGCTGCCGGCTGCGCCAGGCGCGGTCGGCCGGCGGCGGCAGCTGGTCGAGCACGTTGCGGCGCACCCACGGGATCGCCCGGCGCTCGTCGAACTCGGTGCTCACCGCGTAGAACTCGCGGCCGGTCTCGTCGACGACGCCGATGGAGACGAGGTCGATCGTCGTGCCGTCCTCGATGAATTCGGTGTCGTAGAAGAACCGCCGCACACCGCCCACCGTAGGGGCGGTCGGGGCCGTCCACTTCCGCGGAAGTGCACCGGACGGCTAACCGGCCAGGGAGTCCGGCGCGCGCTGCCCGGCCTCGTCGGCCGGCGGCTCGAGCCGGCTGACGACGTCGGAGGCGCTGGCGCCGGTGGCGTCCATCCGCGTCTTCACGGCGGCGCCGTAGACGTCGACGTACTCCTGCCCCGACAGCGTCATGATCTCGTACATGATCTCGTCGGTGATCGACCGCTCGACGTAACGGTCGCCGGCCAGGCCCTCGTAGCGGGAGAAGTCCAGCGGCTCGCCGAAGCGCACGCCCACCCGGACCAGCTTCGAGCCGAACGGCATCCGCCGCGGCCGGTAGGTCATGGCCACCGGGACGACCGGGGCGCCGGTCTCCAGCGCCATCCGGGCCACCCCGGTCTTGCCGCGGTAGAGCCGGCCGTCGGGCGAGCGGGTGCCCTCCGGGTAGATGCCCAGCAGCCGGCCCTGCTCGAGCATCCGGATGCCGGTGCGGATGGCCCCCTCGGCCGCGGTGGCGCTGGACCGGTCGATGGGGACCTGCCCGGCGCCGGAGAAGAAGGCCCGCCGCAGGCGGCCCTTGACCCCCCGGCCGGTGAAGTACTCCGCCTTGGCCAGGAAGGTGACCCGGCGGCGCAGGGACAGCGGCATGAAGATCCAGTCGGAGGCCGCGAGGTGGTTGCTGGCCAGGATGGCCGCGCCCCCGGCCGGCACGTGCTCACGGCCCTCGACGCGGGGCCGGAACACCAGCTTCGCGATGGGGCCGATCGCCACGAACTTGAGGAACCAGTAGAACAACACGCCTCCCTGTGGAACTGCCAGACTAGGGAGCCCGGCGCGCGAGCGACAATCGGCCCCTCGGCCGCGCGCGTCGCCCGCCCGCTCCCGTCCCCAGCCGCCGTCCGCCGAGGAGGAACCCGTGGCCGCACCGCCCGTCCCGGCCCCGGCGTCCCCGGTGGGGCCGTCCGCGTGACCGGGCCCCGGCGCGGGCGCGGCCGGCGCGACAACGGCCTGGACGCCACCCTCTGGGCGCCGCTGCGCGACGTCGACCCGCGCGTCGGCGAGCACCTGCTCGACGTCCTGCGCGAGGCCGGCATCGCCGCCTACCTCGAGCCGGCCGCCGACGTCGGGCCCTACACCCGCACGGTGTTCCTGCCCAGCCCGCCGGCCGACCGGCTGTTCGTCGACCGGGCCCGGCTGCACGAGGGCCGGTCGCTGGTCGACCGGCACGCCGACGAGCACGCCCCCGCGGGCGGTCCGGCCGCCGAGCGGCGCGCCGCCCCCCGCGACCTCGACGAGGACGCCGAGTGGGCGAGGATCGTGGCCGCCTACGAGGCCGAGCACGGGCGCACCGTGGTCGAGGACGCCACGCCGGCGCCGGCCGGCCGGCCAGCGGACGGCCGCGGCGACGCCGTCGAGGGCCCGGCCGACGACGGGCTCGACGAGGAGCACTACGAGCCGCCGCCCGCGCCGCCGGTGCCGCTGCCCTCCCCCTCGACGCTGTACGCGGTGCTCATGGCCGCGGCCGGCGTGGTGCTGGTCGGCGCCCCCGGGATGCTGGGCCTGACCACCGACACCGGCCTGGTGCTCGGGGTGGCCGCCCTGGTCGGCAGCGCGGCGCTGTTCCTCTCCCGGATGCGCGAGCGCTCGACCGACGACGGCGACGACGGCGCGGTCGTCTAGCGCCCGGTCAGCCGGCCGTCTCCCGGGCGAGGTCGGCGGCACCGACCAGCCCGGACTGCGCGCCGAGCGCGGCGGCGACCACCCGCGGCGCGGGCCGGAACCCGCGGCCGGGCAGCACCCGCTCGAGGCGGTCGCGGGCCGGCCGCAGCACCATCTCCCCCAGCACGCTGACCCCGCCGCCGATGACGACCACGTCGGGGTCGAGGACCGCGGCGAGGTCGGCGATGCCCTGGCCGAGCCACTCGCCGACGTCGGTGACCAGCGCCAGCGCCACCGGGTCGCCGTCGGCCGCGGCCCGGGCGACGTCCTCGCCGGTCAGCCGGGACGCGTCGCCGCCGACCCGGTCGAGCAGCCGCGCGGCCGCCGCCGGGGAGCGGGTGGCCACCTCGCGGGCGGTGGTGGCCAGGGCGCTGCCGCTGGCGTACTGCTCCCAGCAGCCGCGGTTGCCGCAGGCGCACAGCCGCCCGTCCGGGACGACGCGCACGTGACCCCACTCGCCGGCCACCCCGTGCGCGCCGCGCTGCAGCCGGCCCCCGGCCACGATCCCGCCGCCGATGCCGGTGCCGAGGGTGACGCACAGCGCCAGGTCGGCCCCCTGCGCGGCACCGAACCGGTACTCGGCCCAGGCGGCGGCGTCGGCGTCGTTGCCCACCCACACCGGCCGCTGCAGGCGGGCGGCGAGGTCGCGGCGCAGCGCGGTGTGCCGCCAGGCCAGGTGGGGGCTGAACAGGACGACGTCGCCGGTGCGGTCGAACCAGCCGGCAGCGCCGACCCCGACGGCCGCGAGCTCCTCCCCGTGCCGGGTGGCGAGCTCCTCGACCACCGCGGCGATCGCGGCCTCGGTCTCGGCCACCGACGCGCTCGGCGTGGACCGGCGGGCGGTCGCCAGCACGGTGCCGTCCGGGGCGACGACGCCGCCGGCGACCTTGGTGCCGCCGACGTCGACGCCCACGGCGGGCAGCGCGGCCGTGCCGGTGCCGGGCGTCACTCAGCCGATCTCGATGTGCTGGACCGGCGGCGCCGACGGCTCCCGCGGCGCCGCGGGCCGCGGCGGTGCGGCGTCCTCCGGCGGTGCCGTGTCCTCCGGCCTCGCCGCGGGCTCCGGGTCGGGCGCCTCGGCCGCCGCGGCGGCGAACGCCCGCAGCGCGGCGGCGGCGCTGGTCAGCGCGTCGGCCAGGGCCTCGCTCACCTCGGGCCGCCGCGCGACCGCGGCCAGCTGGCACACCGGGCACCAGCGGCAGTCCCCGTCCGCGACGTGCCCGGCGCCGAGCGTGTCGGCACCCGCCCGCCCCAGGCCGTCGAGCCCGATCCCGGCCACCAGCCGCCGGGCCTGCTCGACCCAGTCGGTCCCGTCGCTCACCACGTCACCCCTCGTCCCCCGTCGTGTGCCCGCCGGTGTCGCCGCTGGCGCCGTCCCCGTCCCTGCCCGCGTCACCGCCCGTGTCCGTCGCGACCGACGCCAGCAGGTCGGGCGGCCACTGCCCCGGGTCCGGGGTGAAGCCGACCTCCAGCCGCGCACCGGCCGTCCCGGGCCCGGCGAGGCTGCCCGCGGTCACCACGCACCGGCGCAGCAGGGCGTCCAGGCGCAGCGACCGGCGGGTGCCGGCGGCGCTGACCACCAGGTCGTCCTCCCAGCGGGTCAGCGTCACGTCCGCACGCTCGGCGTAGGGCAGCGGCAGCGCCAGCCGCCAGCCGCCGTCGACGCGCTCGGGGGCGGGCGGCGCGGCCGCCGGCCCGCCCGCGGGGTCGGGGAGGTCCGGCAGCAGCGCGGCCAGCGCGTCGGCGCCGGCGGGTGCCTGCGCGGACTCGGCGACCAGCTCCAGCGGTGCGACCCCGCCCAGGTCGCGCAGCGCCGCCTGCTGCTCGGCGGCCCGGGCGGCCCACCAGCCGCCGGCGCCCGCCGGCGGGTCCGGCAGCACGCGGGCGAGCACGCCCACCGGGCGCTGCCCGTGCACGGCCAGCGCGGTCGCGGCCCGGCGCAGCGCGGCGGCGGCGCCCGGCCGCGGCGCCGCGACCAGCCGCACGGCGGTCGCGGCGGGATCGGCCAGGGGGAGGCGGTCGAGCAGGTCCTCGAGCACGGGGACGGCGGCGAGGGCGACGTCCGCGGCACCCCGCCGCAGCGTGCCGGCGCGGACGGCGGCGGTCCGCACGGCGCCGAGCATCCGCAGCCGGGGAGGCAGCGCCTGCTCCAGCCACCAGCGCAGCGCGCCCGGGAGCGCGACCAGCGCGGTCGCCGACTCCAGCGGGCCGGCGTCGAGGACCACCAGGTCGGTGTCCTCCCCGGCGCGGCCGAGGGCGGCGAGCAGGGCGATCTCCCCCGCGCCGGGCAGCGGCCCCACCGAGGTGGCCGGCGGCAGGCCGAGCTCGGGGACGACGTCCGCCAGCTGCCCGCCCCAGTCGGCCCACAGCCGCTCGAGCCCGGCCCGCGGGTCGGCCCGCACCACCTCGACGCCGTCCTGGCCGGCGACCCCGGCCGGCGGCTCCTGGCCGGTCACCAGCCGCACGCGCCGCCCGGTCCGCGCGGCGCGGACCGCGGCGGCCGCCGCGAGCGTGGTGGTGCCGGTGCCGCCGGGGCCGGTGAAGAGCAGGGTGCGCACGACGGGCTCAGCCCTCGACGCGCTTCTTGAGCTCCTTGAGCGCGGTGTCGAGGATGACCTTCTCCGCACGTCGCTTGAGCATCCCGATCATGGGCACCGCCATGTCGACGGTGAGCCGGTAGGTGACCTCGGTGCCGCCGTCGGTCCGGGTCAGCGTGTAGGAGCCGTCCTGGCGCTTCATGATCTTGCTCTGGACGAGGCTCCAGGAGACCTGCCGGTCGGCGTCCCAGGTGTAGTCCAGGACGTACTCGTCGGTGAGGACGGTGGCGTCGATGACGAAGCGCACGCGGCGGGCACGGCCGTCGGGCCCGGTCTCGAGCACCTCGACGGTGCGGGCCGCCTTCACCCACTGCGGATAGGCCTCGAAGTCGGCGATCACCGCCATGACGTCGGCCGCGGGCGCCGCGACGACGATCGACTGGGTGGACTGCTCGGCCATGGGCTGAGGCTAGCCGTTGCGGTTCCACCCGCCGGGTGGACCGCCCGGGCACGGCTACTCCCGGGTAGGTGCAGCCGGTAGATTCGGCGGGACGTGTCCCGCCGCGGGACCGCGGGCACCGGCGCCCCCGGCCGAGCGGGGAGGAAGGACCGAGCGTGCGCGAGTACAGCGTCCCGGCGACGACCGAGGTGAGCCCCGGCGCGGCCCTCACCGACATGCTGACGGAGAACGTCGAGAAGCACGGCGACGACGTCGGCCTGCGAGTACAGCGGAACGGCCGGTGGGAGGACGTCACCTGGCGCGAGTTCGGCGAGCAGGTCGCCGGCGTCGCCAAGGGCCTCGTCGCCGCGGGCGTGCAGCCCGGCGACCGGGTGGCCCTGCAGGCCAAGACCCGCTACGAGTGGCCGCTGCTCGACTTCGCCATCTGGACCGCGGGGGCAGTGACCGTCCCGGTCTACGAGACCTCCAGCCCCGACCAGGTGGCCTGGATCCTGGCCGACTCCGGCGCGGTCGCGGCGGTCGTCGAGCGGGCCGAGCACGCCGCCGCCGTCGACTCGGTCCGCGAGCAGGCCCCCGACCTCGGCCCGCTCTACGTCATCGAGGACGACGCCGTCGCCACCCTCACCGCCGCGGGCACCGGCGTCCCCGACAGCGAGCTCGCCGCCCGCCGCGCGACGGTGAACGCCGACAGCCTGGCCACCCTCATCTACACCTCGGGCACCACCGGCCGGCCCAAGGGCTGCGAGCTCACCCACGGCAACTTCCTGTTCGAGATCGACAACGGGATCACCCTGCTCCAGCGGTTCCTGGGCAAGGACGGCTCGGTGCTGCTGTTCATCCCGCTCGCGCACGTGCTCGCCCGCGTCCTGCAGGTCGGCGCGGTCAAGACCCGCACGGTCACCGGTCACACGCCCGACGTGAAGAACCTGCTCGAGGACCTCGGCGCCTTCCGGCCGTCGTTCGTCCTCGCCGTCCCGCGGGTGTTCGAGAAGGTCTACAACTCCGCGAAGGCCAAGGCGGAGGCCGACGGCAAGGGCAGGATCTTCGACCGCGCGGCGAAGGTCGCGATCGACTGGTCGCGCGCCCAGGACACCGGCGGCGCCGGCCTCGGGCTGCGGATCCAGCACGCACTGTTCGACCGGCTGGTCTACGGCAAGCTGCGCGCCGCCCTCGGCGGCCGGTGCCAGGGCGCCATCTCCGGCGGCGCGCCGCTCGGTGAGCGCCTGGGCCACTTCTTCCGCGGCATCGGCGTCACCGTCTACGAGGGCTACGGCCTGACCGAGACCACCGCGGCCGCGTCGGTCAACCACGACGACGCGCTGCGCATCGGCACCGTGGGCCGCCCGCTGCCGGGCGTGTCCTTCCGCATCGCCGACGACGGCGAGATCCTCATCCGCGGCGGCGTGGTCATGCGCGGCTACTGGCGCAACGAGCAGGCCACCGCCGAGGCGATCGATACCGAGGGCTGGTTCCACACCGGCGACATCGGCGAGATCGACGCCGACGGGTTCCTCCGCATCACCGGGCGCAAGAAGGAGATCCTGGTGACCGCCGGCGGCAAGAACGTCGCCCCGGCCGTCCTCGAGGACCGGCTGCGCGCGCACCGGCTGGTCAGCCAGTGCATCGTCGTCGGCGACCAGCGACCCTTCATCGCCGCGCTGGTCACCCTCGACGCCGAGGCCCTGCCGCTGTGGCTGGAGTCCAAGGGCAAGCCGGCCGACACCCCGATCGACCGACTGGTCGACGACCCCGACATCAGGGCCGAGCTCGACGCCGCGGTCGCCGACGCCAACAAGGCCGTGTCCCAGGCCGAGGCGATCAAGAAGTACCGCGTCCTCGCCACCGACTTCACCGAGGACAACGGGATGCTCACCCCGAGCCTGAAGCTCAAGCGCTCGGTGGTCATCAAGGAGTTCGACGCCGACGTCGAGGCGCTGTACGCGCGCTGACAAAGGACCCCTTTGCCCCCCACCACTCGCAAGCTCGCGGCGGGCCCCTGCACGGGGGCCGCCGCGGGCCTCAGGGTTCCAGCAGGCGAGTGAAGTCGGCGGCGATCGTCGCCCAGGACCAGCGCTGCTCCACCCACGCCCGCCCCGCCGCGCCCATCGCCCGGGCCCGGACGGGGTCGTCGAGCAGGCGGGTGACGGCGGCGGCCACCGCCTCCGGCGAGCGCGGGTCCCCGACGACGGTGCCGGTCTCGCCCTCGCGCACCGTCTCGGGTGCCCCGCCGGAGGTGCCCGCGACCACCGGCAGCCCGCACGCGGCGGCCTCCAGGTAGACCATGCCCAGCCCCTCGACGTCGAGGCCGCCGCGGCGGGTGCGGCAGGGCATGGCGAACACGTCGCCGGCGGCGTAGTGCTCCGGCAGCTGCGCGGGCGGCACCGGGCCGGTGAACACCACCGACGTCCCCAGCCCGCGTGCGGTCACCGCCCGCCGCAGCCGGGCCTCGTCGGGTCCCCCGCCGACCAGCAGCAGCCGGGCGCCGGGATGGCGCTCCAGCACCCGCGGCCACGCCGCCACCAGCACGTCCTGTCCCTTGCGGCGGACCAGCCGGGACACGCACACGACCACCGGGGACTCCCCCAGCCCGTGCCGGCGGCGCACCGCCGTCCCGTCGGCGGCCGGGGTGAACCGGTCGACGTCGACGCCGGGCGAGAGCTGCGCGAGCCGCGTGCGCCCGCCCAGCGCCGGCTCGAGGCGGCTGCGGGTGTAGCCGCTGATGCAGGTCAGCACGTCCAGCCCGGCGGCGATCCGCTGCATCACCTGCCGGGCGCCGGGCAGCGCCACCCAACCCGTCTCGTGCCCGTGTGTGGCGCCCACCAGGTGCCGCACGCCGGCCGCCCGCAGACCGGGCGCGAGCAGGCCCAGCGGTGCCGCCGCGCCGAAGAAGGCGGTGTCGCAGCCGTGCTCGGCGGCCAGGCCGGCCGCGGCGCGCGCGGTGGCGGGGGTAGGGAGCAGCATCGCGGTCGGGCGGCGGACCACGCGGTAGGGCAGCTGCGCGTCGTATGCCTCCCAGCCCGGGGACCGGGACGCCAGCACGACCAGCGAGTCGGGCGGGCGGCGCTCGAGCAGGGCGGCCACGAAGGTCTGGATGCCGCCCTGCCGCGGCGGGAAGTCGTTGGTGACGACGAGCGTGCGGCTCACCGGTCGCCCAGCCGCAGCCAGTCCTGGGCCATCGCCACCCGCTCTGCCGGGGTCGGGTGCGAGCCGAAGAACCACTGCCACGGCACCGGCGGGCTCGGGTCGGAGACGTTGTTCTCCGACAGCCGCCGCTGCACCGCGGTGAACGCCTGCGCGTCGCCGGTCAGGTCGAGGGCGTACAGGTCCGCGCGCGCCTCCACCTGGCGCGACACCAGGTTCTGCACCGGCGTGGCGACCAGCGAGCCCACGGCGGTCAGCAGCAGCACCAGCGGGACCACGCGCGGGTCACCCGCGGAGTCCGCGCCCGCGCGGCGCAGCAGCGCCGGCCGGGACAGCAGCCACCCCAGCAGTGCCACCGCCGCGGCCGCGCCGAGGGCGCCCAGCAGCGTGCCGGTCAGGACGTCGTCGGCGGCGACGTGCCCGAGCTCGTGGGCGACGATCGACTCGATCTCGTCGTCGGGGACGTCGGCGAGCAGGGTGTCGTAGACGACGACGCGGCGGGTGGACCCGAACCCGGACACGTAGGCGTTCAGCCGCGTCGTCCGGCGCGAGGCGTCGGCGACCAGGACGTCCTCGACCGGGTTGCCGCTCTCCTCGGCGAGCTGGAGCAGGTCGGTGCGCAGCTGTCCGGCCGGCAGCGGCTCGAAGCGGTTGAACGCCGGCTCGATGACCACCGGGTAGAGGAACGAGCCGGCCACCACGAGCCCCGCCGCGCCGGCTGCCGCCCACGCCCACCAGGTGCGCGGCGCCCGGCGGGCCAGCCACACCAGGGCGAGCAGGGTGAGCGCGGTCAGGCCGGCGTCGATGGCGGTGGAGACCGCGACGTCGCGCAGCCACAGCCCCCAGGACCGGGTCGACAGGCCGTAGCGGTGCCGCACGACCTCGCCGTAAGCCGACAGCGGCAGCGTGACCAGCCGGCCGGCGACCACCAGCGCGACCGTGCCGAGGAGCAGCGTGAGCGGCCAGCGCCCACCCACGGGACGGCCGACCGCGGTGACCAGCCGGCTGCCCAGGCGCGTGAGGCCGAGCAGCGCCGAGACGGTGAGGCCGAGCAGCAGGCCCACCAGCGAGGCGGGGCGGACCGCGGCGGCGAAGGCCTCGGCCCGGCGCACCACCTCGGCGGGCAGCCCGGCGTCGGCGCTGAGCGGCGTCGCGCCACCGGGCGGGGTGGGCAGCACCGTCCAGGGCGTCCGGACGGCGACGACGACCACGAACGCCGCACCGAGAACGAGCGCGACCAGCAGGGCGGCGCGGGAGGCGGTCCGGTTCACCCGCCCGCCCAGCTCACGCGGCCGATCCTAGGCGGACCGGCCCGCCCGGCCGCCCCGGTCCCCGGACCCGGCACCGGCCACGACGAGGGCCGGTGACCCGTGAGGGTCACCGGCCCTGGCGACGTGCTGGGTTGGCCATCCCCCAGGGGCCCGCCGCGAGCGTCCGAACGGCGGGGGGAGGGGTCCTTCCGTCAGGCGATGCGGCGCATGGCGGTGATGCCGCTCATCGAGTCGACGGACACCACCTTGACCGGCACGCCGGAGGTCGAGGCGTGCACCATCTGGCCGCCGCCGATGTACATGGAGACGTGGCTGACCGGGCTGTAGTAGAAGATCAGGTCGCCCGGCTGCAGCTCCGACCGCGAGACGGCGGTGCCCATCTGCGACTGCATCCGGCTGGAGTGCGGCAGGCTGATCCCGGCCGCCGCGTAGGCGTACTGGGTCAGGCCCGAGCAGTCGAAGGCGTTCGGCCCGCCGGCGCCCCACACGTAGGGGTCGCCCACCTGCGCCAGCGCCGTCTGCACCGCCACCTGCGCGGCGCCGCTATACCCACCCGCGGGGGCCGCCGGAGCCGGGGCGGCCGCCGCCGGAGCCGCCGCCGCCGGAGCCGCCGCGGCCGGAGCCGCCGCCGCGGGAGCCGCGGGAGCCGCAGCCGCCGGGGCGGCCGCCGCGGGAGCAGCCGCTGCGGCCGCCGCCTCGGCCGCGGCGTCGGCGGCGGCCTCGGCCTCGGCGGCGAGCGCCTGCTGCCGCGCGGCCTCGGTCAGCGCCTCGAACTGGGCCTCGTAGTCGGCGATGTCGGCCTCGAGCCGCTCCTCCTGGGCGTCGAGCTCCTCGAGCGTGGCCTCCGCATCGGCCCGGGCGGCGTCGGCCTCGCGCTGCGCCTCCTCCGCCGCGGTGGCGGCCTCGCCGACCTGCGCGAGCACGTCGGTGGTGTGGCCGGAGATGTGGTCGAGGGTGGCCAGCGAGCTGACGAACTCGTCGGCCGAGTCGCTGGTCATCAGCAGGTCCAGCTGGGCGAAGGTGTCGTTGCTGCTGGTCCAGGCACTGCGGGCGACCTGGCGGATCTGCCCGTCGAGGTCCTGCAGCCGGGAGCGGGCGTCGCCGAGGGCCCGCTCGGCGGCCTCGGCGGCGGCCTGCTGGCGGGAGAGGACCTCGCGGGCCTCGTTGACCTGCTCGCTGACCGCCTCGAGCCGGCGGCCGGCGTCGGCGGCGAGCTCGGCGGCCTGCTCGGGGGTGGCGGCCCGCTCGGGGTCGGCGACCGCGGTGCCGGGCACGAGGGCCACGGTCAGGGCGGCGGCGGTGCCGACCAGCGCGACCCGGCCGAGGAGCCGGCGCGGTGAGCGGCGGTGCGGGCCGGCGACGCGGGCGGTCGCGGGTGCGGAGGAGGTGGACTGTGCGCAGGCATGCCCCGGGCAGGGGCGGGGGGTCGCCACGGGCGGCGGCTCTCCGTTCTTCCTCAGCAACCGCCTACCGAGTTAGCTGACGGGTTCGGGCTGGGAAGACGTGCCCTATCAGGCGTGCGCCGGCGGGCCGGTGCACGCGAGAACTCACCCCAGTGCTGCGGTGGGTCCCCGGCTCACCTCGCGCGCACCCGCAGGCGGCGTCCGGTGACTCGGCGGTGACCGGCCGAGGTCACCTCGCGTCAGGTGACGACCACCCGGCCGGACGCGGTCACAGTACGGACGTGATGAGTTTGTGACAAACGGGACCCCTGCTGACTGTGAGAACACGCACAGTGAGCAGTAGCGCCCACTCCGGTGTGTACCCGTTCGGGCGTCGACCTGCGCCTCAGCCGGTGCGGCGCCGTCCGCCGGGACGCTCCCCGCGCGCCGGGCGGTGACGCAACGGAGGCACCAGGCCGACCTCCGCCAGCGCCCGCACGGCGCGCCGCTCGACGTCGTCGAACTCCACGACCACGCCCGACGGCGGGGGCACCGCGTCCCCGGCGGCCGGCCCGGTCGCCCGCGCGGCCGGGACCGGCGGCACCGGCAGCAGCACGGGCCCGGTGCCCCTCTCCGCCGGCGGCGCACCCAGCAGGACGGTGACGACGCAGTCGGCGCAGCCGGTGCCGCGCACGGTGCAGGTGTCGCAGTCGATGAGCATGGCCGTGTCCCCCCTCCGGTGCCCCGGGCCGCCCCGGGTGCCGGGCCGCGGTCGGGACGGGTCTCCCTGTCGGTTGCTCCGCACGCTAGGGACGGCCACCGACAGTCCCGGCTCAGCTGCCCGCGAACTCCCAGTGCCAGGGCTCCTCGCGGCCGTTGCCCGGGTCCGCCCAGGTGGGGTGCAGCCAGCCGAAGCGGCCGGCGTTGGCCACCATCCAGGCGTACTGCGGGGTGCCGAAGGTCTCGATGCCGCCGCACAGGTCGACCGCCAGCCCCCAGCCGTGGTTGCTCGTCCCCGGGACCGCGGCCAGGGCCGGTTTCTCGCCGTAGAGCCGGACCTGGCCGGCGTAGGTGCGGTAGGAGTCGGTGATGCAGACCGGCCGGCCGAACTCCGCCTCGAACGCCGCGCTCATCGCCCGGTAGGCCGCGGCGGCGTCGCAGCGCAGCGCGTGCCCGCCCACGCCGAGGGGGCACAGCGCGCTGGGCGGGACGAGGCCGTTGGGGTACCCGCCCCAGGCGCGGGTCCCGTCGAAGCTGGGCGGGTACACGGTGTTGCCGCACTCCACCCGCAGCGCACCGCCCGAGGGCCCCGGCGCGGCCACCTCGGGGCGAGTGCCGAGGGCCGGCCGGCCCACGTGCAGCACCTGGTCGGCGGGCAGCCGGCGGACGACGACCGCGCCGGCCCGCCCGTCGGCGGCCAGCATCGTCTCCCGGTCCAGCGCGATGCCGACGTGGCCGAGCCCCGACTCGGGCGTCCCGAGGAACACCAGGTCGCCGGGCAGCACGTCGGCCGGGTCGACCGGCACCGTGACGGCGTACAGCCCGGCCTGGTCGGCGGGCAGGTCGACGCCCGCGGCGCCGTAGACCGTGGAGACCAGCGAACCGCAGTCCCAGGAGTCCGGGCCGGCCGTCCCCGGCGCGTAGGGCTGCCCCAGCGTGTCCATCGCCGCGCTGACGGCGGCCACCGTCTCGGCGGGCAGCACCAGCAGCGACGTCGGCTCGCGCGGGAACTGGGCGGCGCCCCGCTGGGCGCCCCCCGCGGCGTCCCCGACCGGGACCAGCCCGGCCGGCAGGCCGGCCGCGGGGGCGGCCAGGGCCGAGGCCGGCGGGGACGCGACACCGGCCGCCGCGAGCTGGTCGAGGTGGGCGCGCCAGTTGGCCGCCGTCTGCCGGTTGACGTCGAGCTGCTCCTGCTGGAGGTCGGCCAGCTGCCGGTCGACGTCGCTCAGCGCGGCGTCGAGCTCGTCGGTGACCGCCGCCGCGGCGGCCTCCAGGTCGGCGACCTGGGCCGCCAGCAGGTCGGCCCGCTGCTGCGCCTCGGCCAGCGCCGCGTCCGCGGCGGCCTGCTCGGCCAGCGCCGCCCGGCGCTGCTCCTCGGCGGCGGTCACGACCGCGCCGGTGTGGTCGTCGACGGCGTCCAGGTAGCCGATCGCGGCAGCGGCGTCCCCCGGGTCCCCGCCGGAGAGCAGGACGCTCAGCGGGGACAGCGTGCCGCCGTCCCGGTAGGCCGCCGAGGCGTAGCGCGCGACGACGTCCTGCAGGCGCGCGAGCTCCGCCTCCGCCTCGGCCACCCCGGCGGAGGCGGCGTCGACGTCGGCCTGCGCGGCGGCCAGCGCCTGCTGCGCGGCCGCGACCTCGGCCTGGCGCTGCTGCAGGTCGGCCTGGACCTCGGCGGCCCGCTCCTGCAGCCGGTCGAGGGCCTCGCTGTCGAGGACCCCGCTGGTGCCCCCGGGCTGGTCGCTGGGCGCGGCGGCGGCGGGTCCGGCCGGCACCAGCGCCACCAGCACCGCCGCGGCCGTGACCAGGAACGCCGCGCGACGCCGCGGGCGCGACGCGGGGTCCAGGCGCACCGGACCACCCCCCGTGTCCACCGGACCGTGCGGTCCGCCGGGGGATCGTCGTCCGCGCCGCCGTCGTCCCGCAAGCGCTCCGCGCGCCCCTCCTCCGTCCGGGTCCCCGCGCCCGGCGCGTCGCGCGGCGCGTCGTCGACGACGGGCGCCGGCGGACCCGCCTCCCCGGGACTGTCCGACCCCCGGCCTACCGTCCCGCCGTGCTCTTCCCCGCCGACGGCGCCGGGTCCCGGTCGCCGCGACACGCACACGCACCCGCCCACGGCGACCGCCCGCTCCCCCTCGTGCGGCCGGCCCCCCACGAGCCGGTCCCCGCCGTCCAGACGACCATCGACGAGCTCGGGACCCCGCTGGCCGGCGTCACGTTCGTCGTCGTCGACCTGGAGACCACCGGCGGGTCGCCGAAGGACAGCGCGATCACCGAGATCGGCGCGGTCAAGGTGCGCGGCGGCGAGGTGCTCGGGGAGTTCCAGACGCTGGTCGACCCCGGCTGCGAGGTGCCGCCCTACATCAGCGTCCTCACCGGCATCACGACGGCGATGGTGGCCACCGCCCCGCGCATCGAGGCGGTGCTGCCGGCCTTCCTCGAGTTCGCCCGCGGCGCCGTGCTGGTCGCGCACAACGCCCCCTTCGACCTGGGCTTCCTCAAGGCGGCCTGCCAGCAGACCGGCACGGCGTGGCCCGCGGCCGTCTCGGTCGACACCGCCGTCCTCGCCCGCCGGCTGCTCTCCCGCGACGAGGTGCCCAACTGCAAGCTGGCCACGCTCGCGCCGTACTTCTCCGCCGCGACCACCCCGTGCCACCGCGCGCTCGACGACGCCCGCGCCACCGTCGACGTGCTGCACGGCCTGTTCGAGCGGCTCGGCCCGCTCGGCGTCACGTCGCTGGAGGAGCTCACCGGCCTGACCCGCCAGGTCGACCCGGAACGGCGTCGCAAGCGCCACCTCGCCGACTCGGTCCCCCCCGGCCCCGGCGTCTACGTCTTCCGCGGCCCGCGCGACGAGCCGCTCTACGTCGGCACCAGCAACGACCTGCGCACCCGGGTGCGCAGCTACTTCACCTCCGGCGAGCAGCGCAGCCGGATGACCGAGATGGTCGCGCTGGCCCAGCGGGTCGACGCCGTGCCGTGCGCGCACGACCTCGAGGCCGCCGTCCGCGAACTGCGGCTGATCGCCGAGCACAAGCCGCGCTACAACCGGCGCTCGCGCTTCCCCGAGCGGGCGCTGTGGTTGCGGCTGACCGAGGAGCCCTTCCCGCGGCTGTCGGCGGTCCGGCGGGTGCGCCCCGGGGCCGGCGTCTTCCTCGGGCCCTTCGCCGACCGCCGGGCCGCGGACATGGCGATGGCGGCCATCCACGAGTCGCTGCCGCTGCGGCAGTGCACCGCCCGCCTCTCCCCCCGGGTGCACACCACGGCCTGCGCGCTGTCCGGGATGGGCCGCTGCGGCGCCCCGTGCACCGGCGCCCAGTCGATCGAGGAGTACGCGCTCGTCGCCGACGTGCTGCGCGGCGCGGTGGCCGGTGACCCGCGCGCCCTGGTGGAGCCGCTGCTCGACCGCGTCGACCGGCTCGCCGCCGAGGAGCGCTACGAGGACGCCGCCGTGCTGCGCGACCGGATCGCGGTCCTGGTGCGCGCCGTCCGCCGGCGCCAACGGCTGGAGACACTGGCCGCCGTCGCGGAGTTCGTGCTCGCCCGGCCCGACGGCGCCGGCGGCTGGCACCTGACGGTGGTGCGCCGCGGCCGGCTGGTGTCGGCCGGCTGCGCCCCGCGCGGGACCTCGGTGCGCGACGCGCTGGCCGGCCTGCGGGCCACCGCGGAGACGGTGCCGGGCGCCGATGGTGAACTCGCGGCCTCGGTCGACGAGACGGAACTGGTGCTGCGCTGGATGGAGAAGCCGGGCACCCGGCTGGTCGAGGTCGACGGCACCCTGGCCTGCGCGGCGCCGGGCACCGGGGGCTTCAGCGGCTTCCTCGCACGGGTGGAGGCCGGCCGGGCGCTGCGCGACCCGTTCGCCGACGGCCGCCAGCTGGGCACCCGGGCCCGCCCCGAGCGCGTCGTCGCAGTCGCGTCGGCCACCGGCGGCCCGGGGTGACGTGCCGGAACGGCCCCGCTGCAGGGCCCGCCACGAGCCGGTGACGTGCTGGAACGCCCTCCCGCAGGGACCCGCGCCGAGCGGAGCGAGGCGCGGGGGGCAGGAGGGTCCTTCAACTAGCATCCCCGGCGTGATCACCGCCATCGTGATGGTCGACGCCGCCACCGACGCGATCCCCGAGGTCGCGGCCGCGATCGCCGACCTCGACGGCGTCAGCGAGGTGTACTCGACCGCCGGGGAGGTCGACCTCATCGCGATCGTGCGGGTCCGCGAGTTCGACCAGGTCGCCGAGGTCATCGCCGGGCGCATCAACAAGGTGCCGGGGGTCCTCGAGACCGAGACCCACATCGCGTTCCGCGCCTACTCGCGGCACGACCTGGAGGCGGCGTTCTCCGTGGGCCTCGAGGGCGGCGCCTGAGGAAGGACCACCCTCCTCCCCACGCCTCGCTCCGCTCGGCGCGGGCCCCTGGAGGGCGGCCGTTCCAGCACCTCGCGACGGGAGCTCAGCCCCCCGCAGCCTCGCGGCTGACCGCGATCCAGCGCTCGAGCAGCGCGGCGGCGCGGCCGTCGTCGACGGCGGCCGCGGCCCGCTCCGCCCCGGCCGCGAGCGCGGCGGTCAGCTCGCCGCCGCGCTCGTCGAAGGCGGCGAGTGCCGCGGCGGCGTTGAGCAGGACGGCGTCGCGCACCGCGCCCGTCTCACCGCCGAGCACCCGCCGGAAGACCTCGGCGTTGTGTCCCGGGTCCCCGCCGCGCAGCGCGTCGGGACCGGCGGGGGCGATGCCCAGCTCGGCCGGGTCGACCGCACCGGCGGTCACCGCGCCGTCGCGCGCCACCCACACCCGCGACGTCGTCGCGGTGGTCAGCTCGTCGAGGCCGTCGTCGCCGCGGAAGACCAGCGCCCGGCCGCCGCGGCCGGCCACCACCGCGGCCAGCACCGGCGCCATCCGGACGTCGGCGCAGCCGATCGCCGCGGCCACCGGCCGGGCGGGGTTGGTCAGCGGGCCGAGGAAGTTGAACACCGTGCCGATGCCCATCTCGCGCCGCGGCGCCGCGGTGTGCCGGTAGCCGGGGTGGAAGACCGGCGCGAAGAAGAAGCCGATGCCCGCCTCCCGCACGCAGCGGGCCACCGCCTCGGCGGGCAGGTCGATGACCACGCCCAGCGCCTCGAGCACGTCGGCGGCACCCGACGACGACGAGGCGGCCCGGTTGCCGTGCTTGGCCACCGGCACCCCGGCGGCCGCGGTGACGACGGCGGCCATCGTGGAGATGTTGACGGTGTGCGCGCCGTCGCCGCCGGTGCCCACGACGTCGACGGTCGCCAGCGGCAGGTCGACCGGCGTGGCCCGTTCGAGCATGGTCGTGGCCAGCCCTGCCACCTCGGCCGGCGCCTCGCCCTTGGCCCGGAGCGCCACCGCGAACCCGGCGATCTGCGCGGGCGTCGCCTCGCCGCTCATGACCTCGCGCATCGCCCACGCCGTGTCGTCGGCGGTGAGGTCGGTGCCGGCGAGCAGGCGCGTCAGCAGGCCGGGCCACGTGGGTCCGGCGGCGGGGCGCACGGTCACCGGCGGGCGGGACGGCGCTGCGGTCCGCGGGCGGCGTGCTCGCGCAGCAGCCCGGCGACGACCTGCGGGGCGGTGAGCGGGTCGACCGGCAGGGCCAGCGTGGCGTCGGCCTGGGACCAGTGGGCCAGCCAGCGGTCGGGCTGGCGGGCGATGAGGACGCAGATCGCCGGGCGGTCGGCGACCTCGACGACCAGCTGCCGCGACAGCGACAGCCCGCCGGTCGGCTGCGCCTCCCCGTCGAGCAGGACGAGGTCCACGCCGCCGCCGTCGACGGTGGCGACGACGTCCTCGCCGGTCGCGCACTCGATCCAGGTCAGCGGACCGACGTCGGGTGCCGGGCGCCGGCCGACGGCGGTCCGGACGGCCTCGCGGACCTCGGGCCGGGAGCTGTAGACGAGGACGGTGGCCGGCGCGTCGATCACGCCCGTCAGCCTAGTGCCCGGGCCCTGCCGACCCGGGCGGCGCGACGCCCGTCCGGGGGACGGTCTCGGCCTGGTCACGGCGCAGGCACGCCGTGCCACCCACGGTCGGTGCGTGTCGCCGGGCGATGCCATGATGGGCGTCGTGACAACGGCCCCCGTGGCGAGCAGCACCTTCGACACCTCGCGGGTGCACTCCCTGACCCGACCGAACATGGTCAGCGTCGGCACGATCATCTGGCTCTCCAGCGAGCTGATGTTCTTCGCCGGGCTGTTCGCCATGTACTTCACCGCGCGCGCCCGCGCGACCGAGGGCTGGCCTCCGGAACCGACCGAGCTCAACCTCCCGTACGCGCTGTTCTTCACGCTGATCCTGGTGGCCTCCTCGGTCACCTGCCAGATCGGCGTCTTCGCGGCGGAGAGCGGCAACGTCTACGGCCTGCGCCGGTGGTTCACGATCACCTTCGTCATGGGCCTGGTCTTCGTCCTGGCCCAGTTCAACGAGTACCGGGTGCTGGTGACCGAGCACGGGACGTCGATCTCGAGCTCGACCTACGGCTCGGTCTTCTACCTGACGACCGGCTTCCACGCGCTGCACGTCATCGGTGGCCTGGTCGCGTTCGTCTACGTGCTCATCCGGTCCACCATGGGCCGGTTCACGCCGGCACAGGCGACCTCGGCCATCGTGGTCTCCTACTACTGGCACTTCGTCGACGTCGTGTGGGTCGGGCTCTTCGCCACGATCTACCTGATCCGCTAGGGAACCGGTGTCCACCACGAACCCGCAGTCCGACACCCAGCCCGGGGAGGGCGCGCGCCGGTCCCGCTGGTCGCGCCGTCCGGCCGAGGGCACCCCGGCCGCCGCGGCCCGCGCCCGCCGCCGCTCCAAGCAGAAGCGCCGGCTGGCCAACGTCGCCACCCTGATGGCCGGCCTGGTGCTCACCGGCGCCCTGTACTCCACCCTCGCCCCCGGCGCCTCCGCCGCGCCCGAGGGCAGCGAGTCCAGCGCCGAGGCCGCCGGCCGCGAGCTGTACGAGCGCAGCTGCATCAGCTGCCACGGCGAGAACCTCGAGGGCGTGCCCAACCGCGGCCCGTCGCTGATCGGCGTCGGCGAGGCGGCCGTCTACTTCCAGGTCCACACCGGCCGCATGCCGCTGGTGCGCCAGGACGCGCAGGCCCCCGACAAGCCGGCGATCTTCTCCGACGAGGAGATCGACCAGCTCATGGCCTACGTCCAGGCCAACGGCGGCGGTCCCACGCTGCCCTCCGGCGACCTGCGCGACGGTGACCTGGCCGCCGGCGGCGAGCTGTTCCGGCTCAACTGCGCGTCCTGCCACAACTTCGTCGGCGAGGGCGGCGCGCTCTCCTCGGGCAAGTACGCCCCCAGCCTCGAGGACTCCAACGACCTCGAGATCTACACGGCGATGCTGTCCGGCCCGGAGAACATGCCGGTCTTCGGGGACAACCAGCTCACCTCCGAGGACAAGCGCGCGATCATCAACTACATCCAGACGATCACCGACATGCCCGATCCGGGCGGCGCCGGCATCGGCCGCATCGGGCCGGTCAGCGAGGGCGTCGTCATCTGGGTCGTCGGCATCTCGGTGCTGCTGTTCGGGATCTTCTGGATGGGGAGCAAGGCGTGACCACGCACGACACCCGCCCCGGTAGCACCGGCGGCGCGGACACCCCCGGCCCGCTCCACGGCGGCCCGGACGACGACTGGACCCCCGAGCAGCTCGCCGCGCTCCGCCGCGAGGAGCTCGACCGGCTCGGGGCGCGCTACGACGGCGTCGAGGTCCTGCACGTCGAGCCCGGCCCCGCGCCCGGCTCGGCGGTGGAGAAGCGCGCGGTCCGCCAGGTCGGGCTCACCTTCGCTCTGGCCGGCCTGTCCGCCTTCGGCTTCTGCGTCGTCTACGCCGGCGCCGGCTGGTTCCTGCCCGACTGGCAGTGGGAGCTGGGCGGCACCACCTTCAGCACGCTCTACACCCCGCTGCTGGGCCTGCTGATGGGCCTGGCGTTCACCTTCTTCGGCGTCGGCCTGGTGCTCTACACGAAGAAGCTGCTGCCGCACGAGACCGCGGTGCAGGACAAGCACGACGGGTCGCACTTCGACCGGGTGACCACCGGGGCCACGCTGGTCGGCGGCCTGCACAACTCCGGCCTGGCGCGGCGCAAGCTGATCACCCGCTCGCTGGTGTTCATGGGCGGCGGCCTGGGGCTGATGCTCCTGGCGCCGCTCGGCGGGCTGATCAAGAACCCCAACCGCGGCAACCCGCTGGGTACCACCGAGTGGGCCGAGGGCGTCCGGCTGGTCCGCGACGACGGCACCCCGATCCGCCCCGGCGACCAGGTGCCCGGCTCGCTGGAGACCGTGTTCCCGGCCGTCCCCGGCGGCAACCGGCTCTCCGACGCGGCCACCATGCTCATCCGGCTGCGCCCCTCGCAGCAGGCGGAGGCGGTGCCGCGCGCGGGGCAGGAGGACTTCGGCTACGGCGACTACGTCGCCTACTCCAAGATCTGCACGCACGCCGGCTGCCCGGTGTCGCTGTACGAGCAGGAGACCAGCCGCATCCTCTGCCCCTGCCACCAGTCGCAGTTCGACGTCACGCAGGGCGCGAAGCCCGTGTTCGGGCCTGCCACCCGCTCCCTGCCGCAGCTGCCGATCACGGTCGACGACGAGGGCTTCTTCGTCGCGCGCAGCGACTACATTGAGGCCGTGGGTCCCACTTACTGGAACCGGGAGCGCATCTGATGGCTCGCACCGCCACCGCCCCCGGAGCGCCCAAGACGCTCGCGGGCCGGGCCGCTCTCGAGGTCGACGACCGGCTCATCGTGGCCGGTCCGCTCCGCCGGACGCTGAACAAGGTCTTCCCCGACCACTGGTCGTTCCTGCTCGGGGAGATCGCGCTCTACTCGTTCATCATCCTGCTGCTCACCGGCACGTACCTGACGTTCTTCTTCCAGGCCTCGATGACCGAGGTCACCTACGACGGCTCGTACGCGCCGCTGCGCGGGGTCGAGATGTCGATCGCCTACGCCTCGACGCTCGACATCTCCTTCGACGTCCGCGGTGGCCTGCTCATGCGGCAGATCCACCACTGGGCCGCGCTGCTGTTCATGGCGGCGATCGTCTGCCACATGCTGCGGATCTTCTTCACCGGCGCCTTTCGCCGGCCGCGCGAGACCAACTGGCTCATCGGTGTCGCGCTGCTGATCCTCGGCATCTTCGAGGGCTTCGCCGGCTACTCGATGCCCGACGACCTGCTCTCGGGCACCGGCCTGCGGATCATGTCGGCGATCATCCTGTCGATCCCGGTCATCGGCACCTGGGCCCACTGGGCGGTCTTCGGCGGTGACTACGTCGGCGACCTGATCGTCGGGCGGCTCTACATCGCCCACGTGCTCCTCATCCCGGCGATCATCCTGGCGCTGATCGCGCTGCACCTGCTGATCCTGGTCAAGCAGAAGCACACCCAGTTCCCCGGCCCGGGCCGCACGGAGCACAACGTCGTCGGCAACCGTCTCTTCCCGACCTTCGCCGGGAAGGCCACCGGGCTGCTGCTCGTCGTCTTCGGCGTCTGCGCCGCGCTCGGTGGCCTGGTGCAGATCAACCCGGTGTGGCTGTGGGGCCCGTACAACCCCGCGCAGGTGTCGGCCGCGTCGCAGCCCGACTGGTACGTCATGTTCCTCGACGGGTCGACCCGTCTGTTCCCGGCGTGGGACATCTACCTGCCGGGCAACTACAACATCCCGGCGCTGTTCTGGCCGACGGTGGTGCTCCCCGGCATCATCTTCACGCTCCTGCTGGCCTACCCCGTGCTCGAGCGGAAGCTGACCGGCGACACCGCGTCGCACCACCTGCTGCAGCGCCCGCGCGACGTCCCCGTGCGGACCTCGCTCGGCATGATGGCGATCGCCTTCTACGTGGTGCTGCTGCTCTCGGGCGCCAACGACGTCATCGCCGACAAGTTCGACATCAGCCTCAACGCGATGACGTGGATCGGCCGCATCGGCCTGATCATCCTGCCGCCGATCGCCTACGTGATCACCTACCGGATCTGCCTGGGTCTCCAGCAGCACGACCGCGAGGTGCTCGAGCACGGCATCGAGACCGGTGTCATCCGCCGGCTGCCGCACGGTGAGTTCATCGAGGTGCACCAGCCGCTCGGCCCGGTCGACGAGCACGGCCACGGCCAGCTCGCCTACGGCGGCGCCCCGGTGCCGAAGAAGATGAACCAGGTCGGCGGCGCCCGCCGCGCGATCCGCGGGTTCTTCTCCCCCATCGAGGAGCCCACGGCGGTCGAGCTCGAGCAGCGCGGCGAGGAGCGGGGCCTGGCCTCGGCCGACCCACACCGCGAGCTGACCACCAGCGGCCGTCCCACCGAGGGTGGCCGCCCGTCCGAGGGCGGTCGTCCGTCGGAGGGTGGTCGTCCGTCCGAGGGTGGCCGGCCACAGGAGCCGCGCGACTAGCGAGGACCCCAACACACACAGGGCCCCGGTGGAACTCCACCGGGGCCCTGTGTGTGTTTTCCCCCGGGCGCCGCCGCTTCACCAGCGGGGCACGTGCTGGCCGGCCGGGACCGGCCCGTCCCCCGACTCCGCAGGACGCCGCGGAGACCGCGGGCGAGACCGACCGACCACGTCATCTGCGACCGTCGGTAGCCGGCGCTACTCGCCAGGGCCGACACGTCACGAGGCGACCCGGCGGACGGGGACCGAGCCGAGAACTGCACCCGACGCGTCCAGCGCCGCGATCCCGGGAGGTTCCCGCGCCCAGACGACGACCGCGCAGCCGTGGCCGGCGACCGGCACGAGCCGGGTGTCGACGCGCAGGACGAAGACCTCCTCAGCCAGGCGCAGTTCCACCCCCGAGACCCAGCCGACCGTGCGCCAGCCGAGCCGATCGCTCGTCGTCCGCGCGGTTCCACCGTGACCGTGGTTCACCGCCGCGCCTCCCAGGTCAGCGAGTCGCGGACGGGCCTTCGCCGCCTCCTCCCCGGGCCCACCTCCGCCCCCGAGCACTCGCCAACCGCCCTCGGTCAGCTCCAGAGTGTGGGCGTCGAGCAACGGGACGCCGCTGACGCCTCGACGCAGGAACATCGTGGCGGCGACGTCGCCGTCTCGATCCACAGCCAGGGGCACGTGCCGGACGCGACGGCTCAGACGCGCGCCGCTGGGACGCGGAGCGCCCTCGAGCAGTCTCACGCTCTCGGCCAGGACGTCGTAGCTCACGTCACCGACGCTACGTGCGTCGTCAGTCTCGAGCGGCATCTCACCCTCTCCGTGAGGGGGCCTGTCGCTCAGCACGGCAGACGGAGGTGAGCGCGGGCCGTCGCCAGCCTCACCCACCTCTGCGGGCGTTCTCCGCTCATTGCCGGTGCTACAGGACCCGCCATGGCCGGACAACACCGGCAGAGCAGCCGGGCTCGCCCACCTGGCTGCACCCGCGCCGTCCGCCTCGGTCCGGTGGCGCCGACAGGCGTTCCCTGCAGGCCGGCGCCGCTGCGACCGGCACCGCGGAGCGCGGGACGACCTCCCGCACACGCACGAGGGCCCTCCCCCGCGGTGCGGGAGAGGGCCCTCGGGAGGCGTGACGTCAGCTGGACTGCGCGTTCTGCCCCACGTAGTACTCGAACAGCAGACCGCCGATGGTGATCAGCAGGGCGACCACGCCGATCGCCATCAGCCAGTAGTACCAGAACGCCATGGCCAGGCCCGTGACGGCGGCACTGCACGCGATGGCGAAGGGCCAGTAGCTGGCCGGGCTGAAGAAGCCGAGCTCACCGGCGCCCTCGGCGATGTCGGCGTCCTTCCGGTCCTCGGGCCGGGCGTCGATGCGCCGAGAGATGAACCAGAAGAAGCCACCGATCAGGCCGGTGAGACCGCCGGACAGGATCAGAGCGGTCGTGCCGATCGGCTCGCGCGCCCAGAAGCCGTAGACGGCCGCCGTGACGATGCAGAAGACCGCGATGAGGTTGAAGATGAGCGCCTCGACCTTCACGGTCGTCCTCCCTGCGCAGCGTCGGTGCGGTGGTCGTTGCCGCCGGTCACGTCAGTCGACCGCCTGCTGGTAGTACCCGTCGCCCACGCGGAACGGGCGGGTCGTGGTGGCCTCGCCGTCCTGGCCGATGCTCTCCAGGGCCTCGCGGGTGGTCTGGCCGTCCTCCCGGGCGGCCAGGTAGGCCTCGTAGTCCTCGGCGCTGACCACGCGGACCTCGAAGTTCATGTAGGCGTGGTAGGTCCCGCACAGCTCGGCGCAGCGGCCGACGTAGGAGCCCTCCTCGTTGGCGCGCACCTCGAAGACGTTGTCGCGGCCGTTCTCGTTGCCCGGGATCACATCGAGCTTGAAGAGGAACTCCGGCACCCAGAACGAGTGGATGACGTCGGCGGAGGCCACCTCGAAGCGGACGTCCTGGTCGACCGGCATGACCAGGATCGGGATCTCGTCGGTGGAGCCGACGGTGTTCACCGGCTCGCCGTCGTCACCGGTGGTCTCGGGGTAGACGAACTGCCAGTTCCACTTGAAGGCGTTGACGGCGATCGTCGTGTCCGGGTCGTCGCTGCGCTCCTGGACGTCGTTCTGCACCGAGACGGTGAAGAAGAACAGGACCGCGATGATGACGAACGGGACGATCGAGTACACGATCTCCAGCGGCAGGTTGTAGGCCGTCTGCCGCGGCAGCTCGTCGCTCCGCTTCCGGTGGAAGATCACCGACCAGATGATCAGCCCCCACACCAGGAAGCCGACGATGAGCGCGGCGATCACCGACCCTGTCCACAGCTCGCGGATCTGGGTGGCTTCCTCCGTGACGCCCTCGGGGAAACCGAACCGCCAGAACTCGTTGTTGAGGCTGCACCCGGTGAGGGTGAGCACCCCCAGGAGACCGAGCGCGGCGACCCGCGCGAGCCTGCTGCGTCGAGCCACTGCCCGCTGCCTCCTCGTCCTCCGCCCGCGTGCCGGACGGCTCTGCCGGCGCGGCCTCGGGTGGGCGCCCCACCACGGCCTTCGCGCCTGACGTCAGTCTGAGCCGAGACTAGCCGACCGCGCGAGACGGCCGGTGACCGGAGACCGGAGACCGGCGGGTCGCCCGGGGCGGCCGGGACGGCGGTGACCAGACCCACTCCCGCCGGGCCGTCCAGGTCCCGGTCGGGCCGCCGAAGGGCCCGTCCGGGCGGTTAGAGTCGGGAGCGTGTGGACGCGGCTGCTGACCCCGAGGTGGGTGCTGCTGCACCTGCTGGTCGCCGCGCTGTTCGTGGCCACCTTCTTCCTCGGCTTCTGGCAGCTGGGCAAGGCCGAGAACGGCGGCGGCGCGGTCAACTGGAGCTACGCGCTGCAGTGGCCGCTGTACGGCTTCATGGGCCTGTGGTTCTACGTGCGCATGGTGCGCGAGGAGCTGCGCCGCGACCCCGACGAGGACGAGCCGGGCAGCGCCGTCGTCCTGTACCAGCGGCCGCGGATCGACACCAGCGGCGACCCGGAGCTGGCCGCCTACAACGCCTACCTGGCCGAGCTCAACGAGCGCGCGCTGGGTCAACGGGGTCCCGGTGGCCGCTGAGCGCACGGCGCCGTCGCCCCGGCTCCCCCGGGCCCTGGCCCGCCGGGTCGGCAAGGACGTCCCCGCCGCCCTGACGCGGTACCGGGTGATGGCCTGGATCGTCGGCGTGCTGCTCGCCGTGCTGTTCTTCGTGGCGGTCCCGCTCAAGTACCGCGCGGGCCTCGACGGGCCGGTCGCGGTCATCGGCACCGCCCACGGCTGGCTCTATGCCATCTTCTTCCTGACCGCCTGCGACCTGGCACTGCGCGCCCGGTGGACCCTCCGCGGCACCGTCCTGGTGCTGGTCGCCGGCACCGTCCCGATCCTGTCCTTCGTCGCCGAGCGCATCGCCACCCGCAAGACCCGCGCCGGCGAGCGCCTCTGACCCCGTCCCGGCACCCGCCGGACACGATCTCCCGGGAGACCTGCGCCCATGTGCGGCCTGCTGGCCTACCTCTCCACCGACGCCCCCCGGGTCTCCGGGACCCACGTCGACGACGTCCGCGAGGCGCTGCACTGCCTGCACCACCGCGGCCCCGACGACACCGCCGTGTGGTCCGACGAGAACGTCGTCCTGGGCTTCAACCGGCTGTCGATCATCGACGTCGAGGGCAGCCCGCAGCCGCTGCCCTACGCCGGTGACCGCTACCGGATCCTGTTCAACGGCGAGATCTACAACTACGTCGAGCTCCGCGAGGAACTGCAGGCGGCCGGCGCCCCGCTGGCCACGCACGGCGACACCGAGACGATCGTGGCGGGCTACCACCTGTGGGGCCAGGACGTCGTCCGGCGGCTGCGCGGGATGTTCTCCTTCGTCATCTGGGACACCCACACCCGCACCGCTTTCGGCGCCCGCGACCCGTTCGGCATCAAGCCGCTGTTCACCGCTCGCCTCGCCGACGGCGGCCTGGTCTTCAGCTCGGAGAAGAAGGCGCTGCTGCAGCTGCTGGGCGGCAGTGCGGCCGCGGGCGGCGTCGACCCGGCGTCGCTGCAGCACTACCTGACCCTGCAGTACGTGCCCGAGCCCGCGACCCTGCACCGCGGCATCCGGCGGATCGAGAGCGGCACCAGCTTCACCGTCGTCGACGGCGAGCTGTCCACCAGCCGCTACTTCCACCCGGCCTGGAAGCCGCAGCCGGTGCCCGCCGGCCGGGAGCAGGAGCTCTACGACCGCATCGCCGCCGTGCTCGACGAGTCGGTGGCCAAGCACATGCGCGCCGACGTCACCGTCGGGTCGTTCCTGTCCAGCGGCATCGACTCGACCGCGATCGCAGCGCTGGCGCACCGCTACAACCCCGACCTGATGACCTTCACCGTCGGCTTCCGCCGGCAGGCGCAGTCGGAGATCGAGATCGCCGCGGAGTCCGCGTCGATCCTCGGCGTCGAGCACGTGCCGGTGGAGGTCACCGCCGAGGAGTTCGCCGCGGCCATCCCCGAGGTGGTCTGGTACCTCGACGACCCGGTCGCCGACCCCGCGCTCGTGCCGCTGTACTTCGTGGCCCGCGAGGCCCGCAAGCACGTCAAGGTGGTGCTCTCCGGGGAGGGCGCCGACGAGCTGTTCGGCGGCTACACGATCTACCGCGAGCCGATCAGCCTGGCCTGGGCGTCGGGGCTGCCGGCGGCCGGCCGCCGGGCGATGGCCCGGATCGCCGATCTGCTGCCCGAGGGCGTCCGCGGGCAGGACCTGCTCCGCCGGGCGTCGACCCCGCTCGAGCAGCGGTACTACGGCAACGCCCGCAACATGCGCGACGACGAGCTGGCCGCCCTGCTGCCCGGCCGCGACCCCGACCTGTCGCACGTCGCGGTCACCGAGGACCTGTACCGGCGCACCCGCGAGGCCGGCTACGACGACGTGACGGCGATGCAGTACGTCGACCTGTTCACCTGGCTGCGCGGCGACATCCTGGTCAAGGCCGACAAGATGACCATGGCCAACTCGCTGGAGCTGCGGGTGCCCTTCCTCGACCCCGAGGTGTTCGCGATCGCGAGCTCCCTGCCGGTCGAGCAGCGGGTGCCGCGCCGCGGGGACGCCACCAAGTACGCGCTGCGCCAGGCGATGCGGCAGATCGTCCCGCCGCGGATCATGAACCGGCGCAAGCTCGGCTTCCCCGTCCCGACCGCGGAGTTCCTCGCCGGCCCGCTGCACGAGTGGGCCCGCGACGTCGTGGTCTCGAGCCAGACGCAGCAGTGGCTCGACCGCGACGTCGTCCTCGGCCTGCTCGACCGGCTGCGCACCGAGGAGGTGCCGAGCAAGCGGATCGCCCGTCAGCTGTGGTCGGTGCTGGTCTTCATGGTGTGGCACGGGATCTTCGTCGAGGACCGGATCGTCGTCGACGTCCCCGAGACCGTCTACCCGGTCAAGCTCTAGGAAGCAGAACGGCGCCCGTCCCCTCGAGGGGACGGGC
>NZ_JBJGYY010000048.1:0-33432 GCF_054050235.1 Geodermatophilus sp. SYSU D00696 | reverse complement strand
GCCCCGCCCCCCCCCCCCCCCCCCCCCCCCCCCCCCCCCCCCCCCCCCCCCCCCCCCCCCCCCCCCCCCCCCCCCCCCCCCCCCCCCCCCCCCCCCCCCCCCCCCCCCCCCCCCCCCCCACGGCGACACCCTGGGCCTGCAGCAGGCGCAGGCAGGCGAGCATCTCGCGGGTCTTGGGCAGCTGGAGGACGACGACGTCGGCGCCCTGGGAGTCGACCTCGCGGACCACCAGCGGGCCGCCGGGATTGCCGGGATCCGGGGCCATGACGGTCTTCAGCCCGTGCTGGACGGTCACCGAGACGCCGAGCCCGGCCTCCTCGACGGCCCGGGCCGGCTCGGCCATGCGGTGGTACATGGAGCCGGTGAACACGGTCGTGGTCAGCAGCACGTTCATGGGGCACGTCCTCACCGCGCTCGGCAGGAGCGCTGGGTCGCGACGCCCGGCGGGAGGAGCGGCCGGGCAGGGGGATCCGACGGCGCGAGGGCGTCCGGGAACGGACGGGCACCTCGGCGGTGAGCCCACCATCCCGGCCGGGCCGCACCACGCCGTCCGCGGCCCTCGGGACACGCCGCCGTGCGTCTCGTCCGCCACACCCGCCCGTCGCGCCCCGGCGGCGCCCCGCCCCGGCGGGCGACCCGGTCGAGAAATGTGCCCGGTTCGCCTCAAGGTCGGCAGACGCCCGGCCGTAGACCCCTGTGCACGACCCGCAGCACGGATGCAGCGGGATCCCGAACAGCCCCGATTCCAAGGAGGAACACCATGGGTCTGCGCGTCAACAACAACATCGCCGCGTTCAACGCCTACCGGAACCTGAACGTGACCGATGGTGCGATGAGCAAGTCGCTGGAGAAGCTCTCCAGCGGTCTGCGCATCAACCGGGCCGCCGACGACGCGGCCGGCCTGGCGATCTCCGAGGGCCTGCGGTCGCAGATCGGCGGCCTCAAGGTCGCCGTCCGCAACGCGCAGGACGGCATCTCCGTCGTCCAGACCGCTGAGGGTGCGCTCACCGAGACGCACTCCATCCTGCAGCGCATGCGCGACCTCGCGGTGCAGGCCGCCAACGACGGCGCCCTCAGCGACAGCGACAAGGCGAAGGCGCACGCGGAGTTCGACGCACTGCGCTCTGAGCTGGATGACATCGCCACGAAGACCACCTTCAACGGCACGAAGCTGCTCGACGGCAGCTACTCGTCCAAGGTCTTCCAGGTCGGGTCGAACGCCGGCGAGACGCTGTCGGTGAGCGTGAGCAGCATGGCTCCGTCGGCTCTCGGCCTGTCGGCCGCCTCGATCGCCACCGCGAGCGGGGCCTCCGCGGCCATCTCGTCGGTCGGCGACGCTATCGCGGAGGTCTCCGACCAGCGCGCCGCCCTCGGTGCGGTGCAGAACCGGCTCGAGCACAAGATCAACAACCTGAACGCCACCGTCGAGAACCTGACCGCGTCGGAGAGCCGCATCCGCGACACCGACATGGCCCAGGAGATGGTGTCCTTCACCCGCTCGCAGATCCTGTCGCAGGCGGGCACGGCGATGCTGGCGCAGGCCAACCAGAGCTCGCAGGGCGTCCTGCAGCTCCTCCGCTGACCCCGGGCCCCCGGGGCCGACCAGCGAGCACAGCACCACCCGGTGAGGGGGGAGGCCCTGGCCTCCCCCCTCACTGCACACCCGGGCGAGGTCACACCCGCCCCACCCGACCCCGCACCCTGGAGGCGCAGCGATGGTGAGCCTGAGCGTCGACGGCCTGGTCTCCGGCCTGGACACCACGAGCCTGATCAACCAGCTCGTCGCCGCCGAGGGGGTCGCGCAGAAGCAGCTCGAGACCCGGCTGACCCAGACGCAGAAGGCCGCCGAGGCCTACCGCTCGGTCAACACCAAGGTCGACGCGCTGCGCTCGGCCGCCGAGGAGCTCACCCGAGGCGCCGTCTGGACCGCCGCCAAGGCGACCAGCTCGAGCCCCGCCGTCGCCGTGGCCGTCACCGGGACCCCGCAGCCGGGCTCGATCACCTTCACCGTGACCAGCGTGGCCGCCGCCCACGCCGTCGTCGGCACCACCCGGACAGCTCCCCCCACCACGGCCGGGGTCTACTCCGACCTCACCGTCCGTGACGCCAACGGGGTCGTGAAGGGCACCGTCTCCGTCGGCACCGGGTCGCTGGACGACACCGCGGCCGCCATCAACAAGCGGAGCGACCTCGGGCTCACCGCCACGGTCCTGCAGGTCAAGCCGGGCGAGTACCGGCTGCAGGTCAGCGCGAGGGCCACCGGCACGGCCGGGGAGTTCTCGGTCGACGGGTTCACTCTCCTGCGCGAGGGCACCGACGCGACGATCAAGCTGGGCGACGCCGGGTCGACGATCGACGTCACCTCGGCCACCAACACGTTCACCGGCGTGATCCCCGGCGGGACCCTGACCGTCAGTGCGAGGAGCGACACGCCGGTCACGGTCGACGTCACCTCCGACCCCGACGCCGTCGCCGCCAAGGTGCAGGCCTTCGTCGACGCCGCCAACGCCGCGTTGAGCGAGATCGCCAAGCACTCGGCCAACGGCAAGGACTCCACCGCGGTGCTGCGCGGCGACAGCAACCTGCGCCGGCTCACCGACCAGGTCCTCACCGCGGTGTCCGAGGTCGTCGCCGGCCGTGGCGCCCCCGGCTCGGCCGGGGTGCAGCTCACCCGCGACGGGCAGGTCTCGTTCACCAAGGCCACCTTCCTCACCCGGCTGCAGGCCGACCCCGCGAAGGTGCAGCAGATCTTCGCCGGCACGGCCGAGGCCGCCACCACCACCTCACCGGCGCTCGGCGACGGCCTGGCCACCCGCGTGCAGGCACTCGCCACGACGCTGACGAAGGCCGCCACCGGCACGCTCACCCTGCTGGCCAAGGGCCGCGACGAGCTCGCCGCCGACATCCAGGTCCGCATCGACGACTGGGACCTGCGCCTGGCCGCCCGCCGGGAGACGCTCACCCGGCAGTTCACCGCGATGGAGACCGCGCTGGGCTCGCTCAAGCAGCAGTCGTCCTGGCTGGCCGGCCAGCTCGCCTCGCTGCCCTGACCCCCTCCTCCTGGTCCCGCTTCCCCCCGTCTGATGCAGGAGATCGACCGATGACCGCCGCTTCCCTCCGCTCCCGCTACCTCGGCGACGCCGTCAGCACCGCCTCGCCGCAGCAGGTGCTGGTGATGCTCTACGACCGCCTCGCCCTCGACCTCGAGCGCGCCCAGGCCGCGCTCGCCCAGGGCCGGCGCGCCGACGCGCGGGAGCAGGTCCGCCACGCCCAGGAGATCGTCTTCGAGCTGCTCGGCAGCCTGCGGGTCGACGCCTGGGAGGGCGGTCCCCGCCTCGCCGCGCTCTACAACTGGCTGATCGCCGAGCTCAACCAGGCGATGGTCAAGCAGGACGCCGGCCGGGTCCGCTCGTGCCTGGAGGTCGTCGAGCCGCTGCGCGACGCCTGGCGGCAGGCCGCCGCGAGCCTGGCGGGCACCGCATGACCGGCGGCTCCTCCTCGGACCACCAGCGGCGCGCCGAGTGGACCGCCGTCCTCGAGGAGATGGAGGTGGAGGTCCTCGACGCCGAGCGCTCGATCCGCGGCGAACGCGCCGAGGAGATCGCCGCCTGGGGCCGGCGGATGGAGGACTGGACGCCGCCGACGATGCTCGGGCCGCTCCCGCCCGACCTCCGCGAGCGGGCCGCCCGGCTGCTGCAGCACCAGCTCGCCGTCGCCGAGGAGCTCGTTGAGCGGATCACCCAGTCGCAGCGGCAGCGCGACGTCGCCGCGCGCATGGCCTACCGCCCCCGCCCCGTCGCCGCCTTCGTCGACAGGGCGCTCTGACCGTCTTCGGCACACCTGCACAACACCGGACACGGCCGGGTCCGCCTCACGGCGGGCCCGGCCGTCGTCGTCCCGCCCCCACAAGTGCCATTCCGCGACAGACGCACCCCTCGGGGCGCGGGAGGCTCCCTCTGGAGTGCCGATATCGCGACAAGGGCACCTCCTCGGACACGGAGGGCCGCCCCCGGCTCGTCCTCCCCGATCGCGCCGCCCGTCACACCCGTCTCCTCCGCCCCGGACGGTGGTCAAGGTCTGACGAGGCGCTGCCGATGACGGCCCTGCACGGACAGCACCACTCTCGCCACGGATCGGCGGCCCTTCCCACGCGCTCGCGCGCGCGGGTCCCCGACGTACCCGGAGGCACCCCGTGTCCTGCCGTCCTGCCCACCGGCGGTCAGCCCCGTGATCGGCGACGTCACCACGGCGACGCTGCACGCGGCGCTGACCGGACTGGCCCAGCGCAGCCGCGTGACGGCGGACAACATCGCCAACGTCCAGACGCCGGGCTTCCTCGCCGGCCGGACCGACTTCGAGTCCTCCCTGCGCACGGAGCTGCGCCAGGGCCGGACGCCCACCGCCTCCGGCGGCGCGATCGCCCGCTCCCTGGAGCCCACCCGCACGGACGGGAACAACGTGAACCTCGACAGCGAGACCGTCATCGCCACCGAGACCGGCCTGCGCTACCAGCTCGCGCTCACCGCCCTGGACGGCAAGTACAGCGGTCTGCGCACGGCCCTGAGGACGGCGTGACCGTGTTCGACGGCCTCGACATCTCCGGGTCCGGCCTGTCGGTCCACCGCCGGTGGATGGACGCGGTCTCGGACAACATCGCCAACATCAACACGGTCAGCGCGACCGACGGCGAGGCGTTCCGCGAGCGCATGGTCGTCGCGCAGGCCGTGGACTACGGCTCCGGCGAGGGCGGCGTGCGCATCGCCCGGGCCGAGTTCGGCAGCGGCGAGGGCCGGCTGGTGCACGAGCCCGACCACCCGCTGGCCGACGCCGAGGGCTACGTCCGCTACCCCGACATCGACCTCGGTGACCAGATGACCCAGCTGATCATGGCCCAGCGCGGCTACCAGGCGAACCTGGCGGCCCTGGAGCGGGCGACCAGCGCCTACCAGGCCGCCCTCCAGCTCGGGAAGGGCTGACCGTGACGTCCCCGATCGGCGGCATCTCGCTGCCTCCCGCCCCCACCGTCGGCGCCCTCGGCGGCCCGGCCGAGGCCGGCGGGGTGGTCCCGGCCCCCGCCCCCGACTCGGGGGCCGGCTTCGCCGCGGCGCTCACCGGCGCGCTCGAGCAGCTCGGCGGCCTGCAGGCGACCCGTGACCGGCTGGCCGTGCAGGCCGCCACCGGCGACCTGCGCGACGTGCACGACTACATGATCGCCGCCCAGGAGTCCTCGGTCGCCACCGAGATGGTCGTGACCATCAAGAACAAGGCCGTCGAGGCCTTCACCGAGATCATGAGGATGCCGGTCTGATGCCTGCCGCACTGGCGGGGCCGCTGGCGAAGGTGCGCGGCACCCTCGCCGCGATCAGCCTGGGCCAGAAGGTCGTCATCGGCCTGCTGGTCGCCGGGCTGGCGCTCGGCGGCTTCGTCTTCTACCGCTGGATCACGACGCCGACCATGGCGCCGCTGTTCTCCAACCTGGCCTCGACCGACGCCTCGGCGATCGTCGACGAGCTCAACGCCGGCGGCGTCGCCTACGAGCTCGCCGACGGCGGCCAGACGATCCTGGTGGCCAACGAGTCGGTGTACGACCTGCGGCTGCAGATGAGCGGCAAGGGCCTGCCGGCCGGGTCGGACACCGGCTACGCGCTGCTCGACGAGCAGGGCATCACCACCAGCGAGTTCCAGCAGCAGGTGCAGTACCAGCGCGCCATCGAGGGGGAGCTGGCCAACACCCTCGAGGCGCTCGACGGCGTCTCGCAGGCGGTGGTGCACCTGGCGCTGCCCGAGGAGGAGGTGTTCGCCTCCGACGAGGGCGAGCCGACCGCCTCGGTGCTGCTCGACCTCGAGCCCGGGACCCAGCTCTCCGGCGAGCAGGTCCAGTCCATCACCAACCTGGTCTCCTCCAGCGTCGAGGGGATGGACTCCGAGCAGGTCACCGTCACCGACTCGACCGGCCAGCTGCTCTCGGCCGCCGGGTCGGGGCTCACCGCGGCCGCCGGCGACGCCCGCTCGCAGATGGAGTCCGACTACGAGCAGCGCCTGGCGGCCAACGCGCAGGCGATCCTCGACCGCGTCCTCGGCCCCGGCCACGCGCAGGTCTCGGTCCGCGCGGACCTGGACATGAGCCAGAGCGACAGCACCGCCACCACCTACGGCTACAACCAGGGCACCCCGCCGGTGTCCGAGCAGCGCTCGACCGAGAGCTACACCGGCGACGGGGCCGCGGTCGGCGGCGTCCTGGGCCCGGAGAACACCGCCGACGCCGCCGACGGCACCGGCGGCGGCCAGGCCACCTACGAGACCGAGTCGACGACGGCGAACAACGCCGTCGACGAGACGGTCACCACCACCGTCACCGCGCCCGGCGAGGTCAACCGGCTCACCGTCGCCGTCGTCATGGACGACACCGTGGCCGGCGACCTGAACCAGGCGCAGGTGCAGGAGCTGGTCAGCAACGCGGTGGGCCTCGACGAGGCCCGCGGCGACGACATCAGCGTCGCCTCACTGGCCTTCGACACCCGGGCCGCCGACGAGGCCGCCGCCGCGATGGCCGCCGCCCGCGAGGCCGAGCAGCAGGCGCAGATGTGGTCGCTGGTCCGCACCGGCGGCATCGCCCTCGGCATCGCTCTCCTGGTGCTCGTCGTCTGGCTGCGCTCGCGCCGCCGCGGCGACGACGAGGAGGACGCCGACGACGAGCTGCTGGAGATCGACGACGGCCTCATGGCCGAGCTCGAGCGGCTGCGGGTGGCCAGCTCCCGGGACGACACCGCCGTCCTGGACAACCGGGCCCTGGAGCTGGAGGCCGCCGAGCGCCAGCGCGTGCGAGGGGAGATCGCCTCGATGGTCAGCGAACGTCCCGACGAGGTGGCGCAGATGCTGCGCGGTTGGCTGAGTGACGTGCGATGACCCTGGCATCGGTCGAGCAGCTGGTCGGCACGGGCGGGACGAACCTGCCCGCCCTGCCGCCGGCTCCCCCGCGCCCGGAGATGCCGGGCCTGCGCAAGGCCGCCGTCTTCCTCGCCCAGATGAGCAAGGAGGAGGCCGGGCTGCTGCTGTCCAAGCTCAGCGCCCGCGAGGTGGAGGCCCTCACTCGCGAGATCATGAAGCTGGGCACGGTGGAGCCCGAGGACGTCGACGGCGTCCTGTCGGAGTTCCACACGATGATGGCCGCGCAGCGCTACGTCGGCCGCGGCGGCGTCGACTTCGCCCGCGAGATCCTGGCCGCGGGCCTGGGCGAGGACAAGGCCGAGGGCATCCTCGCCCGGCTCAACGTCGTCTACACCGAGGTGCCCTTCGCCTCGCTGCGCAACGCCGACGTCCGCCAGCTGGTCACCTTCCTCAAGGACGAGCACCCGCAGGTCATCGCGCTGGTGCTCGCCCACCTGTCGGCGGGCCAGTCGGCCGAGGTGCTCTCCGGTTTCGGCCCCGAGCAGCAGGCCGAGGTCGCGCACCGGATCGCCACGATGGACCGCACCTCGCCGGAGATGGTCCGCCTGGTCGAGGAGGAGCTCAGCCGGCGCATGGGGTCGCTGCTGGCCCACCAGGACATGTCGACCGTCGGTGGCGTCGAGACCCTCGTCGAGATCATCAACCGCTCGCCGCGGCCCACCGAGCGCTCCATCCTCGAGTGGCTGGACTCCTCCGACCCGGAGCTGGCCGAGCAGGTGCGCGCGCAGATGTTCGTGTTCGAGGACATCGTGACCATCGACGACCGCTCCATGCAGCTGGTGCTGCGCGAGGTCCAGTCCAACGACCTGGCCACCGCGCTCAAGGGCGTGCGCCCCGACGTCCGCGACAAGGTCGTCCGGAACCTCTCCGAGCGCGCCGCCGAGAACCTCGCGGAGGAGATCGAGCTGCTCGGCCCGGTCCGCGCCCGCACCGTCGAGGAGTCGCAGGGCAAGATCGTCGCGGTCATCCGCACCCTCGAGGAGCAGGGCGTGCTGACCATCTCGCGCGGCGGGGACGATGAGTTCGTCTCCTGACGGACGGCGGGAGTCGGTGCTGCTGCGCGGGCCCTCGGCCAGCGCGGCGGCCCCCTACCGGCAGGTCGCGGGCACGACGGTGCCGCCGCGGCCGCGCCCCGAGCCGCGGCCGGCCGGCCCCTCCCCCGTGGTCGCCACCGCGCCCGAGGTCACCGTCGAGCGCCGCACGGCGACCCGCCGCGCCGCCGACGTCCCGGTGCCCAACGGCCGCGGCGTGCTGCGGCTCGGCGACGTCTACGCCGAGGAGCTGACCCGGCTGCGCGAGTTCGCCCGCCGGGAGGGCTTCGCCGCCGGGCACGCCGAGGGTGTGGCGTCCGCCGCGCAGGTCGTCGCCGAGGCCGAGGCCGCCGCGGCCGCCCGGCTGGCCGACGTCCAGGCCCGCTGGGAGCGCCGCATGGCCTCGGCCACCGCGGCGCTGGGTGCCGCCGTCGCCGCGCTGGAGGCCGCTGCCGTGCCCACGGCCGACGACGTCCGCGACACCCTCCTCGACGGCGCGCTGACCCTGGTGGAGGACCTGCTCGGCCGCGAGCTGTCGGCCTCGACCACCGCCGGCCTCGACGCGGTCCGCCGCGCGCTGACCCTCGTCCCCGCCGACGCCCCCGCCGTGGTGCGGCTGCACCCCGACGACCTCGCCGAGGTCCCCCCGCACGCTCTCGCCGCGTTGCCCTCGTCGGTCACCGTCGTCGCCGACGACACGGTCGAGCGGGCCGGCGCGGTCGCCGAGTGCGGCCCGCGCCGGGTCGACGCGCAGCTGTCGACGGCGCTGGCGCGGGTGCGGGCGGTCCTGGCCGGCGGGGGCCCGGCCTGATGTCCGCGGCCGCCGTCCTCTCCCGCGCCCGCCTGGCCGCCCGCCCGCAGCTCACCGGCTCCGTCGTCGGCGCCATGGGGCTCACGCTCACCGTCGAGGGCGTCGTCGCCGCCGTCGGCGACCTGGTCGAGGTCGGCTCCGGCCTGCTCGCCGAGGTCGTCGCCGTCTCCCGCGACCGGCTGACCTGCATGCCGCTGGGCGAGATCTCCGGCGTGCACGCCGGCGCGCCGGTGCGCGCCACCGGCATGCCGCTGCAGGTGCCCGTCGGGCCGGCGCTGCTCGGCCGGGTGCTCGACGGGCTGGGCCGGCCGGTCGACGGGCACGGCCCGCTCGGGCCCGGGGTCGACTGGGTCGACCTCGCCAGCGAGACGCCGCACGCGCTGTCCCGCCGCCGGGTGGAGGAGCCGCTGCCGGTCGGCGTCCGCGCGCTGGACACCCTCGTGCCGGTCGGCAAGGGCCAGCGGCTGGGCATCTTCGCCGGTTCCGGTGTCGGCAAGTCCACGCTGCTGGCGCAGATCACCCGCGGCACCGAGGCCGACGTCCGGGTCATCGGGCTGATCGGCGAGCGCGGCCGCGAGGTCAAGGAGTTCCTCGAGGAGAACCTCGGGGCCGACGGCATGGCCCGCACGGTCGTCGTCGTCGCCACCTCCGACGAGCCGCCGCTGGTGCGGCTCAAGGCCGCGTTCGTGGCCACCCGCATCGCGGAGGGCTTCCGCGACCAGGGCCGCGACGTGCTGCTGCTCATGGACTCCATCACCCGCACCGCGATGGCCCAGCGCGAGGTGGGGCTGTCGGCCGGGGAGCCGCCGGCCACCCGCGGGTACCCGCCGAGCGTCTTCGCGATGATGCCGCGGCTGCTGGAGAAGGCCGGCCCCGGCGCCACCGGGTCGATCACCGGCCTCTACACCGTGCTCGTCGAGGGCGACGACCACAACGAGCCGATCGCCGACACCGCCCGCTCCATCCTCGACGGGCACGTCGTGCTCACCCGGCGGCTGGCCACCGCCGGCCACTTCCCCGCCGTCGACGTCCTCGAGTCGATCTCCCGCGTCGCCGGCGCGGTCACCGCCCCCGCGCGGATGGCCGACGCCCGCGAGATGCGGCGGCTGATGGGCGCGCTGCGCGACGTCAGGGAGCTCGTGGAGATCGGCGCCTACCAGGCCGGCAGCGACCCGCTGGTCGACCGTGCCCGCATGCTGTCGCCCGCCATCGACGCCTTCCTCCGCCAGGCGCTGGAGGACACCACCTCGCCCGACGACGCCTGGGCGATGCTGCACCGGCTCGTGACCGCGGGCTGACGTGGGCACGCGCGCCGGCTTCCGGCTCGAGCCGGTGCTGCGGGTCCGCGCCGCCGCCGAGGAGGCCGCCTCCCGGGCGGCGGCCGAGGCCGACGCCGCCGCCCGCGCCGCCGCCCGCCGCGCGGAGGAGCTGGCCGGCGCCCTCGCCGACCGGGTGCCGCCCGCCTCCGCACCCGCTCCGGTCTTCCTCGCCGCGATGGTCGCGTCGGCCGCCGCGGCTGCCGATGTAGCAGCCGCACGGTCGACGGCGCAGGCCTCGGCCGAGCAGGCGGACCTCCTGCGGCAGCGGTGGACCGCCGCCGCCCAGGAGACCCGGGCGCTGGAGAAGCTGCGCGAGCGGCACCTCCTCGCGCTGCGGGCCGCCGAGCTGACCGCCGAGGAGCACGCGGTCGACGACCTGGTCACCCGCCGGCACGCCGTGCGGGCCGCCGCCGAGGACGGGGAGGAGGAGCCGTGGAGGGCCTGACCGCGGTGCACGGCCGCATCGCCGAGATCCAGAACCGGATCCTCACCCTGGCCTCGGCGACGTCGTCGTCGACGTCCGCGGCGTGGTCGAGCGCCGCCGCGGCCGCCGGGCTCACCGGCACGGCCCCGGCTCCGGCGACCGGCACGACCCCCGCCGCCGGCAGCGGTCCCGAGGCGCAGGTGGTGGCCGCCGCGCAGCGCTACCTCGGCGTCCCCTACGCCTGGGGCGGCACCGACCCGTCGGTGGGCCTGGACTGCTCGGGCCTGGTGCAGCGGGTCTACCGCGACCTCGGCATCGACCTGCCGCGCACCAGCTCCCAGCAGGCCACCGCCGGTACCGCGGTCGCTAGCCTCGCCGAGGCCCGCCCCGGCGACCTGGTGTTCTTCGACCACACCCCGTCGCGGCCGGGCATCGACCACGTCGGCATCTACGTCGGCGACGGGAAGATGATCGCCGCGCCGCAGGCGGGCGACGTCGTCCGCGTCCAGGACGTCGGCGACCCCGCGCTCATCCGCCGCGTGCTCCCCACCTCCGCCACGCCCGCGCCTGCCGCGACCGGCACCGGCCTGGCCGGTGTCCCCTACGCCGACCTGTTCGCCACCGCCGGCGCCCGTCACGGTGTCGACCCCGCGCTGTTGGCCGCGGTGGCGCAGGTCGAGTCAGGCTTCGACTCCGCCGCCGTCTCCCCCGTCGGCGCCACCGGGCTGATGCAGTTCATGCCGGCCACCGCGGCCGGCCTCGGCGTCGACGCGTCGGATCCCGCCTCCGCCGTCGACGGCGCGGCCCGCTACCTGCGCCGGCTCACCGACCGGTTCGGCTCCACCGAGCTCGCGCTCGCCGCGTACAACGCCGGGCCCGGCGCGGTGGCCCGCGCGGGCGGCGTCCCGCCGTACGCGGAGACCCAGTCCTACGTCCGCAAGGTCACCAGCGCCGCGGAGGCGTACTCATGACAGCTCCCGCCCTCCCCGCCGTCCTCCCGGGCGGCGCGCCGTCGGCCGCGCCGTCGGCGCCGTCGTCCGGCCGCCCGTCCGCGGAGTTCGCGTCCGCGCTCGACAGCGCGGTGGCCGGCCGTCCCGCCGACCGGGCGCCCGGCCGCGATGGCGGCCGTCCCGGCCGGGCCCTCGGCCGCGACGGCGAGCCCGGCCGTCCCGGGCAGACCGACGACGACGCCCCCGCGTCCGGCGAGGAGGCCCCGGCCGTCCCCGCCGCGGCCGGGGACCTGCCCGCGGGCTGGGCGCTGGCGCTCGCCCTGGGCACCGCGGTCCCCGCCGGCACGCCCGGCACCCCGGCCGCGCCCGGTGCCGCCGCCGCGCACGGCGCCGTCGCCGACGGCACCGTCGCGGTCCCCGGCCTCGCGACCGGGCTGCCCACCGGGGCGGCACCCGCCCTGCCCGAGGGCGCCGCGGTCCCGCCCGGCACCGCCCCCGCCCCGACGGCCCCGGTCGCCACGACCCCGGACGCCGCCGTCCCGGGCCCGGCTGCCGCTCCGCCGACGACGACGCCGACGGCGGCCCCGGCTCCGGCCGGACTGCCCGCCGGGCTGGTGGTCCTGCCCGCCGCCGACCCCGCCGCGCCCGTTCCGGCGCCGCCCGTGGTGACGACCGTGCTCCCCGAGGCCGCACCGGCCCCCGCGCCGGCCGCGGCCGCACTGCCGGACCTCCCGTCCCCCGACCCCGCCGAGGCGACCGGCCCGGCTCCCGCCGCTACCGCGGCCGTCGCGGCGCCGGCGCCCGCTGCGGCCCCGGCCCCCGCGGCCGGAGCCGCCGCGCCGCGGGCCGACGTGCCGCCGCCCCCGGTCGCCGGTCAGCTCGCCCCCGCCGTCGCCACGCTGGCCTCGGGCGCCGACGGCACGCACACGATGACGCTGGTGCTCACGCCCGAGACGCTCGGCGAGGTCGAGGTCCGGGTCACCGTCGCCGACGGCGCGCTGGACCTGCGGCTGCGCGGCGCCTCCGAGGCCGGCCGCGCCGCGCTGCTCGACGCGCTGCCCGACCTGCGCCGCGACCTGGAGTCCTCCGGCCTGACCTGCTCGCGGCTGCAGGTCGACCGCGAGCAGGCGGGCTCGGGACAGTCGCAGGCCCAGGCCGGCTGGGAGCAGGCCCGCGGGCAGGCCGACCAGCGCGGCCGCGGCTCCGGCCGGGGCGCCGACGAGGCGGGCGGCCCGTGGCCGCGCACCACCGACCCCGACGGGAGCCGACCGGCTGCCGCGACCCACCCCGCGTCGAGCGTCCTCGACGTGCGGGCCTGAGAGGAGCCGACGATGACCGCACCCGTGGGCGGCGTGGGCAGCACCACCCCCCCGACCGCCGCCACCAGCTCCGTGGACCGGTCCGACCAGATGGGCAAGGACACGTTCCTGCAGCTGCTGGTCGCACAGATGAGGTACCAGGACCCGAGCAGCCCGACGAGCACGACCGAGTTCATGTCGCAGACCGCGACCTTCACCCAGGTCGAGAAGCTCGAGGAGATCGCCTCGCAGAACGCCGCGCTGCTGTCGCTGCAGCGCTCGCTGTCGGCCGGCGCGCTGGTCGGCCACGCGGTCAGCTGGACCGCCGAGGACGGCACGACGCAGACCGGGACGGTGTCCTCGGTCCGCTTCGGCGACGACGAGCCCACCGCCGTCGTCGGGGGCCAGGAGGTCCCCCTCGGCCGCCTCACCGAGATCTCCCTGCCGGCCTGACCCGGCCCCGCCCCCGCTCCCCTCCCGAGAGGACCCTCCCCGTGCTGCGCTCGATGTTCTCGGCCATCTCCGGCCTGCGTGCCCACCAGACCAAGCTCGACGTGACCGGCAACAACATCGCCAACGTCAACACCGTCGGCTACAAGAGCTCCCAGACCGTGTTCGAGGACACCCTGTCCCAGGTCATCCGCAACGGCTCCGCCCCGACCGACCAGACCGGTGGCACCAACCCGGCGCAGGTCGGCCTCGGCGTCAAGGTCGCCGGCATCACCACCAACTTCGGCCAGGGCTCGACCCAGAACACCGGCCGCTCGACCGACTTCATGATCAGCGGCGACGGGTTCTTCGTGACCCGGGCCGGCAACGAGAACCTCTACACCCGCGCCGGGTCCTTCGACTACGACGGCGCCGGCAACCTGGTGACCCCCGACGGCGCCCAGCTGCAGGGCTGGATGGCCGACGGCGGGCGGGTCGACACCAACGGCGCCCTCGGCCCGCTGACCATCCCGTTCGGCCAGGTCATGCCCCCCACCCCGACCCGCACCGGCACGATCAGCGGCAACCTGTCGACGTCGTCGGTCGCCTACTCGGCCGGGCCGCCGGTGGTCGAGGCGACGGCGGTGCAGACCCAGGTCACCGCCTACGACTCGCTGGGCACCGCCCACCAGATCGCGCTGACCTTCACCAAGACCGGCGCCAACCAGTGGGACGTGGCCGCCAGCGAGGGCGGGACGCCCATCGGGGCGCCGCAGCGCATGACCTTCAGCCCGTCCACCGGGCAGCCCCTGACCGGCAGCACCTTCACGGTCCCGGTCGCCGGCGCCAACTGGCCCGGCGGCATCGCCGTCGACCTGTCCGGCATGACCGAGTTCGGCGGCAAGACCGCGCTCACCCCGAGCGGCGTCGACGGCAATGCCATGGGCACGCTGCAGTCGATCTCGCTGAGCGGCGACGGCACGATCATGGGCGTCTACTCCAACAGCCTGCGCGAGCCGATCGGCAAGCTCGCCCTGGCCACCTTCGCCAACCCCGGTGGCCTGTCGAAGGCCGGCAACACCAGCTACCGGGTGGGCGACAACTCCGGCCAGGCGGTCATCGGCGAGGCCGGCACCGGCGGCCGGGGCTCGCTGACGGCGGGCGCGCTGGAGATGAGCAACGTCGACCTGGCCGAGGAGTTCACCGGCCTGATCGTCGCCCAGCGCGGGTTCCAGGCCAACAGCCGCGTCATCACCAGCTCCGACGAGGTGCTGCAGGACCTGGTCAACCTCAAGCGCTGATCGGAGGACCCCCTCGCCCCCCACGCCGCGCTCCGCTCGGCGCGGCCCCTGCGAGAGGGCCGTTCCAGCCGGTCACCAGCCCGCGGCCCGGCACCCGTTCCCCGGGGTGCCGGGCCGCGCCCCATGTGCCTTTGTCGCGCTATTGGCACCTCTCCCGGGCCGCCCAGTGGTGCCTCTGTCGCGCTATTGGCACCTCTCCCGTTGCGCGTGGGACGCACGGGGAGGCGGTGCCGGGTCACCCGCCGGGGTGGCGCGGCGGCCCCGGTTCGGCTCAAGCACCTCCCGCGCAGGACCGATGGTCCCTACAGCCCCTCCCCGCACGAGCAGAAGGACCGACCCGTGATCCGTGTGACGCGCCTGAACGGGGAGCACTTCGCGCTCAACCCCGACCTCATCGAGCGGGTCGAAGGTCACCCCGACACCGTGGTGTTCCTCGTCGACGGCACGAAGTACGTCGTCAGCGAGGGCGTCGACGAGGTGCTCGACGAGATCCGCGAGTACCGGGCGAGCATCCTCGCCACCGCCTACGCGATGGACCGCGGCACCTACCGCACCACCAGCGGCCCCACCGCCGCCGACGACACCACGACGGCCTCCGTCGTCCCCTTCCCGGCCCGCGAGGAGCGCTGACCCGTGGACCCCGCCACCCTCATCGGGTTCGTCATCTCGATGGTCGCCCTGCTGGTCTTCATGGTCATGGAGGGCGCCGACCCGTCGTCGCTGCTCTTCCTGCCGGCGATCATCCTGGTCATCGTCGCCACCTTCGGCGCCGCCATGTCCGGCCAGACGATGGACGACCTCAAGAAGATGGGTGGCTGGTTCAAGCTGGCCCTCGTGCCGGCGAAGGTCCCGCCGGCGACAGAGCAGATCAAGGTGCTGGTGAGCCTCGCGGAGAAGGCCCGCAAGGAGGGCCTGCTCGCGCTCGAGGCCCAGGTCAAGGCCATCGAGGACCCGTTCCTCAAGCGCGGCCTGCAGATGGGCATCGACGGCACCGACCCGGAGGAGCTGCGCGCGGTCCTGGAGAGCGAGATCGCCGCCAAGAAGGCGGAGGACAAGACCGCCGCCAAGTTCATGACCACGATGGGCGGCTACGCCCCGACCATCGGCATCGTCGGCTGCATCGTCGGCCTGATGAACGTCATGGGGAACCTCAGCAACCCCGAGTCGCTCGGGCCGATGATCGCCGCGGCGTTCGTCGCCACGCTCTGGGGCGTCATGGCCGCCAACTTCTGGTTCCTGCCGATGGGCGCCAAGATCATCCGGGTCAGCGAGCTGCAGGCCGCCCAGATGGAGCTGCTCGTCGAGGGCATCGCCGAGATCCAGGCCGGCACCAGCCCGCGTGCGGTCCGCCTGAAGCTCAACTCCCTCATCCCGCCCAGTGAGGTCGCCAAGGAGGCGGCGTGAGCGCCGGCGGCCACGGCGGCCGCCGGCGCGGCAAGAAGCACGAGGAGGAGGAGCACGAGAACCACGAGCGGTGGCTGGTGTCCTACGCGGACATGATGACGCTGCTCCTGGTGCTCTTCGTCGTGCTCTTCGCCATGAGCCAGGTCGACAAGGAGAAGTTCGCCGCCCTGGCCAGCGGGCTGTCGGAGGCCTTCGGCGCCCCGGTCACCGCGATGCAGGGGTCGGCGAGCAACCCCGAGCCCTCGGTGCTCGACTCCCTCGACGCCGCCGTCGACGTGCAGATCCCGCCGGCCCCTGCCGCGCAGGAGTCGGTGGACGCCGCGGCCGCCGAGGCCGCCCGGCAGGAGGCCCAGCGGATCGCCGCGGAGGCGCGCGCGGAGTACGACGAGCTCGCCGCCGTGCGCGCCGCGATCGATGCCGCGCTCGCCGCCGCCGGCCACGCCGGCACGGCGCGCTACGAGATCGACGAGCGCGGCCTGGTCGTGCACATCGTGTCCGACCCGGTGCTGTTCGGTCCCGAGGAGGCCGACCTGCGGCAGACCGGCCGCGGTGTCCTCGGCGCCGTCGCCCCCACGCTCGCCGGCCTGCCCAACCAGCTCGCCGTCGAGGGGCACGCCAACTCCCTCCCGGTCACCCCGGGCGGGCCGTGGCCGTCGAACTGGGAGCTCTCGGCCTACCGCGCCACCACGGTCGTCCGCTTCCTCGCCGCCGAGGGCGTCCCCCAGGAGCGCCTGCAGGGCACCGGCTACTCCGACACGCGGCCGATGGTGCCCGCGTCCGACCCCGCCGCCCTCTCCCTCAACCGCCGCGTCGACGTCGTCGTGCTGTCCGACGCCTCCGCCGAGGCCCGGGAACTGCTGCCCGGCCTCGACGCCCCCGCACAGGAAGGCACCCCCGAGTGAGCACCAAGTCCAAGGCCAAGGAGAAGGACGCCGCGACCGAGGGCGAGGAGGCGACCGGCGGCGGCAGGAAGAAGCTGCTGCTCGTGCTCGCCGTCCTGCTGGTCGCCGCCGGTGCCGCCGCCTACTTCTTCCTGTTCACCGGGGAGGCCGAGGCCGAGGAGCCGGTGGCCGGCGAGGTCGTCGCCCTCGAGCCGGTCACGGTCAACCTGGCCGGTGGCGGCTACCTGAAGATCGGGATCAGCCTGCAGACCACCGAGGACGCCGCTGCCGGTGGCCACGGCGGCGGCGCGGTCGACGGCTCCAAGGCCCTCGACCTGGTCATCTCCACCTACTCGCAGGCCCAGCCCGCCGACGTCAGCGGAGCCCGCGAGGCGCTCAAGGAGGCGCTCGAGCAGAAGATCGTCGAGGCCTACACCGAGCACGAGGTGCCGATGGTCATGGGCATCTACTTCACCGAGTACGTCACCCAGTAGCCCCGGCGGAGGGTGTGCGCGCGGGCCGCGTTCCCGGCACCGGGACCCGGCGCCGGCGCACACCCTCCGGGTCTCCCAGTGACCTCCCGGCACACCAGGAGTCACACCCTCCCCGGCTGACCGGCGGCGCCCCGCGCCGCCGGTCAGCTCGCGTTCCGGGCCCGCCGATGAGGAGGGCGTGACCCGCCCCGAGAACGCGACCGTGCCCGCCGGGCACGGGCCGCAGTCGCCGGCCGTGGGCGGCCGCAGCCGGCGCGGTGCACCCCGCACCTACGACTTCCGCCGCCCGACCAAGCTCTCCCGCGAGCACGTCCGGGTGCTGCAGATCGCGCAGGAGGCCTTCGCCCGCCAGGCGACGACGGTGCTCACCACGATGCTGCGCACCGGCGCGCGCATGGAGCTGCTGGGCATCGAGCAGCACTCCTACGACGACTTCGTCGCGACGCTGCCCGACCCGTACTTCCTGACGACGTTCAGCATCGACCCGCTGGCCGGCAAGGGCCTGCTCGCCTATCCGCTGGACATCGCCATGGCCGCCGTCGACCACATGCTCGGCGGCTCCGGCGCCGCCCAGCAGCCCGAGCGGCCGATGACGGCGATGGAGACCACCATCACCCACTCGCTGCTCACCCGGCTGCTGCAGGAGTTCACCGCCGCCTTCGCGCACGTGAGCGACCTGCAGCCGGAGATCGACGGCATCGAGTACAACCCCGCGCTGGCCCAGGCCGCGGCCGGCTCGGACACCGTGATGGTGGCCCGCTACACGCTCTCGATCGGCAGCCGCGAGGGCGCCGCCTCGCTGGTGCTGCCGTTCGCCTCCTTCGCGCCGGCGCTCAACAACGCCGCCTCGCCGCAGCTGTCGGAGTCCGCGCAGCGCAAGCGGCAGCGCGCGGCCGAGCTGCTCGCCGAGCGCCTCGAGCTGGTCCCGGTCGACGTCAGCGTGCGGTTCGCCCCGCTCGAGGTCTCCTCGGAGGACCTGCTCTCCCTCGCCGTCGGCGACGTCCTGCTGCTGCGCCACCCCCGGGACGCGCCGCTGGAGGTCACCACCAACGACGCCGTGTTCGCCCACGCCATCGCCAGCAACCACCGTCGCCGGCTGGCCGCTGCCATCGTCCCCGCCCCGTCCGCCGAGAAGGACCCCGCATGACCGCCACGCTCGACCACACCCAGGCCTCGGAGGCCATCACCAGCGTCGTGGTGGCCGCCGCGCGCGCGGCGGCCGCCCTCGTCCCGGCCGGCGCCGAGCTCGTCGCCGGTGCGGCGGTCACCGACCCCGACGCCGTGCCCGTCCCGCCGGCCGCCGCGGCCGCGGTCAGCGCCCGGCTGTCCGGGGAGGTCACCGGCGACGTCGTCCTGGTGCTGTCCGCCGAGGTCGTCGAGGCCCTGGACAACTCCCCCGTCGGCCCGATGGACGTCGCCACCGCGCTGCGCCCGGCGCTGGAGGCGGCCGCGGCCACCCTCGGCCGGGTCCGCGTGGACAGCGAGCGGACCGAGGACCCGGTGACCGCCCTCGACGGGCTGCGCGACAAGGGCATGCTCGTCGCCGTGCCGCTCGCCGCCGGCGCCGACCACGTCGCCACGCTGGCGCTGCAGGTCACCCTGCCGACGGCGCCCCGCGCCCGGCGCGGCAGCCTCGACCTGCTGCGGCACGTGGCCATGGAGGTCACCGTGGAGATCGGCCGCACCCGGATGACCGTCGGCGAGCTGCTCTCGCTGCACCCGGGCGAGGTGGTCGAGCTCGACCGCGCCGCCAGCGCCCCCGCCGACCTGCTGGTCAACGGCACGCTCATCGCCCGCGGCGAGGTCGTCGTCGTCGACGAGGACTTCGGCCTGCGGATCAGCGAGATCGTCACCGACGCCGCCGCCGAGCTCGGGCAGGACCGGCCGTGACCTGGATGGTCGTGCGACTGCTGCTGTCGCTGGCCTTCGTCGGCGGCGTGCTGTGGTTCGCCGCGCGGCTGGCGAAGAAGCGCGGCCTGGGCTCCTCCGGGGGCCTGGTCGAGGTCGTCGCCCACCAGCGGATGGGCCGCGCGAGCACGGTGAACGTGCTGCGCATCGGCGACCGGGTGCTGGTCGTCGGTGCCACCGAGCAGCAGGTCACCCTGCTCGCCGAGCTCGACGGCGAGGAGGTCGAGGCGACCCTGGCCGAGCGCGCGGTCGCCGGGAGCCCGGGCCGCGTGCCGGCGCTGACCGCCGCCGCACCCGGCCGGGTCGGCGGCGCCCTCGCCGGCTCGGTGCTCGACCGTGCCGCCTGGTCCGAGCTCGTCGGCCGGCTGCGCGAGCGGACGGTCCGCCGCTGATGGGCCGCACCCGCCGCGCCGCCGTCGTCGCCGCGGCGCTGCTGGGCTGCGCCGTGGCCGGCGTGCCGCTGGCCGGGCCCGCCGCGGCGGCCCCGACCGCGCCCACGCCCCCGACCGCGCCCGCCGTCCCCGCCGTCGACGGCGGCGTGGACATCTCGGTGGGCAACGGCAGCCCCAGCACGTCGATCACGCTGATCCTCGCGGTCACGATCCTGTCGGTCGCCCCGTCGGTGCTGCTGCTCGCGACGTCGTTCACCAAGATCGCGATCGTCCTGTCGCTGACCCGCAACGCGCTGGGCCTGCAGCAGTCCCCGCCCAACTCGGTGCTCACCGGGATCGCGCTGTTCCTGACCCTGTTCGTGATGGGGCCGGTCTTCTCCGACGTCAACGAGGTCGCCGTCCAGCCCTACATGGACGGGGCGATCACGGTCTCGCAGGCCTACGACGCCGGCGTCGTGCCGCTGCGGGAGTTCCTGCTCGGCAACACCCGCGACGACGAGCTGCAGCTCATGGTGGGCCTGTCCGGCGAGGAGCAGCCCGAGGACCCGGCCGCGGTCAGCATGACCACCCTGGTGCCGGCGTTCGTCCTCTCCGAGCTCAAGAGCGCCTTCATCATCGGGATCGTCGTGTTCATCCCGTTCCTGGTGCTGGACATGCTGGTCAGTGCCGCGCTCATGGCGATGGGCATGATGATGGTCCCGCCGTCGGTCGTGTCGCTGCCGTTCAAGCTGCTGCTGTTCGTCGTGGTCGACGGGTGGGCGCTGATCACCACCGCGCTCGTGGGCAGCTACACGTGAGCGACGCCGACGTCACCGACATCGCGGTGCAGACGATGACCGTGGGCGCCAAGGTGGCCGCCCCGGTCCTGCTCACCGCGCTGCTGGTCGGGTTCCTCATCTCGCTGTTCCAGGCCGCGACCCAGATCCAGGAACCGACCCTGTCGTTCGTGCCGAAGATCATCGCGGTGTCCGTCGCGCTGCTGGTCACGGGCAACTGGGTGCTCGCCGAGATGGTGAGCTTCACCGAGCACCTGTTCGACCAGCTGCCGCGACTGCTCGGGCGGACCTGACCGGATGGACCTCGAGGTCCCGGCGGTCACGCTCGCGGCCCTGCTGCTCGCCACCGCCCGGGCGGCCGGGTTCGTCCTGCTCGCCCCGCCGTTCAACACCCGCACCATCCCGGCGCCGGTCAAGGGGGCACTGGCCCTGGCGCTGTCGGTCGCGCTGGTCGACCGCGTGGCGCCCGGCCTGCCCGAGCCCAGCGCCGGCTTCCTCGTCGTCACCGCCGTCAGCGAGGTCGCCATCGGCGCGGCGCTGGGCTTCGTCGTCCAGCTGTTCTTCACCGCGGTGCAGTTCGCCGGGGAGCTCATCGACGTCACCGGCGGCTTCACCCTGCAGCCGGCCTACGACCCGCTGGCCATGACGATGAACTCGGTCATGGGCAAGCTGCACTCGCTGCTGGCCACGACGCTGCTGTTCACCAGCGGCGGGCACCTGCTGCTGGTGCGCGGCTTCGCCACCTCCTACGAGGGGCTGCCGGTGACCGGCGGGTACCCCGCCGACTCGATCGGCGAGGTGGTGCTGACCGCCTTCTCGATGATGTTCCTGGCCGCGCTGCAGATCGCCGGGCCGATGGTGGCGGTGCTGCTGCTCGCCGACGTCGCGCTCGCCCTGCTCTCCCGGGCCGCGCCGGCGCTCAACATCTTCGCGATCGGCTTCCCCGTGAAGATCATGCTGACCCTGGCGCTGCTCGGCCTCACCTTCCCGCTGCTGCCCTCGGCCCTCGACGCGCTGCTCGAGCAGGCCGCCCGCGCCGTCGTCGGCCTGCGGAGCGGATGAGCCGCGGTGGCCAAGGACGGACCGGGCGGTGAGAAGACCGAGAAGCCCACTCCCAAGCGCCTCAAGGAGGCGCGCAAGGAGGGGCAGATCCCGCGCACCCAGGAGCTGGGCACCTGGGCGGGGGTCGCGGTGGCCAGCGCCCTGTTGCCGATGCTGGTGGGCAACACCTTCGACGAGGTGGGCCGGCTGTTCGTGCAGGTCGGGACGGTCATCGAGCACCCGGAGGTGTCGCGGGTCGACCCCCTGCTGGGGCAGGCGCTGTCGGCCTTCCTCGCGACCGTGCTGCCGGTCGCGCTGGCGCTGCTGCTGACCGGGGTGCTGGCCTCCGCGGCGCAGGGCGGGGTGGCGCTGGCGACCAAGGGCATGAAGCCGACGCTGAAGAAGCTCAACCCCCTCCCGGGGATCAAGCGGATGTTCGGCACCCACGGTCTCTGGGAGGCGACCAAGGCGGTCATCAAGACCATCGCGCTGGGGGTGGTCGTGGTCACCACCAGCGACCGGGCCCAGGAGCTGGTCTCGGCGTCGGGCGCGCTGCCGCTGTCGGCGGTCACCTCGGCCGTGGCCGACTCCGCCGTGCTGATGTTCCGGGTCGTGGCGGTCACCGGCCTGGGCATCGCGATCGCCGACTACGTCGTCGTCCGGGTGCAGACGATGAAGAAGCTGCGGATGACGAAGTACGAGATCGAGCAGGAGCACAAGAACTCCGAGGGCGACCCGCACGTCAAGGGCCACCGGCGGTCGATGCAGCTGGCGATGTCGCGCAACCGGATGATGGCCGAGGTCGCCGAGGCCGACGTCCTGCTGGTCAACCCCACGCACGTGGCCGTGGCGCTGCGGTACGAGCCCGAGCGCGGCGCCCCCCGCGTGGTGGCCAAGGGCGCCGACGAGGTGGCCGCCCGGCTGCGCGAGCGGGCCGCCGAGGCGCGGGTGCCGATGGTGCAGGACGTGCCGCTGGCCCGGGCGCTGCACGCCTCCTGCGAGCTCGGCCAGGAGGTGCCGCCGCAGCTGTTCACCGCCGTCGCCCGGGTGCTCGCCTTCGTCATGCAGCTGGGCGCGCGCGGCGTGCACGGCGGGTTCCACCGTCCCGGGTTCGAGGCCCCCGACGTCACCGGGCTGCCACGGGCCGGCCGCCGGAGGGCCCCGATCGCCTCCTGACCCGACCTCCCAGGCATGGGAAGCTCTCCGCACGTCTTGACGGTCCAGACGTGCGGAGAGCTTCCGATGCCCGGCGGCGGTGGGACGGCTGTGACGCGTGGGTCGAACGCGGTGGGCCGGAACCCGCGGGCTGCCGATGGGTGGTCCGTGCGAGGGATGACCAGGGCCGCGGTGCCGATCGGCGTCGTCGCCATCGTCCTGATGCTGGTGGTGCCGTTGCCGGCGGCGCTGCTGGACCTGCTGCTGGGGTTCAACATCACCGCCGCGCTGCTGATCCTGCTGGTGTCGATGCAGATCAAGCGGCCGCTGGACTTCGCCGTCTTCCCGTCGCTGATCCTCATCGCGACGCTGTTCCGGCTGGCGCTCAACGTCTCCTCCACCCGGCTGGTGCTCAGCGACGGCTACGCGGGCAAGGTCATCGAGGCCTTCGGGCACTTCGTCATCGGCGGTTCGCTGGTGGTCGGCCTGGTGATCTTCGTGATCCTCACGATCATCCAGTTCGTCGTGATCACCAACGGCGCGGGCCGCGTGGCCGAGGTCGGCGCGCGCTTCACCCTCGACGCGATGCCCGGCAAGCAGATGGCCATCGACGCCGACCTCAACGCCGGGCTGATCAACGAGGAGCAGGCCCGCAAGCGGCGCTCGGAGGTCACCAGCGAGGCCGACTTCTACGGCTCGATGGACGGCGCCTCGAAGTTCGTCAAGGGCGACGCGATCGCGGCCATCATCATCACGCTGATCAACCTGGTCGGCGGCTTCGCGGTCGGCGTCGTCCAGAAGGGCATGGCGCCGGGCGAGGCGGTCTCGACCTACTCGCTGCTGACCGTCGGTGACGGCCTGGTCTCGCAGATCCCGGCGCTGCTGCTGTCCACCGCGACCGGCATCATCGTCACCCGCTCGGCCTCCGACGGGGACATGGGCAGCGACCTGCTCGGCCAGCTCGGCCGGTTCCGGCAGCCGGTCCGCATCAGCGGCGGCGCCGCGCTGGCCCTGTGCCTGATCCCGGGCCTGCCGAAGCTGCCGTTCCTGCTCATCGGCGGGGCCTTCCTGCTCATGGCCGCCCGGATGCAGGAGGAGCCGGACGAGGACGAGACGGCGCCGTCCACCGCCGAGGACGACGAGCCCCGGCCGGACTCCCCCGAGGCGATCGCCGAGCGGATGCGGGTCGACCCGCTCGAGCTCGAGGTGGCCTTCGACCTCGTCGACCTCGTCGACACCGCCCGCGGCGGCGACCTGCTCGACCGCGTGAAGGCGCTGCGGCGGAAGGTCGCGATGGAGACCGGGCTGGTCATCCCGCTGGTCCGCACCCGCGACAACCTCGACCTGCCGGCGTCGCAGTACGTCATCTGGCTCAACGGCGTCCCCGCGGCCAAGGGCACCTCCCCCGCCGGCACCGTGCTCGCCATCGGCGACGCCCTCGACGGGCTGCCCGGCCGGCCGACCCGCGAGCCGGTGTTCGGCCTGCCCGCCAAGTGGGTGCCCGCCGAGCTGCAGCGGCAGGCGGAGATGGCCGGCGCCACCGTCGTCGACCGCTCCTCGGTCATCACCACGCACCTGGCCGAGGTCGTCCGCCAGCACTCCGCCGACCTGCTCGGCCGCGAGGACGTCCGGCTGCTGGTCGAGATGGTCCGCCGCACCCACCCGGTCGTCGTCGAGGAGCTCACCCCGGCGCTGCTCACCCTCGGCGAGATCCAGCGGGTGCTGCACGCGCTGCTCACCGAGAACGTCTCCATCCGCGACCTGGTGCGCATCTTCGAGGCGCTGTCGCTGCGGGCGAAGACCTCGACCGACCTCGACGGCCTGGTCGAGGCGGTGCGCTCGTCGCTGGGCGCGGCGATCAGCCACCCCTACGTCACCCCCGACGAGCGGCTGCACGTGATCACCCTCGAGCCGTCCTTCGAGCAGCGGCTGCTCGAGGCCGTCCGGCACAGCGACGGCGGCCAGGTCCTGGCGCTGGACGCCGGCTCGGTCGACGCGCTGGTCACCGGCTGCACCGGGCTGCTCGAGGGCGCCGAGAACCACGGCCTGTCGCCGGTCCTGGTCTGCTCGCCCCAGGTCCGCGCGGCGCTGTCCCGCCTGGTCCGCCAGGTCCTGCCCCGGCTGCCGGTGATCTCCTACACGGAGGTCTCCCGGACGGCCCAGATCGAGTCCCTGGGAGTGGTGAGCGGTGCCGTTGCCATCCGTTGAGGCGCCCACGCCCGAGGCCGCGGTCGCCGCGGCGCGGGAGCGCTACGGCAACGCGGTCCGGATCGTCGGCGTGCGCCGCATCCGCTCCGGCGGGGTGCTCGGCTTCTTCGCCACCGAGCGGTTCGTCGCCGAGGTGGAGGAGCCCGAGCCGGCCCGCCGCGCCCCCGCCTCGAAGTCGGAGTCGGCCCGCCGGATCGAGGCCGCGCTCAGCCGCGACCCCGGCCCGCTGGCCGACACCGGCGCCTTCCTGCGCGCCACCGAGCTGCACCGGTCCCGGCCCGCGGCCGCCCGGCCGACCACCCGGCCGGCGACCCGGCCCGCCGCGCTGCCCGACCCGGTGGACGAGCTGGCCGGCCTGCTGGGGTCCGGCGCCGCCGGCCCGGACGTCGACCTCTACTCCCGGACCTCGGTCGCCGCGGCCCGGACGCCGGCCTCCGGCGCGACCGCGTTCCGCCCGGCGGCCGCGGCTCCGCGCCGTCCGGCGGCCGCGACCGCTGCAGCTCCGCGCCGGGCGCCCCGGACCGCGGTGCGCCCGCCGGCGACGCCGGCCGAGCCCGCCGGCCCCTCGCTGTTCACCGCCGCGCTCGCGCAGGTCGCGGCCGGCGACCGCGAGGTCCGCGAGGCCGTCGACGACGCGGTGCGCGCCGCGGCCGCCTCCTCCGCGGCCGAGGCGCTGCGGGCGCTGACCGAGGCCGCGACGGCGTCCGCGCCGGTCGAGCCGGCTCCCGCTGCGCCGGCGCCCCCGGTCGCCGAGGAGCCCGCCGCCCGGTCGGTGCTGCGCACGCCCACGCCGGCACCGGCCGCCCCGGCGATGCCGCTCGCCGCCGCGCTGGCCGCGGCGATGGCCGCGCCCGCGCCCGCCCCGGCCCCGGTCGCCGCCGAGCCCCCGGCTCCGGTCGCCGCGGAGCCGGAGGTCGTCGTCGACGAGTCCCCCGCCGAGGAGCCGGTCGCCGAGGAGCCGGTCGCCGAGGAGCCGGTTGCCGAGGACGCCCCCGAGCGGCCGGTCCCGGACGTGGACATGTGGGCGGAGCCCGCCCCCGTGGCACGCCCGGCGGCCGCGCCCGCAGCAGAGCCGGTCGCCGCTGCCGACGAGCCCACCGTCGAGGAGCCCGCCGTCGAGGAGCCCGCCGTCGGGGTCGCGGAGGACGTCGAGGAGGACCCTGCCGACGAGTACGCCACCGACGTGCTGCCGGCCGTCGTCGTCGAGCCCATCGAGGTGCCGGCCCCGCAGCCGGTCGCCTCCGCGTGGAGCGACCCGGACCCCACCGGGCCGGCCACCGGCCGCGAGGAGGCCATCGCCGAGGTGCTGCGCGCCGCCCTCGCGCACGACACCCCGGACGACGCGCTCACCGACATCCTCCGCGGCGTCCTCGCCAGCGCGTCGACGCAGGGCGGAGTGCACCGCGGCCGCCCGCCCGTGCCGGCCACCGCCCGGCGGATGGACCAGGAGCCGGAGTGGGTCGAGGCGTCGGCGGAGAGCGACGAGTGGGAGGTCGAGGAGGCCGCGGAGGCCGGCTCCGAGCTGGTCGCGCTGGCCCCCACCGCCAGCGACCCGGCGCCGGTGCTGCACGACGCCACCGCCGTCCTGCCGCCGCTCTCCCTCCTCCCGCCCGGCCCCGGGACCGCGCTCGCCGTGCCGCCGCTGCTGTCGCGCCCGCCGGTGCCGCCGCGGCGGCTGCCGCCGGTGCCCGGACGGGCCGTCGCGCAGGTGACCGCTCCCCCGCGGCCCACCGGGCTGGCCACGGTCACCCGCCTGCCCGTCGACACGCGCGCGGGCCGCGTCGTCGTCCCCTCGGTGCGCGAGCGCGCCGTGGCCGGCTCCGGCCGCGGACTGGTCGCCCCGCGGATGGTCGAGGCGGCCGGCGTCGTGGCCCGGCTGCGGGAGCTCGGCGTCCCCGCGAACCTGCTCGGCGGCACGTTCGCGGCCGACGTCGCCGCGAGCGGCACCTACGCCGCGCTGACCCGCGCGCTGCGTTCCCTCCCGGTCGCCCCGGCGGCCCCGGCCGGGGCCGGTGAGGTGCTGCTCGTGGTCGGCCCGGGCGTGGAGACCCTGGCGGCCGCGCGGTCGCTGTCGGTCTCGATGCGGCTCGACCCCGACCGGCTGCAGTGGGCCACCCGCGGCGACCTGGCCGCGCTCGCGCCCGAGAGCAGCCGGATCACCTCGGTCGACACCGCACTGGAGCGCAAGCAGGAGGCCGCGCGGGCCGGCACGCCGACCGTCGTCGCGGTCGACGCGCCCGTGCGCGCCGGGGGCCGCACCTGGCTCGAGCAGGTCATGGCGATCTTCTCGCCGGTGGCCGTGTGGGCCGTGGTGGAGGCGACCCGCAAGGCCGAGGACGTCGGTCCGTGGCTGGACGGGCTGCCCCGCGTCGACGCGCTCGTCGTCCAGGACACCGACCTCACCGCCGACCCCGCCGCCGTGCTGGGGCGCACCACGGCGCCGGTGGCCCTGGTCGACGGCGTCCGCGCGACCGCGCACCGCTGGGCGTCGCTGTTGTGCGAGCGGCTGGAGACCGCTGAGGCATGAGCCCGCTGCGCTGGGACGTCCTCGCGGTGGGGCTCGTGCTGGCCCTGCCGGTGCTCGCGCTCGGCGTGCGCGGCGACTTCTCGGCCGACGAGGTCGCCGCCCGGCTGCCCTGGTGCCTGCTGGCCGGCTGGGGCGCGGTGGCGCTGCTGCGCTACGCGGCGACGCCGCCCCGCTCCCGCCCGGCGCGGCGCAGCACCGCGCCCGCGCCCGAGGCGGAGGAGCCGCCCCCGACGGCCTGACCCCCGCTCCTGCGGCTGCACTGCCGGTGTCCAAAGGTCCGCGGGCCGTCCACGACGTATAGACCGGAGGCCGGCCGCGTGCCCCGGGGGCGACGGTGGCTCGGATGCAGTCCGAGGAGCAGCTCCCACCCACCCTGCGTCGGGTCCTGGTCGCCGGCGGGTGGAGCGACGACGAGCTCGCCCGTGCCCGCCGGTCCGGCGCCCTGTCACGGGTGCGGCGGGGCGCCTACGTCCAGGGCGCGCTGCCGACGGCCGCGGCGGTCCGCCACCACCTGCTCGTCCGGGCCACCGTCGCCGGGCTGCGCCGGGACGCCGTGGTCAGCCACGAGTCCGCGGCCGTCCTGCACGGGCTGCCGACCTGGGGGCTCCGGCTGGCCCGCGTGCACGTGACCCGGCAGCCGCCCGCCTCCAGCGACGTCAGCCGCACGCTGCGCTGCCACGTCGCGCGGCTCGAGGACGACGAGGTCACCGCGGTCGACGGCATCCCCGTCACCGACCCCGTGCGGACGGCCCTCGACCTGGCCCGCTCGCTGCCGTTCGAGCCGTCGGTGGTCGTGCTCGACGCGCTCCTCGCCACCCGCACGGACCACGCGGCCGCTCTCGGCGCCCGGCTCGCCCGGATGGCCGGGACCCGCGGCAGCCGCGCCGCGGCGCGGGCCGTGGCCTTCGCCGACGGCCGCAGCGAGAGCGTCGGGGAGAGCCGGAGCCGTGTCCTGCTCCACCGGCTCGGACTGGCGCCCAGCGGACTGCAGCACCCCGTGCACACCGCCGACGGCGTGCTGCTGGGCCGCGCCGACTTCGTGTGGGAGACCGAACGCCTGCTCGGGGAGTTCGACGGGCGGGTCAAGTACGGCCGGTTGCTGCGCCCGGGACAGGAGCCGGGCGACGCGGTCTTCGAGGAGAAGCGCCGCGAGGACGCCATGCGCGCGGAGGGCTGGGGCATGGTCCGCTGGACCTGGGACGAGATCAGCGGCTCAGGCCCGCTGGCCGGCCGCGTCGGACGTGCTCTGCGCCTGCGCCGACGCGCCGGCGCGTGACCGCACTGCCGGGGTTCCTCGTGCACTGCCGGTCCTGCAGCACCGGCAGTGCACGAGGAACGCCCGCAACGCGCCCTCCAGCGGTCAGAGCGGGAGGTCCTCCAGCATCTCGGTGACCAGCGCGGCGATCGGCGAGCGCTCGGAGCGGGTCAGCGTGACGTGGGCGAACAGCGGGTGCCCCTTGAGCTGCTCGACCACCGCGGCCACGCCGTCGTGCCGGCCCACCCGCAGGTTGTCCCGCTGGGCGACGTCGTGGGTGAGCACCACCCGAGAGCCGCTGCCCAGCCGGGACAGCACCGTCAGCAGCACGCCGCGCTCGAGCGACTGCGCCTCGTCGACGATCACGAACGAGTCGTGCAGCGACCGGCCCCGGATGTGGGTCAGCGGCAGCACCTCGATCAGCTCCCGCGAGGCGATCTCGTCGAGCACGTCCCGGGAGACCAGCGCGCCGAGGGTGTCGTAGACCGCCTGCGCCCAGGGCGACATCTTCTCGCCCTCGCTGCCGGGCAGGTACCCGAGCTCCTGCCCGCCGACGGCGTACAGCGGCCGGAACACGACGACCTTCCTGTGCGCCCGCCGCTCCATCACCGACTCCAGGCCCGCGCACAGCGCCAGCGCCGACTTGCCGGTGCCCGCGCGCCCGCCGAGGGAGACGATGCCGATCTCCGGGTCGAGCAGCAGGTCCAGCGCGACCCGCTGCTCGGCCGAGCGCCCGTGCAGGCCGAACGCCTCGCGGTCGCCGCGGACCAGCCGCACCTGCTTGTCCGGCGTCACCCGGCCCAGCGCCGAGCCGCGCGAGGACAGCAGCACCAGCCCGGTGTGCGCCGGCAGCTCCGCGGCCGCGGGCACGTACACCTCGCCGCTGTCGTAGAGCGCCGACATCTCGGCGTCGTCGAGCGGCACCTCGGCCATGCCGGTCCAGCCGGCGTCGACGGCGTCGAGCGCCCGGTACTCGTCGGTGTCCAGCCCCACGGCGGCGGCCTTGACCCGCAGCGGCACGTCCTTGGTGATCAGGCAGACGTCGCGGCCCTCGGCGCGGAGGTTCAGCGCGACGACCATGATCCGGCTGTCGTTGCTGTCGTTGCGGAAGCCGGCCGGGAGCACCGCCGCGTCGCTGTGGTTGAGCTCGACGTGCAGCGTGCCGCCGTCCTCCCCCACCGGGACCGGCGCGTCGAGCCGGCCGTGCGCGACGCGCAGGTCGTCGAGGAGGCGCAGCGCCTGGCGCGCGAACCAGCCGAGCTCGGGGTGGTGCCGCTTGTCCTCGAGCTCCCCGATGACGACCAGCGGGAGCACCACGTCGGCATCGCCGAAGCGCAGCAGCGCACGGGGGTCGGACAACAGGACGGAGGTGTCGAGGACGTACGTGCGGCGAGTGGTCACGAGTCGTCTCCCCTGGGGCGCGGGCTGCACCCCTTCTCGAAGGTGGCCGGGTCCCGGCGCAGGGGCCGGGAACCGGCCCCCCTGGTCGACGAGGACGTCTGCACCAACCGGGCCTCCCGTGGACTCCGGGGCGGGCCCGTCGTCCACCCCGGACGCTAGAGCGGGGAGGTGACAGTCACATGACGAGCAGGCGGCGTGTCCTCCGTCGGGGGGACCCAACCGCCCCAACCACCCCACCAGCGGGTCAGCTCCAGTGCGACTCCGGCGGCCTGGGCAGCGGCCGCGAGGCCGGCAGCTCCCAGGTCTCCGGTGCAGGGGGTGGCACGCCCCTCCCCCGCCGCGGCCGGGCCGCCACGACCGCCCACAGCACCGGCACCAGCAGCACCGGCCACTGCACGCGCAGGTCGCCGATCCAGAGCAGGCCGGCCAGCAGCAGCGCGAACAGCCAGCCCGCCGTCCACAGTCCCAGCGCGCGGGCCTCCCGGGGGTCGCGACGCGGCACGGCTCAGGCGGCCGACAGCTCGGCGGTGACGGCGGCGGGGGTCAGCGGCTCGTCGAGCAGGCGCACGAAGCGGCCGGCGACGTCCTGGTCGGCGGGGCGGGCGCCCAGCCAGCGGCGCAGCAGGTCGTAGCCCTCCACGTAGGTGGTGATGTAGGCCCGCCAGAGGGGGTGGGTCAGGAAGCGCAGCTGCTGGCGCGCGCGCTCGGCGCTGACCAGCGACCAGCGCTGGATGTAGCCGGCCACCTCGTCGGCGTCGGCGCCCCGGTCGTGCAGCAGCACGGCGGCGTCCTGGCGCACCCGGTTCAGCGGCGCGGTGGCCGCGGCGATCCGCTCGGCGAGGTGCCCGTCGAAGCGCAGGCCCAGGTCGCCGAGGACCTCCGCCGACCACGGTCCCCAGCCCGCGCCGACGGCGGCGTCGACGCCGAGGTCGGCCAGCCCCTCGGCCATGAGGCACTCGGGGGTGTTGACCAGGAAGACGGTGTGCTCGAGGTGGCCGGCGCGCTCGACCAGCCCGCGCTCCTTGCGGCAGTGCTCGGTGTGGTGGCCGGGGTAGGACTCGTGGGCCACCAGGTGGACCAGCTGGCTGAGCCGGTGCGGCAGGTCGGCGTTGATCGCCACGCGGGAGCGGTAGTCGCCCTCGTAGTAGTTGAAGCCCGACCACGGCTTGTCGGTGACCACCTCGTAGCGCACCGTCTCGACCTCGGGCAGCCCGTACCGGCCGCGCACCCGGTCGCGCAGCGCGCTCGACAGCGCGTGCACCGCCGCCTCCAGCCGCTGCGGCGGGCACTCCTCGCGCCGCCGGTGGGCGGCGTAGCGCTCGGCCAGGGTGCCGTCGCCGGGCAGCAGCGCGTCGAGCTCGGCGTGCGCGGCGGCGTAGTCGACGGGGTCGCCGAGGGTGAGGTCGACCTGGAAGTAGCTGCGGACCTCGTCGAGGAAGGCCACCGGCTCGCCGCTCATCTTCCGGGCGGTGCACTCCAGCCCGGTGAGCTGGCCGCGGAGGAAGCCGGCGCGGTCGGCGGGGAGCCCCGCGGCGTCGAGTTCGCGCAGCAGCGCCCGGGCCTGGTCGCGCAGCGCCTGGGGCGTGGGCGCGGGCTCGTCCTCGACCTGCGCGCGGATCCGCTTCTCACCGGTGTAGGCGTCGACGAACCCGGACTCCAGGCGGTCGAACCGCAGTCCCAGCTTCACGTACTCGAGGGGGACGTCGACCGCGCCGGGTGCCATGGGCGCCAGTCTCTCAGCCCCCGAACCGGCGGTGCCGCGCAGCGTAGGCGCGCAGCGCCCGCAGCAGGTCGACGCGGCGGAAGTCGGGCCAGTAGACGTCGGTGAAGTAGAACTCCGAGTGCGCCGTCTGCCAGAGCAGGAACCCCGAGAGCCGCTGCTCGCCGCTGGTGCGGATGACCAGGTCGGGGTCGGGCTGGCCGCGGGTGTAGAGGTGCTCGGCGATGTGCTCGACGTCGAGCACCTCGACCAGCTCGTCGAGCGAGGTCCCCCGGCTGGCGTGCTCGGCCAGCAGCGAGCGGACGGCGTCGGCGATCTCGCGCCGTCCCCCGTACCCGACGGCGAGGTTGACGTGGGCGCCCGGGCGGCCGCGGGTGACCTCCTCGGCCTGCTTCAGCACGGCCACGGTCTCGGCCGGGAGCAGCTCGAGCGCGCCGACCGGCCGCAGCTGCCAGCGCCGGTCGGGCGCGGAGAGGTCCTCGGCGACGCCCTCGATGATCCGCAGCAGCGGGGTGAGCTCCGGCTCGGGCCGGGAGAGGTTGTCGGTGGAGAGCAGGAACAGGGTGACCACCTCGACGCCGGCCTCATCGCACCAGCCCAGGAACGAGGCGATCCGGTCGGCGCCGCGGCGGTGCCCGGCGTTGGGGTCGAGCAGCCCGGTGGCCCGGGCCCAGCGGCGGTTGCCGTCGATGATCGCGCCGACGTGGCGGGGGACGTCGACCCCGACCAGCTGGCGCGCCAGCCGGCGTTCGTACAACTGCGTCAGGACATCGCGGACCCACTGACGCGCCCCCACGGGTCCACCCTAGAAGGGCCCCGGTGCGCCGGCACCTACGCCTCCGTAACCTCGGGGCATGACCGGCGCCCCCGACGATCTCGACCCCGTCCGGGTACAGGCCGACGCCGCCGAGATCGAGGCCCCGCGCGGCGTCGCGGTCGGCACCGTCGTCGCGGAGGGCGAGCGGGTCGAGCGGACCTGGACCGCCGAGGACTTCGCCGACTCCGACTGGGAGCACCCCGACACCCGCCCGCGGATGCGCGGCTGGCTGCACCTGTTCGCCTTCTTCGGCGCGATCGTCGCCGGCGCCGTCCTCATCCCGCTGGGCTCGGTCCTGGGAGCGCGGTCGGGCTTCTCCGTCGCCGTCTACTGCGCCACCATCTGCGGCCTGTTCGGCATCAGCGCGCTCTACCACCGCCGCCGCTGGTCACCGCGCGGCTGGAAGGTCATGAAGCGGCTCGACCACTCGATGATCTTCCTGTTCATCGCCGGCACGTACACGCCGTTCTCCCTGCTCGCCGTCGACCAGCCGCTGGGGTACTGGGTCCTCGCCGGCGTCTGGGCCGGGGCGCTGGCCGGGGTCTGCCTCAAGCTGACCTGGCCGACGGCGCCGCGCTGGGTCGGGGTGCCGCTCTACGTCGGCCTGGGCTGGGTGGCCGTGTTCGTCCTGACCGACATCCTGCACATCGCCGGCGTGACCTCGCTGGTGCTGCTCGCGGTCGGCGGGGTGCTCTACACGCTCGGCGGGGTGGCCTACGCGGTGAAGTGGCCCAACCCGGTGCCCGGCGTCTTCGGCTACCACGAGGTCTTCCACGCCGCGACCATCGTGGCCGCGGTCTGCCACTACATCGCCGTCTACTTCGCGATGTACAACTCGCCCTTCGTGTGAGCGGATCCGTGGGGGGGGGGGGGGGGGGGGGGGGGGGGGGGGGGCCTGCGGGGGGGGGGGGGGGGGGGGGGGGGGGGGGCGGGGCGGGCGCC
>NZ_JBJGYY010000047.1:0-34247 GCF_054050235.1 Geodermatophilus sp. SYSU D00696 | reverse complement strand
AAGCGCCCCGCCCCCCCCCCACCCCCCCCCCCCCCCCCCCCCCCCCCCCCCCCCCCCCCCCCCCCCCCCCCCCCCCCCCCCCCCCCGTTCTGGTGACGGACTGGAACGGCCCTTCTGCAGGGTCCCGGGGCTCGCGGAGCGTGTCCCGGGGGCAGAGGGGCCCTTCTGTCAGTGGAAGCTGTCGCCGCAGGCGCAGGAGCCCTGCGCGTTGGGGTTGTCGATCGTGAAGCCCTGCTTCTCGATGGTGTCGACGAAGTCGATCACCGCGCCGCCCAGGTACGGGCCGCTCATCCGGTCGACGATGACCTCGACGCCACCGAACTCGTAGGTCTGGTCGCCGTCGAGGAACCGCTCGTCGAAGAAGAGCTGGTAGCGCAGGCCGGAGCAGCCACCGGGCTGGACGGCGATGCGCAGGCGCAGGTCGTCGCGGCCCTCCTGGTCCAGCAGCGCCTTGACCTTGGCGGCCGCCGGGTCGCTGAGCAGCACGCCGGTGCTGCCGGTGGTCTCGGTGTCCTGCACCGTCATGTCGTTGTCCTCCCACATCCGAGGGGTCCGTTGCGGCACTCCCTGCCGCGGGTCAACACCGCCGTGGCGGGCCCTCTTCCCACTGTACGGCGCGCGGTCGCGACGGTCAGTCCCTCGCGCGGACGCACGTAGACTGCACGACCGTGAAGCTCCGCCTGCCCGGGCGCCGGGACCGCGCCTCCACCGCCCCGGAGACCGCCGCCGACGTGACCGAGACGCAGCTGGTCAAGTCCGGCGGCAAGGGCCGGCCCACGCCCAAGCGCACCGAGGCCCAGGGACGCCGTCCCGGCCCGCCGCCGCCGCCTCCCACCACCCGCAAGGAGGCCTACCGGCGGATGCGCGAGCAGCAGGCGCAGCGCCGGGTGCAGACCCGGGCCGGGATGGCCCGCGGCGACGACGCCTACCTGCCGGCGCGCGACCGCGGTCCGGTCCGCAAGCTGGTCCGGGACCTCGTCGACGCCCGCCGCAACGCCGGCAGCTACTTCCTGCCGGTCGCCGCGCTCGTCCTGGTGGGCTACTTCATCCCGAACCCGGCGGTGCAGAACTACACCGTCCTGCTCTGGTTCCTGTTCTTCCTGGTGATCATCGTCGACTCGGTGTTCCTGGGACGGCGGATCTCGCGGACGGTGCGCGAGCGCTTCCCCGACCAGCCGCACAAGATGCGGAGCCTGCGCTGGTACGGGATCAGCCGGGCCACGATGATCCGCCGGTGGCGCTTCCCCAAGCCCGAGGTCGCCCTCGGCGCCGAGGTCTGAGGCTCAGGGCACCGCGGCGCCCACCACGCGCCGCACCGCCTCGGCGACGGCGTCGGGCCGGTCCCAGGGCACGAAGGTCAGCGCGTCGTCCAGCCAGGTGACCCCGGTCGCCAGCAGCCGGGCCAGCCGCTCGGCGCCGCGCGTCGGGAAGACCCGGTCCCGGCGACCCCAGACGACGGCGGCGGGCACCCCGAGCCGGCCCAGCGCGGGGACGGCATCGAGCAGGGGCCGGGGCCGGATCGAGGCGACGAGGGCCGTCAGGTCGGCCCGCACGGCGGCGTCGGTGCGCGCCGGCCGCAGCAGGTCGGCGACCAGCGACCGGCCGAGGCCGCGGACGGTGAACAGGTTCAGCGGCCCGGGGTCGGCCAGGAGCCGGGGGACGGCGAGGACGCGCACGAACGCCGCCGGGACGCCCGGCACGCGGACCGCGCGCGGCAGCGGGCGCAGCAGCGGCGGCGGGAAGTGCTCGAACGCGTCGCAGCCGGCCAGCACCAGTCCCGCCACGCGCCCGGGTGCGGCCGCGGCGGCCAGCTGGGCGAGGGCTCCCCCGGTGTCGTTGCCGACCAGCACCGCGGAGCCGGCGCCCACCCCGTCGAGGACGTCGAGCAGCGCACCGGCGAGGTGCTCGGGCGTCAGCGCCGACCGGTCGGGCACCGCCCGGGGGTGGGCGCCCAGGGGCAGGTCGGGGACCACGACCCGGACGTCCGGCCCCAGCTGGTCGACCACGCCGTCCCACAGCCGGCCGTCCAGCAGCAGTCCGTGCACCGCGAGGACCACCGGTCCCCCGTCCGCCGCCGTCTGCCGCACCCGCACCGGCCCGACCCGGGTCGTCACCGTCGTCTCGTGCACCGCCGCCTCCTCCATCGGGGTCGTGTGTAGCAGTCGCTACACGTCAAGCAATGTAGCGTCTGCTACATGAGTGCGGCAAGGGAGACGGGACAGCGGGAGACCTACCTGGCCGGGGCCGTCGACCACGTCCTCCGCGAGGGGGTCGCCACCCTGTCGTTGCGGCCGCTGGCCGCGGCTCTCGGGACCAGTGACCGGATGCTCCTGTACTACTTCGGCACCCGGGAGAACCTCCTGTCCGCCGTCCTCGACGAGGTGGGCCGGCAGTTGCAGGCCGGCCTGGCCGCCGCGCTGCCCGGCGACGCCGTCCCGCCCGGCCGTCTGCTGCCGGTGCTGTGGACGTCGCTGCAGGACTCCGGCGCCGACGCCCACGTCCGGCTGTACCTGGAGGTGTCCGGACTGGCCGCCCGCGGACGGCAGCCCTTCGCCGACCTCGCGCGCCGGGTCGCCGAGGACTGGCTGGCCTGGGTCGGGCCGCGCCTGGACGTCGCCGACGCCGAGCGGGCGGCCGCCGCCGCGGGCCTGCTCGCGGCCCTCGACGGCGTGCTGCTGGTGCACGCCGTGGCCGGGCCCGAGCGGGCCGCCGCGGCCGCTGGCTGGCTGGCGGGGCGGCTGGCCGGGCCCTGAGCGGGTGACCGCGGCGGGCCGGGGCTAGCGTCGGGCCACGTGGAGTACCGACGCCTCGGCCGTTCCGGCCTGACCATCTCCGAGATCGCCTACGGCAACTGGCTCACCCACGGGGGCCAGGTCGAGGAGGACGCCGCGCAGGCCTGCGTGCGCGCCGCCCTCGACGCCGGCATCACCACCTTCGACACCGCCGACGTCTATGCCGGCACCCGCGCCGAGGCGGTGCTCGGCCGCGCCCTGGCCGGCCAGCGCCGCGAGGGCCTGGAGATCTTCACGAAGGTCTACTGGCCCACCGGCCCGGGCCCCAACGACCGCGGACTGGGCCGCAAGCACATCCAGGAGAGCTGCGAGGCCTCGCTGCGGCGGCTGCAGACCGACCACATCGACCTCTACCAGGCGCACCGCTACGACGAGACGGTGCCGCTGGAGGAGACGATGACCGCCTTCGCCGACCTGGTGCGCGCGGGCAAGGTCCTCTACATCGGGGTCTCGGAGTGGCGGGCCGAGGAGATCGCCGCCGGCGCGGCGCTCGCGCGTGACCTCGGCGTCCAGCTGATCAGCAACCAGCCGCAGTACTCGATGCTGTGGCGGGTCATCGAGGAGGAGGTCGTCCCGACCTCGCAGCGCGAGGGGATCTCGCAGATCGTGTGGTCCCCGCTCGCGCAGGGCGTGCTCACCGGCAAGTACCGCCCCGGCGAGCAGCCGCCCGCGGGCAGCCGCGCCACCGACCCGGAGGCCGGCCGGTTCATCCGGCAGTTCATGACCGACGACGTCCTCACCCGGGTGCAGGACCTGCGGTCGGTCGCCGACGACCTGGGGCTGTCGATGGCCCAGCTCGCCGTCGCCTGGGTGCTGCAGAACGAGAACGTCGCCGCGGCGATCATCGGCGCGACCCGCCCCGAGCAGGTGCACGACAACGTGAAGGCCGCCGGCGTCCGGCTCGAGGACGACGTCCTCGAGCGGATCGACGAGGTCCTCGGCGACGTCGTCGAGCGGGACCCCGCGAAGACCTCCCGAGGCTGATCCGGCCCGCCCCGGCCTGACCCTCGACGTCGAGTCGAGGGTCAGGCCGGGGCGAGGCCCATCGGGCCGTAGGCCTTCCGGTCGCCGTCGAACAGGCTCACCGTGGCCACCCCCCGGCCCAGCAGGTCACGCCAGTTCTCCCCCAGCCACGACTCCGCGTCGCCCTGGTTGTCCGAGCCGGGCACCTCGACGCCCAGCGCGGCGGGGTCGATGGTGGCGCCGTCGGCATCCTCGAGCCGCCAGGTCCAGGTCATGGCCCGAGGCTAGTGACGCCGGACCGTGTCCGCGGTGTGATCGACCGGTGGGTGTCGGGAGCGACCGGCAGGGGCATGGGAGGTCCGACGACCGCTGCCCACCGGAGGACCGATGACCGTGCCGTCCGCGGGGGGCGCCTCGCGCGCCACCCCTCCGCCCCCGACGACCGAGGACGCCTCGACCGGCCAGCTGATCAGCCAGCTGACCGAGCAGGTGTCGCGCCTGGTGCGCGACGAGGCCCGGCTGGCGCAGGCCGAGATGACCCAGAAGGCCAAGCGCCTGGGTGTGGGCGCCGGCCTGTTCGGCGGCGCGGGCCTGTTCGGCTTCCTGGGCCTGTGCGTGCTCGTCGCCACCGCCGTCCTCGCCCTCGACGTGGTCATGCCGGCCTGGCTCGCCGCGCTCGTCGTCGCCGTCGTGCTGTTCGCCGTCGCGGGCGTGCTGGCGCTGGTCGGCAAGAAGGACGTGCAGCAGGGCACCCCGCCGGTGCCCACCGAGGCCATCGCCAGCACCAAGGCCGACATCGCGACCGTCAAGGAGAGTGCGCGCCGATGAGCACCGCGTCCGGCAGCTCCCGTCCCGACGGGTCCGACTCCGCCGGTCCGGCCGATCCCGACGCCATCAAGGCCGAGATCGAGGCGACCCGCGAGCAGCTGGGCCGCACCGTCGACGAGCTCAGTGCCCGCCTCGACGTCCCCGCCCGCGCCAAGGAGGGCGCGGCCCGCGCCAAGGACACCGCCGTCGAGACCTACCGCGAGAGCCCGCCCGCCGTCATCGGCGCCGGTGCCGCGCTCGCCGGCCTGGTCGGCCTGGTCGCGTGGCGCCGCCGGCGCAGGCGCCGCCGTGCCTCGGCCGCCTCCACCGCGACCGGTGCCGCACTGGCGCAGGCGCGAGCAGAGGCCCGGCGGGCCCGCGCGCAGGCCACCCGGGAGGCCAAGCGGGCGCAGCGCGCCGTCGCCCGGGACGCCCGGCGCCGGGCGCTGGCGCAGAGCGCCGCGAAGAAGGCCGTCGCGCAGAAGGCCGTCGCCACGAAGGCCAAGGGCAAGGCGACGGGGAAGGCCACGGGCAAGGCCCTCGCCAAGAGCGGGGTCGCCAAGGGGAAGGTGCGCAGGTGAGCCAGAAGAGCGCGAAGCTGGTCTACCGCCCCGTGGGCCTGGGCGCCGGCCTCCTCGCCGGCGTCGTCTCCGGGGCGATCTTCAAGCAGGTCTGGAAGCGGGTCTCCGGCGAGGAGGACGCCCCCGACGCGCTGCAGAGCGAGTACCGCATGCGCGAGGTCGTGCTGGCCGCGGCCATCCAGGGCGCCATCTTCGCCGCAACCAAGGCCACGATCGACCGGCTCGGCGCGCGTGGCTTCACCAAGCTGACCGGCACCTGGCCGGGCGACTGACGGGACATCGACCGAGGACACGGGAGGACCGGGCATGGCCGGGACCAGGCAGCGCGACAGCGCCGTCGACCGCATCCGGCAGCGGGTGGAGGAGAAGGCGGCCCGCCGCGCGGCCGCCCGGGAGGCGGAGGAGCGGGCCGCCCGCGGTGAGGGACCGGCCGATCCCGGCAGGGTCCCGCCCGGCGGCCCCACCCACGCCGACCTGCCCGGCGTGCACGCCGAGACGCCGACGCAGATCCCGGCGCGCGGCTGGAAGCAGATCGTCAAGCGGGCGTGGGCCGAGCACAACGCCGACAACATGCCGATCATCGCCGGCGGCGTCGCGTTCTTCGCGTTCCTCGCGATCTTCCCCGCGCTGATCGCGACGATCTCCATCTACGGCCTGGTCGCCTCGCCGGAGACCGTCGCCCAGCAGGTCGAGGACCTGTCGGCCCAGCTCCCCGAGGACGCGGCGAGCCTCATCGGCACCCAGCTCACCGCGATCACCGAGAACAGCGGTGGCGCCCTGTCCCTGTCGCTGGCGGTCTCCGTGCTGGCCGCCCTGTGGTCGGCCTCGGGCGGCACCGGCAACGTGATCTCGGCGGTCAACATCGCCTACGACGAGGTCGAGACCCGCTCCTTCGTCAAGCGCAAGGCGATGGCCCTGGGGCTGACCCTCGGCGCGATCCTGTTCATCCTGATCACCTTCACGCTGGTCGCCGTGGTGCCGGCGCTGCTCGACGCGCTGCCACTGGGCGTCGTCGGCACGGTCCTGGCGCAGGTGGTGCGCTGGGTGCTGCTGCTCGGCGTCTTCGCCGGCTCGCTGGCGGTGCTCTACCGGGTGGCGCCCGACCGCGACGCCCCGCAGCTGAAGTGGGTCAGCCTGGGCGCGATCGTCGTGACGGTCATCTGGGCGCTGGTCAGCCTGGGCTTCAGCTTCTACGTCGACGCCTTCGGGTCCTACGACAAGACCTACGGCACCATCGCCGGCGTCATCGTCCTGATGCTGTGGCTGTACCTCACCTGCTACCTGGTGCTGTTCGGCGCGGAGATCAACTCCGAGGCCGAGCACCAGACGGCCGAGGACACCACCGAGGGCGAGCCGGTCCCGATGGGACAGCGCAACGCCACCATGGCCGACGAGCTGCCCGACCCGCCGGAGCCCACCAAGGAGTCCAAGCAGAAGGCCTGACGAAGGTCCGTCCGGGCCATCCTCCTAGCGGACGTGCGAGGGGACGAACGGCGGACGGACGACCTCGACCGGCTGCGGGCGGCCCCGGACGTCGACGGCGAGGGCGGCACCCTCGGTCGGCTCCGCTGCGGTGTCGAGCAGGGCGAGCGCGATCCCGGTGCGCAGGGTCGGCGAGAAGGTGCCGCTGGTGACCTCGCCGACCCGCGCTCCCCCGGCGTCGAGGACGGCCATGCCCGGCCGGGGGATGCCGCGCCCGGGAGCGCGCAGCCCCCACAGCAGGCGCGCGGCACCGGCCTCGCGCTCGGCCAGCAGGGTCTCGCGGCCCCAGAACGCCGGCTTGCGCCAGCCCACGGCCCAGCCGCTGCGGGCCTGGTTGGGGGTGATCGACCGCGACAGCTCGTGACCGTGCAGCGAGTAGCCCATCTCGGTGCGCAGCGTGTCCCGGGCGCCCAGGCCGCAGGCGCGGATGCCCTCGGCGGCCCCGGCCTCCAGCAACCGGTCCCACAGGTCGCCGGCCCGGTCGGCGGCGACGAGCAGCTCGTAGCCGTGCTCCCCGGTGTAGCCGGTGCGGCAGACGGCCACCTCCTCCCCTGCCCCGCCGGCGAAGGCCATGTAGGACAGGTCGGCGGCCAGCCCGGCGGCGCCGAGGACGGCGGCCGAGCGCGGCCCCTGGACGGCGAGGACGGCGACCTCCTCGTGCCGGTCGGTCACCGTCACCCCGGACGGCGCCGCGTCGGCCAGCCGGGAGAGCACCTCCTGCGCGTTCGCGGCGTTGGGCACCAGCAGCACGTCGTCGTCCGCGTGCAGGTAGACGATCAGGTCGTCGACCACGCCGCCGGCGTCGGGCTCCCCGTCGGGGACGCAGCAGAGCGTGTACTGCGCCCGGCCGGGGCCGATGCGGGACAGGTCGTTGGTCAGGCAGGCGTCGACGAGCGCCGCGGCGCCGGGCCCGCGGACCGTGCCGGTGCCCAGGTGGGAGACGTCGAACAGGCCCACCGCCTCCCGCACGGCGGCGTGCTCGGCGAGGACGCCACCACCCGCGTACTCGATGGGCATCGACCACCCGCCGAAGTCGGCGAGCTTGGCGCCGGCCGCGACGTGGCGGTCGTGCAGGGGGGAGGTCCGCGGGCTCACACCGGAACCGTAGCGACGCCGGCCCGCCGACTCCTTCGCCGTCCTCACGACCGCCGGATCGGCGCCCCCTAGGATCGAGCGGTGCCGCCGACGATCACCGCCACCGACCGCCCGCTCGAGAAGACCCCCGCCGACGCCGTCGTCGTGGGGATCGGCAAGGGCAGCTCCGGCCTGCTGCCCACGCCGGGTGCCGAGGCCGTCGACCGCCTGCTCGGCGGCCGGCTGCTGCCCGCCCTCGCCGACCTCGGTGCCCGCGGCGCCGAGGACGAGGTCACCCGGGTCGCCAGCCTCGGCCACGGCCCCTTCCCCGTCGTGGCGGCCGTCGGCCTCGGCGCCCCGCGGAACGGCGGCGGCTACCCGGCCGAGGCGGTGCGCCGGGCCGCCGGGGCGGCCAGCCGGGCGCTGGGCGGCCGCGGCTCGGTCGTCTCGCTGCTCGCCGCGGTCGGGGGCACGCCCGACGCAGAGCGGCTGCACGCCGTGGGCGAGGGCGCGCTGCTGGGCGCCTACGAGTTCACCGCCTACCGCTCCGACCTGCCCGCCGACCGGCCGGCGCCGCCGCGCGAGTTCACCGTCGTCGTCCCGGACGCCGGCGCGGCCAAGGCGCCGCTGGCCCGGGTGCGCGCGGTCGCCGACGCGGTCGCCCTCGTGCGCGACCTGGTCAACACCCCGCCCAACGACCTGTACCCGGCCGAGCTCGCCGCCCGCGGCGCGGCGGCCGGCAAGGCCGCGGGGCTGTCGGTGGAGGTGCTCGCCGAGGACGAGCTGGCCGCCGGCGGCTACGGCGGCGTCCTCGCCGTCGGCGGGGGCTCCGCGCGCGGCCCGCGACTGCTGCGGCTGCGGTACTCGGGCAAGCGGGCGCAGAAGAAGGTCGCTCTCGTCGGCAAGGGCATCACCTTCGACAGCGGCGGCCTGTCCATCAAGCCCGCCGCGAACATGCACCACATGACCAGCGACATGGCCGGCGCCGCCGCCGTGATCGCCACGGCTTGCCTGGTCGCCCGGCTCGGCCTGCCGGTCGAGCTGACCGCCACCGTGCCGATGGCGGAGAACCTGCCCAGCGGCACCGCCTACCGGCCGGCCGACGTGGTCACCTTCCGCAACGGCAAGAAGGCCGAGATCACCAACACCGACGCCGAGGGCCGTGTGATCCTGGCCGACGCCATCGCCCGGGCGGCCGAGGACTCCCCGGACGTGCTGCTCGAGACCTCCACGCTCACCGGCGCGCAGCTGGTCGCGCTCGGGGCCCGCACCGCCGGCGTCATGGGCAGCGACGACCTGCGCGACGCCGTCGTGGCCGCCAGCCGGCGCAGCGGCGAGCCGATGTGGGCCATGCCGATGCCCGAGGAGCTGCGCCGGGGCATCGACTCCCCCATCGCCGACTTCGTCAACGCCAACGCCGATCGGATGGGCGGCATGCTCGTCGGGGCGCACTTCCTCGCCGAGTTCGTGCCCACCGGGCTGCCCTGGGCGCACATCGACATCGCCGGCCCGAGCTACAACACCGGCGCCCCGTGGGGCTACACGCCCAAGGGCGGCACCGGCGTCCCGGTCCGCACGCTGCTGGCCACGATCGAGGACCTGCTCGCCGGCTGACCACCACCCGGGCGGGGCGCCGGCGTCGTGCCCGCGACGCGCGCCCCGCCGCTGGTCGGCGCCCTGAGCCGCCCCTCCGCCGGAGTGGCAGGATGGGCGCGGACCATCCCCCCGCCCGAACGGGCGGGGCAGGCCGAGATCAACGAGGAGCACGTCGTGAGCGCACCCACCACCCCTGCCGACCTGGTCATCCTCGGCGGTGGCTCGGGTGGCTACGCCGCCGCGCTGCGGGCGGCGGAGCTGGGCCTGTCGGTCGTCCTGGTCGAGAAGGACAAGGTGGGCGGCACCTGCCTGCACCGGGGCTGCATCCCCACCAAGGCGCTGCTGCACAGCGGTGAGATCGCCGACCAGGCCCGCGAGGGCGAGCAGTTCGGCGTCAAGACCTCGCTGGCCGGCATCGACATGGACGGCGTCAACGCCTACAAGGACGGCGTCATCGCGCGGCTGTACAAGGGCCTGCAGGGCCTGATCAAGAGCCGCGGCATCACGTACGTCGAGGGCGAGGGCCGGCTGGTCTCCCCCACCGCCGTGTCGGTCAACGGGCAGACCTACGAGGGCCGGCACGTCCTGCTGGCCACCGGGTCCTACTCGCGCAGCATCCCCGGCGTCGAGCTCGACGGCGTCCGCGTCATCGACAGCGAGCAGGCGCTCGGGCTCGACCGCGTCCCGACGTCGGCGATCATCCTCGGCGGCGGCGTCATCGGCTGCGAGTTCGCCAGTGCGTGGAAGTCCTTCGGCGTCGACGTCACGATCATCGAGGGCCTCAAGCACCTCGTCCCGCTGGAGGACGAGAGCTCCTCCAAGCTGCTGGAGCGGGCCTTCCGCCGCCGGAAGATCAACTTCGAGCTCGGCAACCTGGTGTCGGAGGTCGCGCACACCGAGAACGGCGTCAAGGTCAGCCTGCAGAACGGCAAGGAGTTCGAGGCCGAGATCGTCCTCGTCGCCGTCGGCCGCGGCCCGGTCAGCCAGGGCCTGGGCTACGAGGAGGCCGGCGTCGCGATGGACCGCGGCTACGTGCTGGTCGACGAGTACTGCCAGACCAACGTCCCGACCATCTCCGCCGTCGGCGACCTCATCCCCACCCTGCAGCTGGCCCACGTCGGCTTCGGCGAGGGCATCCTCGTCGCCGAGCGCCTCGCCGGCCTGCCGGTCGTCCCGATCGACTACGCCGGCGTCCCGCGGGTGACCTACTCCGAGCCGGAGGTGGCCTCGGTCGGCCTCACCGAGGCCCAGGCCCGCGAGAAGTACGGCGACGTCGAGACCCTCACCTACGACCTCGGGGGCAACGGCCGCAGCCAGATCCTCAAGACCCAGGGCGCGGTCAAGCTGATCCGGCAGAAGGACGGCCCGGTGGTCGGCGTGCACATGGTGGGCAGCCGCGTCGGCGAGCTGGTCGCCGAGGCGCAGCTGATCTTCAACTGGGAGGCCCTGCCCGACGAGGTGGCCGCCCTGATCCACCCGCACCCGACGCAGAGCGAGGCCATCGGCGAGGCCCACCTCGCGCTGGCCGGCAAGCCGCTGCACGCCCACAGCTGACGCCGCTCCCCGCGTCGCCGGCCGCCGTCTCCCCCACCCTCGCCACCACGAAGGAGCCCTCTCCCGATGCCGACCTCCGTCACCATGCCCGCCCTAGGCGAGAGCGTCACCGAGGGCACGGTCACCCGCTGGCTCAAGCAGGAGGGTGAGCAGGTCGAGGTCGACGAGCCGCTCCTCGAGGTGTCCACCGACAAGGTCGACACCGAGATCCCCTCGCCCGCGGCGGGTGTGCTCACCCGGATCCTGGTGGCGGAGGACGAGACCGTCGAGGTCGGCGCCGAGCTGGCGGTCATCGGTGGCGAGGACGACGGCGATGCCGGTGGCGGCCCGGCCTCCGCGGAGGACGCCGACACCACGCCGCAGACCCCGACCGAGCAGGTCGAGGACGCCGGTCCCGGCCCGTCGGAGGAGAGCCGGCCGGCTCCGGAGCCCGCCACGGCACCGGCCGGCCAGGCCTCCTCGGGCGAGGCCTCCTCGGGCGAGGCCTCCTCGGACGGGGCCGCCTCGGGTGACGGCCAGGGCACCCCGGTGACCATGCCGGCGCTGGGCGAGAGCGTCACCGAGGGCACCGTGACGCGCTGGCTGAAGTCCGTCGGTGACGAGGTCACCGCTGACGAGCCGCTGTTGGAGGTGTCCACCGACAAGGTCGACACCGAGATCCCGGCGCCGGTGTCGGGCACCCTGCTGTCCATCGCGGTCAACGAGGACGAGACCGTCGAGGTCGGTGCCCAGCTCGCGGTGATCGGCAGCGGCGCCGCCGGCGGGGCACCCGCGCCGTCCGCTCCCGCGCCCGAGCCCGCCGCGCAGCAGACGCCGGTGCAGCAGCCGCCGGCCCCCCGCCAGGAGCCGCCCGCCGCCGCTCCTCCCGGTCCGCCGCCGTCGGTCCCCGCCGGTGCCGACTACGGCTCCGGCGCCGCGGAGACGGTCGCCGAGCAGCAGGCCACCCCGCCGACCCAGTCCCGCCCGGCCCCGTCCGGCGGGCAGGCCCCGGCCGCTCCCGCCCCGACCGCGGCACCGGCACCCGCCGACGGCGGCGGCACCTACGTGACCCCGCTCGTCCGCCGCCTGGCCGCCGAACACGGTGTGGACCTCTCCACGCTCACGGGCACCGGCGTCGGCGGGCGGATCCGCAAGCAGGACGTCCTCGCCGCCGCCGAGTCGGCCGGCGCGGAGTCGGCCGCGCCGGCAGAGGCCCCGGCCGCGCCGAGCGCTCCGGCCGCCGCCGGCCGTCCGGCCGCGCCGTCGCCGGCGGCCCAGCCGGACCCGTCGCTGCGCGGCCGCACCGAGAAGATGTCGCGCCTGCGCGGGGTCATCGCGCGCCGCATGGTCGAGTCGCTGGCCATCAGCGCGCAGCTGACCACCGTCGTCGAGGTCGACGTCACCCGTATCGCCCGGCTGCGCGACCGGGCCAAGCGGGACTTCCAGGCCCGTGAGGGCGTCAAGCTGTCGTTCCTGCCGTTCTTCGCCAAGGCGGCCGTCGAGGCGCTCAAGGTCCACCCGGCCGTGAACTCCTCGGTCGACCTCGAGGCCGGGACGGTCACCTACCACGACGCGGAGAACCTCGGGATCGCCGTCGACACCGAGCGCGGCCTGCTGGTGCCGGTCATCCACGGCGCCGGCGACCTCAGCCTGGGCGGCATCGCGCGCAAGATCGCCGACCTGGCCGAGCGGACCCGGATCAACAAGGTCACCCCGGACGAGCTGGGCGGGGGCACCTTCACGCTGACCAACACCGGCAGCCGTGGCGCCCTGTTCGACACGCCGATCATCAACCAGCCGCAGGTGGCCATCCTGGGCACCGGCTCGGTGGTCAAGCGTCCGGTGGTCGTCCAGGACCCCGACCTCGGCGAGGTCATCGCGGTCCGCTCGATGGTGTACCTGGCGCTCACCTACGACCACCGCATCGTCGACGGTGCCGACGCCGCCCGGTTCCTCGGGACGGTCAAGGAGCGTCTCGAGGCCGGCCAGTTCGAGGGTGAGCTCGGCCTCTCCTGACGTCCCCCGGCCGGGTCCCGGCACGAGTGCCGGGACCCGGCCACCACCATGCCGAGGGGGACGAGGAGAGTCGTGAAGATCGCGGTCACCGGGGCCTCCGGGCTCATCGGTCAGGCACTGGTCCCGGCGCTGCGCGCCGACGGGCACGAGGTCATCCGCCTGGTCCGTCGCACCCCCCGCACCGCCGACGAGCACCGCTGGGACCCGCAGCACCGGCGCGTCGACCCCGTGCTGCTGCGCGACGTCGACGCCGTGGTCAACCTGGCCGGCACGCCGATCCGCCCGCGCCCGTTCACCGCCGGCTACAAGCGCGACCTGGTCGCCAGCCGGATCGACAGCACGACCACCGTCAGCGAGGCGCTGGCCGCCGCCGTCGCCGCGGAGCCGTCCCGGCCGCGGGTGCTGCTGTCGGCGTCGGCGGTCGGCTACTACGGCGACACCGGCGACCGTGTCGTCGAGGAGGACGCCGAGCCGGGGCAGGACTTCCTCGCCCGCCTGTGCGTGCAGTGGGAGGAGGCCACCCGCCCCGCCGCCGACGCCGGCGTCCGCGTGGTCACCCTGCGCACGGGTCTGGTGATCGGCCGCGGCGCGATGCTGGTGCGCATCCTCGGCACGGTGTTCCGCCTCGGGCTGGGTGGCCGCATGGGATCGGGCCGGCAGTTCTGGCCGTGGATCGGCCTGGCCGACGAGATCGGCGCCATCCTGTTCCTGCTGACCGCCGGTGACGTCAGCGGTCCGGTGAACCTGACCGGCCCGGAGCCGGTGCCCAACCGCGAGTTCGTCCGCGACCTCGCCGCCGCCGTCTCCCGTCCGGCCGTCCTCCCCGTGCCGGCGATCGCCCTGCAGCTGGCCCTCGGCGAGTTCGGGCGCTCCAGCGTGCTCGCCGGGCAGCGGGCCGTCCCGGCCAGGCTGCAGGCCTCCGGCTACCGGTTCCGTCACGCGACGCTGCCGTCCGCGCTGCGCGAGGCCCTCGGGCGCGGCTGACCGGTCACGACAGCCGGCCGGCCGAGCCGATGCGCCACCCGCCGGGACCGGGGACCAGGACCATCTCGACGCGGACCGGCGCCCGGCCCGGCTCGGTCCGCAGCACCGGGCCGTCCGGGTCCTCCGCGGACACGACGGCGCACTCCGCCCAGCTGTCAAGTAATTCCACCCGCACGGGACCGCCGGTCGTGGCCTCGCCGGTGAGCGTCACCTGCGTGACGGTCGGCCGGAACCCGCTCAGCACCTCCCCTGCCGACGTCAGCGCCGCCAGGTACGCGCGGTCTGTGGCGAGCAGCGGGCTGTCGGCGGTGTAGACCTCCTCCAGCAGGGCTGCATCTCCCGTGCCGAACGCCTCGGCGCGCCGCTGGTACAGCGTGGTGAGGACGGCGGTCCAGTCCGTCTCCTCGGCGGCCGGCGGCGCAGCCGGGCCCGGCGGCGAGGCCGCCCCACCCGGCGGCGCAGCCGGGCCCGGCGGCGAGGCCGCCCCACCCGGCGGAGCAGCCGGCGGCACGGGGGACGGCGACGGCGACGGCGACGGCGACGGCGACGGCGACGGCGACGGCGACGGCGACGGCGACGGCGACGGACCGTCGGCGGTGGTCGCGGCCGCCTCGCTCACCGGAGCCGGCCCGGCCGCCGGTCCCGACCGCGACCAGGCCAGGCCTCCCCAGATCGCCACGACGACCAGGACGGCCGTGCCGGCACCGGCCGCGGCGCGGCGCAGCGCCGCCCGACCCGGCCATCGGAGGCGGCGAGCGGCGGGCCGGACCTCCCGGGGAGTGGGCCTGCGGTGCCGGCCGGGGACCTGGTGGGTCAGCTCGGTCCGCGGTCCTCGGCCGGTGCGGCCGAGGTCGGCGTCGGGAACGCCGGCACGGGGCAGCCGGACGGGCTCGGGACGGCAGGCGTGGCGCAGGTCGAGGGCGAACGCCGCGGCCGAGCCGCGGGCGTGGGGATCGGCCGACAGGCCCCGGGCGACCACCTCGAGCAGCGCCGGGGGCGCGTCGGGCGCGAGGGTGGCGAGATCGGGCAGGTCGCCGGCGGCCGCGACGGCGAGGGTGTCCGCCGGCGTGGCCGCGTTCCAGGGCGCCACCCCGGTCAGTGCGTGGAAAGCGGCGGCGGCCACGCCGAAGACGTCGGACGCCGGACCCGGCGCACCGCCGCGCGCCACCGCGGGATCGACGTAGGCGGGGGTGACCTCACCGGCCGCCTCCTCCCCCAGGACGCGCGCCACGCCCAGGTCGGTGAGCACGGGCCGCCCCTCGGCGGTGAACACGACGTTGCCCGGCGAGAGGTCGCCGTGGACGACGCCCTCCTCGTGCGCCCGGGCGAGCGCCGCCGCGACCGGGGCCAGCGTGGTCACCACCTCGCCGGGGCGCAGTCGCCCGCGCCGGGCCAGCAGGGACGCGAGGCTGCCGCCCTCGAGCAGGTCGAGGACGAGCGCCACCCGGGGTGGGCCGCCGCGCCGCGGCTGGTGGACCACCTCGTGCAACCGGACCAGGTGCGGGTGGTCCAGCGCACCGAGGAGGGCAGCCTCGCGCGCCTGCCGCTCGGCGTCCCCGGCCACGAGGACCTTGACCGCCACCGGCGGGCCGCCGTCGCGGGGACGGGCACGCCACACCTCACCGGAACCGCCCCTCCCGAGCAGCCGGTCGAGCCGGTAGCCGGGCACCACCGGGGGCGCGACCGGGGCCGCGGGACCGGCGTCGGTCTCCGCATCGGGGTCGGGACGGTCGGCGTCGGGATCGCGCAGCGTGGACACGGCCGGGGACGGTAGGCCGATCCACCCCCGGCCCGCTCCGGCTGTCCACAGGCGCCGGATCCGTCCACAGCCACCCGACCCGGACGGGTGCGCAGCGTCGGCTGCACCTAGGTTCGGGCCATGCCACCGCCGTCCCGCGCCGAGGTCGTCGTCGTCGGCGCGGGCCTGGCCGGGCTGTCCGTGGCCACCCGGCTGGCCGCCGCCGGCTGCGACGTCCACGTGCTCGAGGCCGCCGGGCACGTCGGCGGACGGCTGGCCACCGAGCGGGTCGACGGGTTCGTCGTCGACCGCGGGTTCCAGGTGTTCAACACCGGCTACCCCCGCGCCGCCGACCTCGACCTGGACGCGCTCGGCCTGGGCTACTTCGCGCCCGGTGCCGTCGTCCGGGCCGGCGGCCGTGCGCACCGGGTGGTCGACCCGCGCCGGGTACCCACCGCGCTGCCGGACACGCTGCGCGCACCCGTCGGGTCGCTGCCGGAGAAGATGGCCATCGCGGCGTTCTCCGCGCGGGCGGGCTACTGGCCGGTCCCCCGCCTGCTCACCGCCCGCGAGACGACGGCCGCCGAGCACCTCCGGCAGGCCGGCGTGGGGACGACGGCGATCGAGCGCTTCTTCGGCCCGTTCCTCGCCGGCGTGCTGCTCGAGGACCGGCTGGAGACCTCGAGCCGCTACCTCGACCTGCTCTGGCGCAGCTTCGCCCGCGGCGCGACCGGCCTGCCGGCGCAGGGCATCCAGGCGATCGGCGAGCAGCTCGCCGCCCGGGTCGGGGCGGGGCGGGTGCACACCGGCGTGCGGGTCACCGCGGTCACCGGCACGGAGGTCAGCACCGACGGTGGCCGCACCCGCGCCGACGCCGTCGTCGTGGCCACCGACCCCGACACCGCCGCCGGCCTGGTCCCGGCCGTGGAGGCCGCGGCCCCGCGGCAGGTGACCACCCACTACCACGTGCTGCCGGCCTCGCCCTGGACCGAGCCGCTGATCGTCCTCGGCACGCCGGGCGGGCGGCTGGTCAACAGCGTGGTCCTCAGCGACGCCCAGCCCGCCTACTCCCCCGACGGTCGCGCCCTGGTCGCCAGCAACTCGCTGGCGACCACCCGGGAGACCGACGTCCGCGACGAGGTCGCCCGGCTGCACGACGTCGCCGCGAGCGACCTGGCACACCTGACGACCGTCACGGTGACCGGGGCGCAGCCGGCCGCCCTGCCCCCGCTGCGGCACCGCCGTCCGGTCGACCTCGGCGGCGGCCTGTACGTGTGCGGCGACCACCGCGACACCCCGTCCATCCAGGGCGCCATGGCCAGCGGCCGGCGCACCGCCGCGGCCGTGCTCCGCGCGCTGCGGCCCGCCACCGCGACCGGAGCCGCCTGATGCCCGCCGCCGCCCCGACGATCCTGGCCACCAGCATCGGCTTCGACTCCCGCGGGAGGGGCCCCTACGACTGGGCGCCCGGCCCGGTGTTCGACCTCGCCGTCGAGCTGGCGGGCGCGCCGCAGCACCCGCGGCTGTGCTACCTGGGCACCGCGACCGGCGACGACCCGGCCCGGCTGGCGGCGGTCTACGGCGCGTTCGCCGGCAGTGCGGTGCGGCTGAGCCACCTGAGCCTGTTCCCGATGCCCACGGTCGCCGACGTGCGGGCGCACCTGCTCGCCCAGGACGTCGTCTGGGTCGGCGGCGGGAGCGTAGCCAACCTGCTCGCGGTGTGGCGGGTGCACGGTCTGGGCGACGTGCTCGCCGAGTGCTGGCGGGCCGGCGTCGTGCTCGGCGGGGTGTCGGCCGGGTCGCTGTGCTGGCACGTCGGCGGCACCACCGACTCCTACGGCCCGGACCTGCGGCCGGTCACGAACGGCCTGGGGCTGATCCCCACGTCCAACGGGGTCCACTACGACTCCGAGGAGCAGCGCCGCCCGCTCTACCACCGGCTGGTGGCCGACGGGACGCTGCCGGCCGGGCACGCCACCGACGACGGCGTCGGCCTGGTCTACCGCGGCACCGAGCTGGTCGAGGCGGTCGCCGACCGGCCCGGCGGGAGCGCCTACCGGGTCGAGCGCGGCCCCGACGGCACCGCCGTCGAGACCCGCCTCGAGCCCCGCAGGCTCCGGTGATCGGCCTCCCTGCAGGGGCCCGTCGCGAGCGTGCGAGCCCCGCAGGCTCCGCTGAGCCGGGCATAGGCTGGAGATCGTGACCGAGTTGCGCGTCGTCCGGACAGGCACCGTCCCCTACGAGGAGGCCTGGGCGCGGCAGCGCGAGATCCACGCCGCGCGGGTCGCCGGCGAGGGGCCCGACACGCTGCTGCTCCTCGAGCACCCGTCGGTCTACACGGCCGGTCGCCGCACCGAGCCGCACGAGCGCCCGTTCGACGGCACGCCGGTGATCGACGTCGACCGCGGCGGCAAGATCACCTGGCACGGCCCCGGCCAGCTCGTCGGCTACCCGATCGTGGCGCTGCCCGACCCGGTCGACGTCGTCGCCCACGTGCGGCGGCTGGAGGACGCGCTCATGGAGGTCTGCGCCGGCGTCGGCGTACGCACGCAGCAGGTCGAGGGGCGCAGCGGCGTGTGGGTGGCCGCGGACGCACCCGGGACCGGCAACCGGCCCGAGCGCAAGATCGCCGCGATCGGGGTGCGGGTGGCGCGCGGGGTGACCATGCACGGCTTCGCGCTCAACTGCGATCCCGACATGTCGGCGTTCAGCAACATGGTCCCGTGCGGCATCGCCGACGCCGGCGTGACCTCGCTGAGCGCCGAGCTGGGCCGCGACGTCCCGGTCGCGGAGGTCATCGACGCGGTCGAGGCCGCGGTGCGCCGGGTCCTCACCCTCGCTCCCGCCGTGTGACCCGGGCGGGCGGCACCCAACCGCCCGCCCGGCACCGGTCAGCCGACGACGAAGTTGACCAGCCGCCCCGGGACGGCGACCACCCGCCGCACCGTCTTCCCGGTCAGCTGCGCGGTCACCTTCTCGTCCGCCCGCGCCGCCTCCTCCAGGGCCGCCGCGTCGGCGTCGGCGGGCACGGTCACCTGCGCCCGCACCTTGCCGTTGACCTGGACGGCGACCTGCACGGTGTCCTCGGCGAGCCACTGCTCGTCGGCGACCGGGAACGGCGCCCACGCCACCGAGTCGGAGTGGCCCAGCCGTGCCCACAGCTCCTCGGCCAGGTGCGGCGCCAGCGGCGCGACCAGCAGCACCAGCGGCTCGGCCACCGCCCGCGGCACCGGGGAGTCCGCGCCGTAGGCGGCGGTCAGCGCGTTGGTCAGCTCGGCGATGCGGGCGATGGCCACGTTGAACCGCAGCGTCGCCATGCCGTCGCGCACGCCGGCGATGGCCCGGTGCAGCGCGCGCAGCACGTCGTCGGACGGGGCGGCGTCGTCGGCTGCGCGGACCGCACCGGTCTCCTCGTCGACGACGACCCGCCAGATCCGCTGCAGCAGCCGCTGCGAGCCGATGACGGCCTTGGTGTCCCACGGCCGCGACTGCTCCAGGGGGCCGGTCGACATCTCGTAGACCCGGAACGTGTCGGCGCCGTAGGCCCCGATCATCTCGTCGGGCGTCACCATGTTCTTCAGGCTCTTGCCGATCTTCCCGTACTCACGGTTGACCGGCCTGCCCTCGTACAGGAACTGCCCGTCCTGCTCCACCACCTCGGCGGCGGGCACGTAGAAGCCGCGCTCGTCGGTGTAGGCGTAGGCGGAGATGTACCCCTGGTTGACCAGCCGCCGGAACGGCTCCTCGCTGGAGACGTAACCCAGGTCGTGCAGCACCTTGTGCCAGAAGCGCGCGTACAGCAGGTGCAGCACCGCGTGCTCCATCCCGCCGACGTAGAGGTCCACCCCGCCGACGTCGCCGGGCGAGCGCGGGCCCAGCCAGTAGCGCTCCAGCTTCGGGTCGACCATCTGGGTGTCGTCGGAGGGGTCCAGGTAGCGCAGGTAGTACCAGCACGACCCGGCCCAGTTGGGCATCGTGTTGGTCTCGCGACGGTAGGTCTTCAGCCCGTCGCCCAGGTCCAGCTCCACGGTGGTCCACTCGGTGACCCGCGACAGCGGCGGCTCGGGCTGGGACTCGGCGTCGTCGTCGGCGAAGGTCTTGGGCGAGTAGTCGTCGACCTCGGGCAGCAGCACCGGCAGCATGGACTCGGGCACCGCCCGCGGCAGGCCGTCCTCGTCGTAGACGATCGGGAACGGCTCGCCCCAGTAGCGCTGCCGGCTGAACAGCCAGTCGCGCAGCTTGTAGGTGGTCGTCGCCTCGCCGTACCCGTGCGCGACCAGCCACTCGACGATCGCGGCCTTGGCCGCGTCGACGTCCAGGCCGTCCAGGGACAGGTCCGCGTTCGACGAGTTGATCGCGGGGCCGGGGCCGGTCCAGGCGCCGCCGTCGAAGTCGGCCGGCGGCTGCACCGTCCGCACGATCGGCAGGCCGAACACCTCGGCGAACTCCCAGTCGCGGACGTCCTGCCCCGGCACCGCCATGATCGCGCCGGTGCCGTACCCGGTCAGCACGTAGTCGGCGATGAAGACCGGCAGCTCCCGGCCGTCCACCGGGTTGACGGCGCTGACGCCCAGCCAGACGCCGGTCTTCTCCCGGCTCTCGTTCTGCCGGTCCAGCTCCGAGCGGCGCGAGGCCTGCCGCTGGTACTCCCGCACCGCCTCGGCCGGGGTCGCGGCGCCCGCGGTCCAGCGCGGGTCGGTGCCGTCGGGCCACGCGTCCGCGGTCAGCGTCTCGACCAGCGGGTGCTCGGGCGCCAGCACCATGTAGGTCGCGCCGAACAGCGTGTCGGGGCGGGTGGTGAAGACCTCGACGGACTCCTCGCCCACGGGGAACCGGATCCGCGCGCCGGTCGAGCGGCCGATCCAGTTGCGCTGCATCTGCTTGACCGAGTCCGACCAGTCCAGCCGGTCCAGGTCGGCCAGCAGCCGCTCGGCGTAGGCGGTGATCCGCATCATCCACTGGGTCAGCGGGCGCCGGAACACCGGGAAGTTGCCCCGCTCGGAGCGGCCGTCGGGGGTGACCTCCTCGTTGGACAGCACCGTGCCCAGGCCCGGGCACCAGTTGACCGGCGCCTCGTGGCGGTAGGCCAGCCGGTGGGCGTCGACGACGCGGCGCTTGTCGGCGTCGGCCAGCTCGGCCCACGGCAGCCCCGGGGGGTTGGTGCCCGGCGCGGGCTCGCGGGTGCCGGCGTCCAGCTCGGCCACCAGCTCCTCGACGGGACGGGCGCGGCCGGCCTCCTCGTCGAACCAGGCGCCGAAGATCTTCAGGAAGATCCACTGGGTCCACCGGTAGTAGCCCGGGTCGATGGTGGCGAAGGTGCGGCGCTCGTCGTGGTCGACCCCCAGGCGGCGCAGCTGCGCCCGGATGGCGGCGATGTTGGCCTCGGTGGTGATCCGCGGGTGCTGACCGGTCTGCACGGCGTACTGCTCGGCCGGCAGACCGAAGGCGTCGTAGCCCATCGGGTGCAGCACGTTGTCGCCGTCCATGCGCCGGAACCGGCTGGTCACGTCGGTGCCCAGGTAGCCCAGCGGGTGCCCGACGTGCAGGCCCGCACCCGAGGGGTACGGGAACATGTCCATGAGGAACGCCTTGGGCCGGCCGGCGACCCGGTCGAAGCCCTCGGACAGCCGGCCCGTCGGGTTGGGCGTGTGGAAGGTGCCCTCGGCCGCCCACCGGTCCTGCCACGCCAGCTCGATCCGCTGGGCCAGCGCCGGCGTGTAGCGGTGCGGCGGCACCCCTTCCTCGGCAGGCTCGGTGGTGGGCTGGCTCGCCGTCTGGCTCATCGCGGTGCTCCCGGGGTCATCCGTCGGCGGACATGAAAAAACCCCTCACACAGGAGGGGTCGCCGTGCTGACAGGTCGATCAGGTCAGCACGGCCGGAGAAGCAGGCGTCCGCCGGTCACACCCCCAGCCTAGCGCGCGGCGCCGTCTCACCCGGAGGGGTCGGACCCGGTGCGTCCCGGTGCACCCGGCCGCCGCGCCCGCCGATGCAGTACCCGTGCGTCCCGCAGCGGTGTCCTCCCGGCTCCGGGGAGCCGGTCCCCGCGACCTCCTCCTGCTGGTCGCGGTCCTCGGCGTGGCTGCCTTCGCCACCGGCGTGGGCCCGCGACCCGCCGGCGCCGCGTGGGACGTCGTCTACGACGTCGTCGTCTACCACCTGCCGTGGCTGGCCGCCGGTGCCGCGTGCTGGCTGACCGCCCGCACGGCCCCGCGCGAGGCCCTCGGCTGGCGGGCGCTGGCGACCACGCTCGTCGCCGGGGCCCTCGGCAACGTGGTCCGCATCCTGGAGACCGGCCAGGCCGGCACGTCGCCCTCCCTGGTCGGCGACGCCAGCGTGGCGGTGGCCTACGTCAGCCTCTACGTGGCGCTGTTGGTCTTCATCCGCGCCCGCGTGACCCGGTTCCTCGCCAGCACGTGGCTCGACGGGATCGTCGTCGCGCTGGGGACGACGGCGGTCGGCATCGGCTTCGTGCTCGGTCCCTTCTCCGCCGCCACCGGCACCGTCTCGCTGCTGCAACTGGCCTGGCCGGCGGCCGACGTCCTGCTGCTGGGGGTGGTCGCCGGCGTGTGCGCCGTCCTCGGCGTCCACGTCGACCGCACGCTGCTGCTGGCCGCCGGGGCGGTCGCGTTCTTCGCCGTGGCCGACGCCGCCCTGTTCGTGCTCAGCGCCGCCGGCCGGTACACCGACGGGGGCCCGCTCGAGCTGGTCTGGCTGGCCGGCGTCCTCTGCGCCGCGGTCGCCGCCCAGCGCACCACCGGTGACCCGGCGCCGCGCGCCGACGACGGCGGGGTCCGGATCACCTGGCGGCTGGTGGCCCTGCCGCTGGCCGGCACGCTGGCCGCGCTCACCGTCCTCGCGGCCGGGTTCGGCGGGGACCTGCCCGCCGGCGCCGGGTGGGTCGCCGTCGCCTGCGTGCTCGCCGCGCTGGCCCGGACGGCGGTCACCTTCCGCGAGGTCCGCACGTTCACGGCGGTCCGCCAGGAGGCCCGTACCGACGAGCTGACCGGCCTGCCCAACCGCCGCGCCCTGCTCGAGACCGCCCGCAGGGTGCTCGCCGTGGCCACCACCACGCGCCCGGCCGCCCTGCTGCTGCTCGACCTCGACGGGTTCAAGGAGGTCAACGACAGCCTCGGGCACGGCGCGGGCGACCAGCTGCTGCGCCAGGTGGGCCCGCGGCTGGCCCCCGCGCTGCGACCTGGTGAGGTGCTCGCCCGCCTCGGCGGCGACGAGTTCGCCGTGCTGCTGCCGCGCGCGGACCTGGGCACCGCCGCCGAGCGGGCCGGGGTCGTCCACGACCTGCTGCGCCGGCCCTTCACCGTCGACGGCATCCGGCTGCACGTCGGCGTGAGCATCGGCGTCTCGACCGCGCCGGTCCCGGCCGACGACGTGCAGGAGCTGCTGCGCTGCGCCGACGTCGCCATGTACGCGGCCAAGACCGAGCGGACCGGCGTCCACGTCTACGTGCCCGACCCCTCCAGCGGCTCGGGCGAGCGGCTGCGCACGATGGAGGAGCTGCGCACCGCCCTGGTCGCCGGCGAGCTCGACGTCCACCTGCAGCCGCAGGTCGCCATGGACGACGGCCGGGTGGTCGGCGTCGAGGCGCTGCTGCGCTGGCACCACCCCGAGCGCGGCCTGCTCGGCCCCGCCGCCGTGCTGCCCGCCGCCGAGCAGGCCGGCCTGCTGCGCCCGCTGACCGACGCGGTCCTGGAGCGCTCGCTCGACGCGGTCGCGCAGTGGTGGGACACCCACGGCGTCCCGGTGTCGGTGAACCTGTCGGCGGCCAACGTGGCCGACCTCGACCTGCCGGGGAAGGTCGGCGCGCAGCTGGCCCGCCGCGGGCTGCCCGCGGCGGCGCTGACCCTCGAGCTGGTCGAGGACACCCTCATGGCCGACCCCGAGCGCGGCCGCACCGTGCTCGCCGAGCTGCGCCGCCTGGGCGTGCGCACCTCGATCGACGACTACGGCACCGGTTACAGCTCACTGGCCTACCTGCGCCGGCTGCCGGCCGACGAGCTCAAGCTCGACCGCAGCCTCACCGCCGACGTGGCCGACGACGAGCGCGCCGCGGCGATCGTGCGGCACACCGTCGCGCTGGCCCACGACCTCGGGCTGAGCCTGGTGGCCGAGGGCATCGAGGACGAGGTCACCGCCGCCCGGCTGGCGGGCCTGGGCTGCGACGTCGCGCAGGGCTACGCCGTCGCCCGGCCGATGCCGGTCGGGGACCTGCTGCGCTGGCTGGCCGCCGAGCACCGGCCGCTGGTGCGCAGCGCCTGACGGCGCCTGCCGGCGGCGGACGGACGGCGCCGGCTCGGGGTGTGCCGATCCGGTGGAGCGGGCAGGATGGCCGGAGTCGATCACCCGGAGGTACATCCCGTGTTCCGCTCACCGTCCCGGAACCAGGTCGTCGGGGCCGAGTCCCCCGGCCAGGTCATCGGGGCCGAGCTCCAGGAGAGCCTGATCCACCTCGGGGCCGCCGTCACCGAGGCCCGCCGGGCCGCCGCGGAGCAGCTGGCCCCCCGCGTCGACGCCGCCCGTGAGACGGCCGGCCCGGTCCTGGACGCCGCCCGCGTGGCGGTCGCCCCGAAGGTGGCCGCGGCGGTCGCCGTCGCCGCCCCCGCCGTCAGCTCCGCGCTGGAGGCGCTGGCCCCGCGCGTGGACGCCGCCCGCGACGCCGCCACCCCCGCGCTGGAGCTGGCCCGCGAGAAGGTCGACGCCGCCGTCGAGGCGCTCACCCCCCGCGTCGTGGTGGCCCGCGACACCGCCGGTCCCGCGGTCACCGCGGCGCTGACCGCCGCGGGCGCGGCGGCGGCCCGGGCCGCCGCCGACCTGGCGCCGCGCCTGGAGGCCGCGCAGGAGGCGACCCGCGCCGCGCTGGCCACCGAGGTCGCCCCCCGCGTCGCGGCCGCCCGCGACACCGTCGTCCCGGCGCTGGGCAGCGCCCGCGACAGCCTCGTTGCCGGCGTCGGCACCGCGCTGGGCGAGCTCGAGCACCGCCGCGCCGAGCTCGTCGGCGGGACGGCGAAGGCCGGGAGGAGGGCAGCGGTGAGGACGAGGAAGGCCAAGAGGAAGACCGCGCGGAAGGCCGGGAGGATCAGCCGTTCGGTGGGTACGCAGCCGGAGCCGCGGCGTTGGCCGTGGCTGCTGGCCGTGGTCGCGGCGGTCGCCGCGGCGACGGTGCTGATGCGCCGCAAGAAGGAGGACCCGTGGACGCCGGCTCCCGCCGGTGACGGGCCCGTACCCAGCTACCGAGAGGACCCCGTGCCCAGCTCCCCGAGCAACGACCAGTCCGGCAAGACCGTCTCCGACGCGATGTTCGTCGCCGGCGACTCGGCACCCGCCGAGTCCGACATGGGCATCCGCGACGCCCAGAACGTGGCCGGTGACGACGACGCCGGCGACACTGACCCCACGCAGACCGCTCCCGAGCCGTTCACCAGCGGCGGCGGCGCGCAGGAGGGTCCGACCGCAGGCCCCGCGGCCGGGCAGGCCTGAGCCTCCCCGGAGCCGTTCCGTACCGCCCCCGCCGTCCCTCGTGGCCGCGGGGGCGGTGCGCGTCCGGGGGTACCGTGCAGGTCATGACCGAGACGGCGGCCCCCACCCCCTCCCCCGCGAAGGTCGAGCCCGCCGGACGGAAGCTGTTGCGCCTCGAGGTGCGCAACAGCCAGGTCCCCATCGAGCGCAAGCCCGAGTGGATCAAGACCCGGCTCCGGACCGGGCCGGAGTTCACCGAGCTGAGGTCGCTCGTCCGCCGCGAGGGCCTGCACACCGTCTGCGAAGAGGCCGGGTGCCCCAACATCTACGAGTGCTGGGAGGACCGGGAGGCCACCTTCCTCATCGGCGGTGACCAGTGCACCCGGCGCTGCGACTTCTGCCAGATCGACACCGGCAAGCCCGCCGACCTCGACACCGACGAGCCCCGCCGCGTGGCCGAGAGCGTCGCGACCATGCAGCTGAAGTACGCCACGGTCACCGGTGTCGCGCGCGACGACCTGCCCGACGGCGGCGCGTGGCTCTACGCCGAGACCGTGCGGCAGATCCACGCCGCCGTCCCCGGCTGCGGCGTCGAGCTGCTCATCCCCGACTTCAACGCCGACCCGGCCCAGCTCGCCGAGGTCTTCTCCTCCCGGCCCGAGGTGCTCGCCCACAACGTCGAGACCGTGCCGCGGATCTTCAAGCGGATCCGCCCGGGGTTCCGCTTCGAGCGGTCGCTGGCGGTCATCACCGCGGCCCGCGAGGCCGGCCTGGTCACCAAGTCCAACCTCATCCTGGGCATGGGCGAGGAGCCGCACGAGGTCGTGGAGACCATGCACGCCCTGCACGAGGCCGGCTGCGACCTGCTGACCATCACCCAGTACCTGCGCCCCTCGCCGCGGCACCACCCCGTCGTCCGCTGGGTGAAGCCCGACGAGTTCGTCGACTTCCAGCGGCAGGCCGAGGAGATCGGCTTCCCCGGCGTGCTCGCCGGGCCGCTGGTGCGCAGCTCCTACCGGGCCGGACGGCTCTACCAGCAGGCCGTCGAGGCCCGCGGCCTGACCCGCTCGGTCTGACCCCTCGGGGCTGCTCGGCCCGCCGGTCCCCCGGGAGCCCGCCCGCGCGCCCTTATCCTGGGGACATGGCACGCAGCAAGCCCACGGACTCCCCCGCCCCGACCGGCAAGGCGGGGCGCGGTCCCGGCACGGCCGGGCGCGGCCGGTCGACGGGCGGTGCCACCGCGTCGGGCGCCACCGCGGCCGGCGGCAAGGGCGAGGGCGGCCGGGCCGCGAAGGCCGGCAAGGCCCCCAAGCTCGGCAAGGACGGCCAGCCGAAGGTCGGCCGGCTCAAGCGGGTCGGCAACCAGGTCCGCATGATCCGGCAGGCCTACTCGCTGACGCGCAAGAACGACCCGAAGCTGCCCTGGCTGATGCTCATCGCCTTCGTGGCGGTGGCCGGCGTCGTCGAGCTGGTGGCGATCCTCTTCGGCGCCCCCTTCCTCCTCCTGCCGCTGGCCCTCATCCTCGGCCTGCTCGCCGCCATGATCGTCTTCGGCCGCCGGGCGCAGGGGTCGGCCTACCGCCAGGTGGAGGGCCAGCCCGGCGCCGCGGCGTGGGTGCTCGAGGGCATGCGCGGCGACTGGCGGGTCAGCGCCGGCGTCGCCGGCACCGCCCAGCTCGACGCCGTCCACCGGGTGCTCGGCCGGCCCGGGATCGTCCTGGTCGGCGAGGGCTCCCCCGCGCGGGTCCGCGGCCTGATCGCCCAGGAGAAGAAGAAGATCGCCCGCGTCGTCGGCGACACCCCGATCTACGACATCATGGTGGGCGACGGGGAGGGCCAGGTCCCCCTGCGCAAGCTCAGCACCCACGTGATGAAGCTGCCGCGCAACCTCTCCGCCGCCGAGGTCAACAGCCTCGGCCGGCGGATGGCCGCCCTCGGCGGCGCCCGGATGCCCGTCCCCGGCGGCCCGCTGCCCGGCGGCCGGCAGATGACGGTCAGCCAGCGGCAGGTCCGCCGCCGCTAGACGGAGGGTCTCCCGCAGGGAGGCCGTCAGAGCCGGCTGAAGGGCTCGGCGTAGCGGAACGTGCCGCGCTGCTCCGGGCCGGCCAGGCGGCGGGCCTGGAAGTGCACTCCCCAGGCCGGGTCCGGCGGCTCGATGCCGAGGTCGGAGGCCCGGACGAAGCCGGCGCGCGCGTAGTAGGCCGGGTCCCCGAGCAGCGCGACCACCGACTCCCCCGCTGCCTCCGCGACGGCGACCAGCGCGTGCACGAGCACCGTGCCGACGCCCCGCCGCTGCCGCTCCGGCCGCACGCCGATCGGACCGAGGCCGAGGGCCGGGGCGCCCAGGGGTTCGATCCAGCCGCGGGTGGCGATCACGTGCCCGACGACGTCGTCACCGTCGACCGCGACGAGCGACAGGTGCGGCAGGAAGCCGGCGTCCTCCCGCAGCTCGCCGACCAGCCGGGCCTCGGCGTCCGTGGGGAACGCCGCCCGGTGCAGGGCCTCCACGGCCGCGTGCTCGGCGGGCCGCTCCCGGCGGACGATCACGTCAGCGATCGCGGACGACGGCGGTGTCGGTCAGCCGGTCGTGCAGGCCGCGGCCGTCGGAGTCGACGACGAGCGCGGGCACCAGCAGCACGAGCAGCCCGGTGCGCACGACCGCCCGCCAGAGCGCCAGCCGGGCCGCCGGGTTCGGGTGGGCCAGCCGCAGCCCCAGCAGCCGCATGCCCGGCGTCTGCCCGAGCGCCACGAGGAAGACGACGTACACGACCGCGAACGACAGCAGGCTCCAGTTGCCCGGCAGGTCGGGTGCGGTGAACAGGCCGGCGACGACGGCGGAGAGGAACGCGTCGACCAGGAACGCCAGGACCCGGGTGCCGAAGGGCGCGAGCGACCCCGGACCGTCGGCGGGCAGGCCCAGGGAGGCGCCCCGCCGTCGCTCCTGAGAGGGTGGCTGCGCGTCCCTGACCATGCCCACCAGCGTAGTGAAAGGACCCTCCTGCCCCCCACGCCTCGCTCCGCTCGGCGCGGGCCCCTGCAGGAGGGCCGTTCCAGGACCTCACTGCGACACGCCGGCGCCGTTGTTACCGCCCCGAAACAGACGGGACACCGCCGGGCAACCCCCCGGCCATAGCGTGCGAGCGGCTGTCCGCCCACTCCCGGAGGATCGATGTTCACCAGTCCCGACGAGGTCGCCGCCTACATCCGCGACAACGACGTCGAGTTCGTCGACGTGCGCTTCTGCGACCTGCCCGGCGTCATGCAGCACTTCACCATCCCGGCGTCGACGTTCGGCGAGGACACCTTCTCCGATGGCCTGGGCTTCGACGGCTCGTCGATCCGCGGTTTCCAGGCCATCAACGAGTCGGACATGCTGCTGCTGCCGGACGCCAAGAGCGCGTTCGTCGACCCGTTCCGGCAGCACAAGACGCTGAACGTGAACTTCTTCATCCACGACCCGATCACGCGGGAGGCCTACTCCCGCGACCCGCGGAACGTGGCGAAGAAGGCCGAGGCGTACCTGGCCAGCAGCGGCATCGCCGACACCGCCTACTTCGGCCCGGAGGCGGAGTTCTACGTCTTCGACTCCATCCGCCACTCGACCGGCATCAACGAGGGCTACTACCACATCGACTCGGTCGAGGGGTCGTGGAACTCCGGCTCGCTGACCGGCGTCAACGGCGGCCCCAACCTGGGCTACAAGACCCGGGCCAAGGGTGGCTACTTCCCGGTCGAGCCCTACGACCACTACAGCGACCTGCGCGCCTCGATGATGAAGAACCTCGAGGCCTGCGGCCTCCAGCTCGAGCGCGGGCACCACGAGGTGGGCACCGCCGGCCAGGCGGAGATCAACTACAAGTTCGACACCCTGCTGGCGGCCGCCGACAGCCTGATGCTGTTCAAGTACGTCATCAAGAACACCGCCTGGGCGGCCGGCAAGTCGGCGACCTTCATGCCCAAGCCGCTGTTCGGCGACAACGGTTCCGGCATGCACTGCCACCAGAGCCTCTGGAAGGACGGCGAGCCGCTCTTCCACGCCGAGACCGGGTACGCGGGCCTGTCCGACACCGCCCGCCACTACATCGGCGGCCTGCTGGCCCACGCCCCGTCGCTGCTGGCCTTCACCAACCCGACGACCAACAGCTACCACCGCCTCGTGCCGGGCTACGAGGCGCCGATCAACCTGGTCTACTCGGCCCGCAACCGCTCGGCCTGCTGTCGCATCCCGATCTCCGGGGACAGCCCCAAGGCCAAGCGCATCGAGTTCCGCGTGCCCGACCCGTCGGCCAACCCCTACCTCGCCTTCTCGGCGATGCTCATGGCCGGCCTCGACGGCATCAAGAACAAGATCGAGCCGCCCGCGCCGGTGGACAAGGACCTCTACGAGCTGCCGCCCGAGGAGGCCCTGGGCATCGAGAAGGTGCCCGCGTCGCTCGACGCCGTCCTCGACAACCTCGAGACCGACCACGAGTACCTGGTCGACGGCGGGGTCTTCACGCCCGACCTGATCGAGACGTGGATCGAGTACAAGCGGGAGAACGAGATCGACCCGATCCGCCTGCGCCCGCACCCGCACGAGTTCGCGATGTACTACGACATCTGAGTCCCACAAGGCGGCCTGGCCCGGACTGTCGTCGTCCGGGTCAGGCCCCTCTCATGTCTCAGCGGTGTCTCAGGAGCCCTCGGCGCGCCTCAACGGGACGACGCCTCAGCGATGGAAGCCCTACGCCCCTGCCCCTTGGGGTGGCCCGGCCAACGCCGGACGCCAGCACGTGAACGGAGTCCCGCTGGCGTTGGTCCGCTCCGGCGGGGCTCCGCCTCGACGGGGTTGTCCGTGCGGCCGCAGGGAGGACTGCTGCCGCCACGAGGGACTGCTGAGGTCCTCGGCCGGATCGCGGGACAGCAGTCGAGGAGCGGCGCACCCGGGGCTGGCGCGGAAGCGGCACCGGGAAGAGAGTGGGACGCCCCCCACCCACCTGAACCCGGAGGACCGTCTCATGAAGGTGCGGATCACTCGCGGGACCTTCGACCCCAGCACGAGCGAGGAGCAGCTCATCGCGCTGACTGAAGCCTCCGCCGACGTCATCAAGAAGCAGCCGGGATTCGTCTCCTTCCAAGGCGCGCTGAACCGTCAGGCTGGCACCTCGGTGGCGATCAGCACTTGGCAGGACGAGGATTCGGCGAACTTTCCGCGGGAAGCGCTCGGCCCCGTCGTGTCCCAGATCCACGACCTCGGCGTCCGACTGGAAGCGCCTGAGATCTACGACGTCGTTGCCACAGCCTGACGTCCATTCCCCCGACATCCGCCCTGAGCACACCCTTCCGAGGCGCGCACCTGTCTGGTTGGCAACGCCGGGCGTCAACGTCACCGGGACCCGCCGGCTGGGCGCGGCATATTGCACGCCCGGAGCCATGGCAGCCCAGCGCCCCTGTCCCTGGGGTGGCTGACCAGCGCCGGAGCCAGAAGGTGAACGGAGCCCGGCCCGAGGATCGTTGCCTTGGGCCGGGCTCCGGTGTCACCGGCGACCGATGACCTCGGTGGCATGACCACAGGCCCACCGTCCTCTTCGGCGACTACCGATCATGGTCGATCGAGCTCTGGGATCACGCGATGTGCTACGACATCTGATCGACCGGGGCGGCACCGCCCCTGACCTGCAGCCTCCCCGCGGTCCCCGCCAGGGTTCTCCCTGACGGGGGCCGCGCTGGCTGCGGCGAGGACCGGGTGGCGCAGTGGTGCAGTGGTGCGGTGGTCGTCCGGTGCCCCTCCCGCACCGGCGCGGCCCCATCCACCGACGACCGCCACGACGGCGATCGCCGGACCCCCGTCAAGCCGACGTCCCCGTATGCGCCGAGCGCTCAGCGGTCCGGAGGTGGTGACGACGGACCCGGCGACAGCGCAACCCCAGGACCAGCCGCCTGCTCGGGGGCTCGGTCGCTCCAATCCCGGGGCGGCGGGACGAGGGACGATGTCACGGAGGTGGCCAGGTCCTGGAGCGCCGTACGCACCCCGTCGGCGAAGACCTCGACGTCCGGGCAGGTGTCCCGGTCGGCCACGGCGACGAGGGACAGCTGCCCGGCGTAGGACAGCGCGCCGACGCCGAGGGTGAGGTTCCCGCCGATCGGCACGACCGGGACGAGTTCCAGCAGCGGCGCGCCGGCGAGGAAGAGCCGCCGGGGCGGACCGGGCACGTCGGTGACCGACAGGTTGTACGTCCGCTGGCGGGTGGCCATGCGCCCGGCGGCCCGCTGCAGGAAGTCGACGGGCAGGGCGTTGAGCCCAGGCGAGCGGGTGCGCTGCTTGCGTGCACGGGTGTCGGCGGCGATCACCTCCAGCCGGCGCACCGGGTGGGGCTCGCCGACCGGCAGCGGCACCGCCATCACCCCGTCCTGATTGCCCTGCGGCCGGCCGACGCCCTCGGTGTGCAGCGACACCGGCACGAACGCCCGCAGCACCAGGCCGTCGACGGGTTCGTCCCGCGAGAGCAGCAGCTCCCGGAGGTCGCCGGCGACGGCGGTCAGCAGCACGTCGTTGACCTTGCCGCCGTGGCCGTGCGCGACCTGCCGGGCGGTGTCGAGACCGGCGCGGACGACGACGAGCCGCCGGTGACCGCCGATCGGGCGGTTCAGACTGCTGCGCGGTGCCCGTTCGCCGAGGATGCCGACCATCGCCGCCGGCCAGGCCCCCCGCACCCGTCTGGCGGTGGCGACGGGATGGGCCGCCACGCGCAGCGCGCGGCGCACCGTCCGGCCGCGGCGGCGCAGGTGGTCCCGCAGCAGCTCACCGGCCGCGGGCGGCTGCGCCGTCGTCCACTCCACGGCGGGCGGCGACGGCGGGTCCGGCACGGCGTCGAACAGCGCGCCCAGCGTCGCCACCCCGGCCACGCCGTCGGCGATCGCGTGGTGCACCCGGATGTAGACGCCCACCCGCCGCTGCGGCAGCCCGGTGAGGAACCACGTCTGCCACAGCGGCCGGGACCGGTCGAACGGCCGGGCGCGCAGTTCCTCCACCGCGTCGAGCAACTGTCGCTCGCCGCCGGGCGGCGGCAGCCCGACCTCGTGCACGTGGTCCGCCAGTGCGAGCCGGGGCGCGTCCACCCACAGCGGTCCGCCCAGGAACCACCGCGGCGTGAGCAGCGTCCGGCGGAGTCTCGGCACCTCGGGCAGGCGGCGGGCGACCGCTTCCCGGACGGCGTCGAGGCGCAGCCGGTCGTCGGCATCCAGCAGTCGGGCGCCGTCGAGAACGGCCACTGCACCGATGTCCAACGGCCAGCCCAGCTCGTCGGGCTACAGGCCCATCCGGTCCTGCGCCGTCGACCTGTCCATCTCACCTCACCGGGCATGCCCCCCGGCCGGCGGTCGTGTCGCCCCTCTGGGCAGGCGAGCGAGGGCGGTCGCGACGGCGGCTCCGGCGGCGCCCGTGGCCCACCGCCGCGGGTTCTGCCAGTCGGGTCGCTTCTCGAACGACATCAGGTCGTGGAACAGCCGCGGCGGGTCGTCCTCGGTGAACACGACGCGCAGGTTCCAGCCGAACTGCGGGTGTGCGACGTGGTACACCCGCGGGTCGTCCGGATCGTCGGGGTGCAGCACCATCGCGGTGCGCATCCCCGGCACCGGCGTCAGCGGGGTCAGCACCAGCTGCCGGTGCCGGACGGCCACCTCCACGCCCGCGCCCATCGCCACCCGGGGGAACAGGTTGGTGATCGGGCCGGCGTCCGGGGCGTACCAGCCGCACAGCGCCGGCCACACCTCCGGGTGCGGGGGGACGTCGTCGCGGACGGGGTCCTCCGGCAGCCCGGCCAGGAGCCGCATCAGCGCGTCGGCGAGCGGCGCGGGCGCGCCCCGGGCGTCCAGCCCGCCGGTGTTGCCCAGGACGACGACGCCGACCCCCTCGTCGGGCGCCATCCCGATCGCCGACAGGAAGCCCGAGAGGATGCCGGTCTTGCCGACGAGCGTCTGGCCCCGCTCCTCGTGCCGGTCGAAGGCCAGGCCCATGCCGGCCATCCGCGGATCGGGCCGGAAGTGCGGGCGGAACATCGACGCGACGCTCTCCGCGGCGAGCACCCGGCCGTGCTCGCCGGCGCCGCCGTGCAGCATCGCCGCCACGAGACGCGCCATGTCCGGGGCGGTCGAGCAGGCGCCGCCACTGCCGGGCGTGGGCACCTCCCGGGAGCGCACCGCCGACAGCCGGCCGCGACGCAGCGTGTACCCGGTGGCCAGCTGGACGCGCAGCCGCTCGGTGAGGACCAGCTCGGTGTCCGCCATCCCCAGCGGGCCGAAGACGTGTTCGCGCAGGTACCTGTCCAGCGGTTCGCCGGAGACGTCCTCCACGATCTGGCCGAGCGTGGCGAAGCCGTGGTTGCTGTAGGCCCATCTCGTCCCGGGCTGCACGTCGACGGGCAGGCCGTCGCGGTAGAACTCGGCCGGCGGCACGATCGAGCGGGCGACGTCCCCGGAGCCGACGCCCGGGTGCCGCAGCAGGTCGGACCGCCGCCGCCAGTACCCGACGCCGCCGGTGTGGGTGAGCAGGTGGCGCACCGTGGGTTGCCGGACACCGGCCCTGGTCGGGACGAGCCGGAAGGCCCGGAGGTGGTCGGCGGCCGGTGCGTCGAGGTCGACCACGCCCTGCTCGACCAGCTGCACCACCGCGACCGCGGTGAGGACCTTCGTCAGCGAGCCGACACGGAACACGGTGCGCTCGCCGACCGGGCGGCCGGAGGAGACGTCGGCCACGCCGTGGCCGAGGAACCGCGGCGGGAAGCCGTCGCGGACGACGGCGACCGCCACTCCGGCCGAGGGCCAGCGGCGCAGCACCCTCGCGATCGCGCGGTGGAGGTCGGGCTCCGTCACGGCCGGCTCGCTGCGGTCCACGTCGAGGGTGGTGGCATGCGGCTGCTCCTCTCGGCGGCGCGGATCTGTCAGGGCTGTCGCGGGTCGATGGGGGTGAGGATCCCGAGCCGGTCCTCCAGGGCCGCCGCGGCGTCCAGGCACAGGTCCTCGCGATGGCGCGGGCCGATGACCTGCACCACCTGGGGCAGCCCGTCCGCGACGCCGACGGGCACGGCCGCCGCGGGCAGGCCGAGCGCGTTGACCGCGATCGCCATGCGCATGCTGCGCACGGTGTCGGGGGCGGGGCGGGCGCCGCCGGGGGGGGGGCCCCGCCCCCGGGTCTGGGGGGTGACCCGCGCCACCCCCAAGGGCGGGGGGTG
>NZ_JBJGYY010000046.1:0-34770 GCF_054050235.1 Geodermatophilus sp. SYSU D00696 | reverse complement strand
GCCGACGGACGGTTCTCGTCCACCGGCGGCCGTCCCTGCCCGCTCTCGGTCACGTCCGGGCCTCCCCTCCGCCGCGTGACCCGGACGCTACGGAGGTGTGCAGCGGTGTGCACTTCCGCGGAAGTGCACACGATGGGGGACGACGGGAGGCGGGTGCGGCGGGGATCATGGCCGGGTGCCCGAGTTGCCCGAGGTGGAGGCGCTGGCGGCGTTCCTCCGCGAGAACGCCGTCGGCCGGGTCGTCGCGCGCACCGACCTGACCGCGCTGCAGGCGCTCAAGACGTTCGACCCGCCGCTGTCGGCGCTGGCCGGCCTGGAGGTCACCGGCGCCGCGCGGCACGGCAAGTTCCTCGACCTCGACGTCTCCGGCCTGCACCTGGTGGTGCACCTGGCCCGCGCCGGGTGGCTGCACTGGCGCACCGGCCTGCCCGCCGCGCCCCCGAAGCCCGGCAAGGGGCCGCTCGCCCTGCGGGTCCACCTCGATGACGGCAACGGCTTCGACCTCACCGAGCAGGGCACCCGCAAGGGGCTGGCCGTGTACGTCGTCCGGTCGCCGGCCGAGGTGCCCGGCGTCGCCCGGCTCGGTCCCGACGCGCTCGAGGTCGACCGCGACACCTTCGCCCGGCTGCTGGGCGGCCGCTCCGGCCAGCTCAAGGGGGCGCTCACCGACCAGACGCTGCTGGCCGGGATCGGCAACGCCTACTCCGACGAGATCCTGCACGCCGCGCGGCTGTCGCCGTTCAAGATGGCCGACAAGCTCGGCGACGACGAGGTGGTGCGCCTGTACGACGCCGTCCGCGCGACGCTGACCGACGCCCTGGAACGCCAGGTCGGGCAGGCGGCGGCGACGCTGAAGGGCGAGAAGCGCTCGGGGCTGCGGGTGCACGCCCGCACCGGCCTGCCCTGCCCGGTGTGCGGCGACACCGTGCGCGAGGTCAGCTTCGCCGACACCTCGCTGCAGTACTGCCCGACCTGCCAGACCGGCGGCAAGCCGCTGGCCGACCGGCGGATGTCGAAGCTGCTGCGCTGACCGGCCTCAGCCCGCGCGCGAGGCCCGCCAGGCCGCCAGCCGGGCGATCGTCGCGCTGCCCGCGCCGCCGTCGTCCACCGAACCGGGTTCGGCCGAGCCGACGGCGGTCCACCAGTCCTCCAGCGGCGGCGGCGCCAGCACGTCGACCCGCTGTCCCGGCCGCGGGACGAGGACCTGCACGTCCGAGCGGGCGGCCGCGGCGAGCAGCCGCTGGACCGGCTCGGCCCAGCGGTGGAAGGCCAGGTTGAACGTCGCCCAGTGCACCGGCAGCAGCACCTGTCCGCCCAGGTCGCCGTGCGCGCGCACCGCCTCCTCGGGGTCCATGTGCACGTGCGCCCACGCCTGGTTGTAGGCGCCGATCGGGAGCAGGGTCAGGTCGAACGGGCCCAGCCGGGCGCCGATGCCGGCGAAGGCGGGCGTGTAGCCGGTGTCCCCGCCGAAGAAGACCCGGTGCCGGGGCCCGGAGACCACCCACGACGACCACAGCGTGGTGTCCCGGGTGAGGTAGCGACCGGAGAAGTGCCGCGCCTCGGTGCAGGTGATGGTCAGGTCGCCGACCGTGGCGGACCCGTCCCAGTCCAGCTCGACGACCCGCTCGGCGGGCACGCCCCAGTGCCGCAGGTGCACACCCACGCCCAGCGGCACGACGAACGGCGCGTCCTGCTGCTCGACCAGCGCACGCACGGTGGGCAGGTCGAGGTGGTCGTAGTGGTCGTGCGAGACGAGCACCGCGTCGACCCGCGGCAACGACTCCAGCGGCACCGGCGGCTCGTGCAGCCGGGTCGGGCCGAACACCGGCGACGGCGACACGCGGAACGCCCACACCGGGTCGACGAGCACCCGGGCGCCGTCGACCTCGAGCAGCGCGCTGGAGTGCCCGAACCAGGTCACGGCGAGGTCGCCGGCGTCGGCGGGGATCTCCGGGCGGGCCAGCGGCACCGGACCGCCGGGCAGGCCGACGTGCCGGTCGTCGTGCCACTGCCGCAGCAGCCCGCGGCGGGCGTTGGGCGGCGGCAGCGCAGGCGTCGGGAGGGTGTTGTGGAACCTGCCCTCCGACCACTGCGGGGAGCCGGCGACGGTGGGGCGGATCTCCCGCCGTCCGGCACCGATCGCCGTCGGCAGGCCCCACAGGGCGCGGCCGAGGAAGCCGGCGGGCACGGCGAGGGTCGCGGCGGTCAGGGCGAGGCGGCGACGGGCTCGGCCGCGGTCACCGGAGAGGGACGGCACGCCCTCCAGCATCCCAGCCGCCGCGGCGCGGTGGCCGGACGCCGGAGGGAGGCCGTCGTCACGGACTGACGTCGTCGGCGGGGGCGGGGAAGTCGAACGGCGGGGCGGGTGTCTGGCCCTCGGCGGCGACCATCGCGTCGACGGTGACCTCGCCGGCGGGACCGACTGCGACGACCGCAGCGACCGCTCGAGGTCCAGGAGCGTGATCGTCGGCGCGCCCTCGGCACCGACGTAGACGTCGTCGTCGGCCGGGACGGGGACGTCGATGCCGCCGCCGTCCCCGTCGACGGCGTCGGCGAAGCCCTCGCCCCGGACGTCGACCAGCCTGTCGGCGGTGCCGCCGCTGTTGGCGATGCCGAGGAAGAGCCGGGCGTCCTCGCCCTCCTCGTACACCCCGTCGAGCGGGTACTCGACCTGGACCTGCAGGACCGACAGGTCACCGGTCACGGCGGCGTCCGGGCCGACCGCGCCGCCGGACACCTCGGGTCCGGGGACCGACAGCCGCTCCTCGGCGCTGCAGGCGCACAGCGCCAGGACCAGCGCGGCGGGGATCGCGATCGCGGTGCGGGTCCTCCTCGTCCTCCCCGTCTCGGGGTCCGGTGCCGTACGGTCACCCCACCACCGGTGCGCCAGGCCAACTGTTGCCGTGCTGCAACACTCTGGGAGGGGTCGTGGACGGGGACGAGGTCCTGCTCGACCTGGCACGGGCCGTCGTGGGGATCTCCACGCGGGCGGCGTCGGCGCTCGGACCGGTCTCGGTGGTGCAGCTGCGGGCGCTCACCGTCCTGCGCCGGTGCCCCGACGTCCCGCTCGCCGAGCTGGCCCGGGGCGCGGGCGGTGGCGTCTCCACCACCAGCCGGCTGGTGGACCGGCTGGTCACCGCCGGGCTCGTCGACCGCCGGTCCTCACCGGCCAGCCGGCGCGCGGTCAGCCTGCGGCTCACCCCGGCCGGCGAGGAGCTGCTCGACCGCTACGACCGGCTGCGGCTGACCGAGCTGCGGGCCGCCCTGGCCGCGGTGCCGGGGGAGCGCCGCGCCGGCGTGCTGGACGCGCTCGCGACGTTCACCGCGGGGGTGGGCGCCGGTCCCCGGCCGGTCGCCGTGGACCGCGGCGCGGACGAGGGCGGGGACCCCGCGTGCTGGCTGCACCGGGTGTGCCCGGCGTGCGGCCGGGTGGCCGACGAGGACCCGCCGACCGTCTGCGCCGCGTGCGGCGAGGAGCTGCCCGCCGCGTAGGGGCGGGTCCACGACCGGCCCGCGGCGCGCGGTGCCCGGCCTCACCCTGCAGCGTGGGGTCGGGCACCGCCCGGTGAGGTCTGCGGGCATCGCCCGGAGGCGTAGGCGGCCGGTCGCGCGTGGCGGGCGAGGGCCTCGGCGAGCACCCGCTCCTGGAGGGCGACCTCCGCGGCGACGTCGTCCGGCGCGGGCAGCGGGCGGCCGTGCCCGGCGGCCAGGAACAGGCAGGTGTAGACGCGAGTGGAGTCGGCGTCCTCGGGGTGCAGCAGGTGGAGCACCGTCCGCGCCGCTCCGGTGGCGGGCAGGTCCAGCCGCAGCCGCACGGGGAACGGCGCCCGGAGGACGGAGGCCGCCGCGTGCCCGGAGGGGGAGCGCGCCAGGTCGAGCAGCGTGTCGGCCAGCGGACCGGCCGGACCCGCCGACCGGGCGGGCGGCAGCCAGCGGCGGACGAACCGCCGGTCCGCGTGCCCGGGCAGCTCCGGCGGGACGTCCCGCGGACGCGCGGGCGCCAGCCAGACGACGCCGAGCCGCTCCCGCACCCCCCACGCCGGCGGGTCGGTCGCCAGACCGCCGGCGTCGCGGTGCAGCCGCCAGGTCCGTCCCAGGAGGCGCACCTGCAGCCAGCCGCCCGGCCGCAGGTCACGCGAGAGGGCGACCGGGTGCCAGGCGTGCTCCAGCACGGGGTCGGGGACGCCGGACACCGGGGAGCAGGCCGTCGGGGGTGCGGTCGCCGTGGACCCCGCTGCGGTCATGCCCCATCGCACCGCCCTCCGGTTCCCGCGGCGTTACGGACCGCAGAAGCTCAGGTCACGGCTCCGCGGCGGTCGTTCGCGACCCGACCGCCCACCACTTAGGGTGAGCGCCGTCACAGATCGACGACGTCCGCTACGAGGGGGCCACCCGTGACCGATCCCGCCGAACGGCGGTTGCTGACGCCTGAGGAGTACCGGCAGGCGCAGGACTCGCCGGAGTTCACCGAGCTGCGCCGGCGCTTCCGTCGCTTCGCGTTCCCGATGACGGTGGCCTTCCTGGCCTGGTACCTGCTCTACGTGCTGTTGTCGACCTACGCGCCGGACTTCATGGACACCCGGGTCGTCGGCAACATCAACATCGGGCTGCTGCTCGGGCTGGGGCAGTTCGTCTCGACGTTCGTGATCACGCACCTCTACGTCGCGCACGCCAACCGGCGCACCGACCCGATCGCCGACGAGATGCGCGAGCGGCTCGAGCACCACGAGTACGCCGGGGGCGGCGCGCACACGGCCGCGGGCGGCGCCGACCTGTCGAAGGGGGCCCGGCGTGTCCGTTGAGCTGCTCGCCGCCGACGCCACGATCGGCAGCCCGGCCGTCAACATCTCGATCTTCGGCGCGTTCGTGCTCGTCACGCTGGTCATCACCTTCCGCGCCAGCCGGAACAACAAGAGCGCCGCGGACTACTACGCCGCCGGCCGCAACATCAGCGGCACCCAGAACGGCCTGGCCATCGCGGGCGACTACCTGTCCGCGGCGTCGTTCCTCGGCATCGCGGGCGCCATCGCCGTCTACGGCTACGACGGCTTCCTGTACTCGATCGGCTTCCTCGTCGCCTGGCTGGTGGCGCTGCTGCTGGTGGCCGAGCTGATGCGCAACACCGCGCGGTTCACCATGGCCGACGTCCTGGCCTTCCGGATGCGGCAGGGGCCGGTGCGCACCGCGGCGGCGATCTCGACGCTGGCCGTGTCGCTGTTCTACCTGCTGGCGCAGATGGCGGGTGCCGGCGGTCTGGTCACCCTGCTGCTCGGGGTCACCGGCGAGGCCGCGCAGGCGCTGGTCGTCGTCCTGGTCGGCGCGCTGATGATCATCTACGTGCTCGTCGGCGGCATGCGCGGCACCACCTGGGTACAGATCATCAAGGCCTCGCTGCTCATCGCGGGCGCACTGGTGATGACGCTGTGGGTGCTGGCGGAGTTCGGGTTCAACGTGTCCGAGCTGCTCGGCGGGGCCCAGGCCAACGCCGTGGAGGGCCGCGACGTCCTCGCCCCGGGGGCCCAGTACGGCGCCACGAACACCTCGAAGCTGGACTTCGTCTCCCTCGGCCTGGCCCTGGTCCTCGGGACGGCGGGCCTGCCGCACGTGCTGATGCGCTTCTACACCGTGCCGACGGCGAAGGACGCCCGCCGCTCGGTGGTCTGGGCCATCTGGCTGATCGGTGTCTTCTACCTGTTCAGCCTGGTGATCGGGTACGGCGCCGGCGCCCTGGTCGGCCCCGAGCGGATCCTCGGTGCGCCTGGTGCGGTCAACTCCGCCGCCCCGCTGCTGGCCTTCGAGCTCGGCGGCACGATCCTGCTCGGCATCATCGCCGGGGTCGCGTTCGCGACGATCCTCGCCGTGGTCGCGGGCCTGACCATCACCGCGTCGGCGTCCTTCGCCCACGACGTCTACGCATCGGTGATCAAGAAGGGCAACGTGCCGCCCAACGGCGAGGTGCGGGTCGCCCGCATCACCGCCGTCGTCATCGGGGCGATCTCGATCGGCCTGGGCATCCTGGCGCTGCAGGCCGGGCTGAACATCGCCTTCCTCGTGGCGCTGGCGTTCGCGGTGGCGGCCTCGGCGAACCTGCCGACGATCCTCTACACGCTCTTCTGGAAGCGGTTCACCACCCAGGGCGCGCTGTGGTCGATGTACGGCGGGCTGATCACCTGCATCGTGCTGATCATCTTCTCCCCGGTGGTCTCGGGAGCGCCGGTCAACCCGGCCACGGGGCTGTCGCCGTCGCTGCTCCAGGACGCCGACTTCTCCTGGTTCCCGCTGAACAACCCGGGCATCGTGTCCATCCCGCTGTCGTTCTTCCTCGGCTGGCTGGGCACGGTGCTGTCCAAGGAGAAGCCGGACCTCGACAAGAACGCCGAGCTCGAGGTCCGCTCGCTCACCGGGATCGGGGCGGAGAAGGCCGTCCAGCACTGAGGAAGGGCCTCCGTGCCAGGTTCGGCACGGGGGCCGTTTCAGCACCTCACGTGTCGAGGCGCGCGTCCCCTGCGGGGGCGCGCGCCTCGCGCGTCTCCCGGCCCGGCGCGGCGTCCTCCCTCACCTCCGGGCGTCCTCCCTCACGGTGCGCGGTGGGGGAGGACGCCCGACGATCAGGTCACCTGATCATCGCCCCGGGGACCGGGATCAGGCGGCCCGGACGGCGGGTGCCGGGTCGGCCAGCGGTGCGTCGGGCAGGGCGGCGTCGACCGTCGCGACGGCGGCCCCGGTCGAGGGGACCGCACGGCGCGAGCGGCGCACCGTCCAGCGGGCGGCGAGGGCGGTGAGGACGACCAGGCCGGCGAGCGCCTCGCGGGCCGAGCCGGCGAGGGCGCCGGCGACGGCGACGGCGACCGCCGCGGTGTAGACCGCCGTCAGCACGACGGCGGGGGTGGGCAGGTGCACGGGGGCCTCCGTGAGGGGTGCCGGGTCATCGGCGTGCGCCCGCCGGGCCGGCGGCCGGACCGCGGGACGGCCCGGCCACCGGCACGGCGACGGCGCGGTGGTTCGACGTCAGGACGTCACTTCAGGAGGTCCTTGGCCTTCTGCAGCATCGTGTGCGCCTCGGTCTGCGGCGTGCTGTAGAGCCGCGGGTCGCCCGGGGGAAGCGTCGGGCCGTCGGCGGTGGCCTCGATGGCCGCGGCGCGGAAGGTGCTCCGGCCGTCGATCGAGGGTCCGGAGGCCCACCGGCCGTTGGCGGCCTCGGGTCCGTCGGAGGCCTGGATGAAGGTGTAGCCCAGGTCGCCGACCTCCTCGTCCAGCGGGAAGGCCTCGGGCACGGGCAGCCCCTCGAGGCCGTCCTCCTTGAGCTGCTCGACGGCGGCCAGCCACTGCTGCTGGTGCATGTGGTCGCGGGTGATGAGGAAGCGCAGCAGGTCCTTCACGCCCGGGTCGTCGGTCATGTTGTAGAGCCGGGCCACCTGCAGCCGGCCCTGCATCTCGGCGGTGGCGTTGTAGTAGAAGTCCGCCATGAGGTTGCCGCTGGCGGTCACGTAGGCGCCGGTCCACGGGTTGCCCATGCTGTCCATGTACGACGCCGCCTGGCCGTTCTGGATGAGGTGCTGCGGGTTGTGCTGCCCGTAGCCGGCGGCGGCCTCCTTGGTGCGGTCGGCCGAGTCCGGCTTGAGCGGCGCGTGGTCGAGCAGCCGGTCGATCATCGTGATGATCATCTCGACGTGGGCCAGCTCCTCGGTGCCGATCGAGAGGAGCATGTCCTTGTACTTGCCGGGCAGCCGGCAGTTCCAGCCCTGCAGCAGGTACTGGGTGGCGACGGTCATCTCGCCCCACTGACCGCCGAGGATCTCCTGCATCTTGCGGGCGAAGTCCGGGTCCGGACCGTCGGGCTTGGCCTCGTACTGCAGGGCGTGGGTGTGCGTGAACACGGGCTCTCCCTCACGTCGGGCATGGCTGCGTCGTCGCGACACCGCGGCTGCGGTGACACCCCGGACCTGCCCGCGGGCGGTGGCCCACCGGTGCCGTCCCCTGGCCCCTCGGTGCCATTCCGTTCGTCGGGACCGATCCGCAGCCATCAGCGCGCGACAGAGGCCTCCCGGGGCCCCCGCTCAGCGGTCGGGGAGCTCCACGCGGAGGGTCAGCCCGACCTCGGTGACCGCCCAGGTCACCCGCCCTCCCAGGTCGCGGGCGTGTCGCTGCACCGACCACAGCCCCAGCCCGGTGAGGTCGACCGGCGGGGTGCCCGGGCGCAGGTACTGCACGACCCGGTCGGGACGGGCGACGTCCTGGGTCAGCGCCAGGAGGACCCAGCCGCCCCGGCAGGTCACGCAGAGCAGCACCGCCGCGCCGTCCCCGTGCCGGTGGGCGTTCTCCAGCAGGTTGGTGAGGATCCGCTGCACCCGCGCGTCGGCCACCCCCACCCCGCAGGCCCGGTCGTGCAGGGCCAGGGTCAGCTGCCCGGCGGGAAGGCCCGAGGCCGCGACGGACGCGCGGACGACGTCGCCGAGCAGCCAGCCGCCCGCGGCGCGCCGCGTCGCCCCGGCGCTGGCGTCGGCGGTGCGCAGCATCGAGGACAGGTGCGCGGTCTGGGCGCGGGCCAGCGCGAGCACCTCACGGCCGTCGGCGGTGCGGTCGAGCGTGCCGAGCAGCGCCTCGAGCGAGGCCAGCGGGCTCCGCATGTCGTGACACATGGCCGCGAGCAGGGCACCCTCGGGTGTGGGCGGCGGCTCCGACTCGGGACGTGCCCCCCGGGCGGCGCGGACGACGTGGTCGCGCACCACCCGGGCCAGGTCGGTGAGCAGCCAGGGGGAACCGGTCCGGGCGGTACGGGGGGTGTCGGGAGCCAGGGTCACGGGCACCTCCGGGTGCGTTCGGCCGGCACGCCGAGCGACGGGCCGGGTGGGGAGGGTCGTGGGGACCGACGCCGGGACTGAGCGTCAGGAGCACGTGGACGTGGTGGTCGTCGACGACCACCCGTTGTTCAGCCGGGGGCTGTCGTTGCTGCTGCCCGGGGTCAGCGACGGCCGGGTCCGCGTCGTGGCCACCACCGACGACGCCTCCGCGGCCGCGGCGATGGTCCGCCGGCACCACGCCGACGTCGCCGTCGTCGACCTGCACATGCCACCGCCCGGGGGCGTGCGGGCGATCGCCGCGATCCGCCGTGCCGACCCGGTGGTGCGGGTCGTGGCGCTGTCCGGGCTGGCCGAGGCCGACGCCGCCCTGGAGGCGCTGCGCGCGGGCGCGGCCGGGTTCCTGCCCAAGACCGCCGACCCCGAGCACCTGGTCCGGCCGCTGCTGGCGGTCCTCGACGGCTGGTCGGTCGTCCCCGAGGCACTGCTGCGCCAGCTGCTCGACGACGCCGCCCCCACCGGGGAACAGGGCGTCGCCGACCGGCTGACCAGCGACGAGCGGCGGCTGTGGCGGCTGGTGGCCGAGGGCACCAGCACCGTCGACATCGCCACCACGCTGCACGTGTCCGAGCGGACCGCCAAGCGGCTGGTCGCCGCGCTGCTGCGGAGCCTCGGGGTGGCCACCCGGGTCGAGGCCGCGGCACTCGCCGGCCGCGTCGGTCTCGGCACGGGGACCGGCGGGCCGGGCTGAGCGGCGGACGTGCCGCGGCGCGGTCGTCATCGCGCCCCGGCTACCCGACGGGATGATCGACACGCGCCGGTTCCGGTGAACTGGCCCCGGCGGGCCAGCGACGCGCGAGGGTCAGCCGGCGGGGCGGTCCCGGGGACCGTGCGCGGTGGCCCAGGGCCCGGAGGCCGCAGCGGTGAACGCCGCGACGTCGGCGGCGGCCATGTCCACCGCCGCGTAGCCGCCGGTGCCCGCGCCCACGCAGGCCACGACGGTGGCCAGGCCGGCCCGGCGCTGGAACCACGTCTGGCGCACCTGCCAGCCGACGACGGCCCGCCGCTGCAGCACCGCCTGCTCCCGCACCAGCAGCCCGCTGCGCACGCTGAACGACCGCGGGCCGGCCGTGTGCCCGAGCGCGGCGTAGCGGCCCAGGCCCAGCGGCACGCCGAGCACGGTGAGGACGCCCCCGACGGCGAGCAGGCCCCAGAACCCGGTGGCCGCCTGCAGCCACGCGCCGGCCGCGGCGACGGCGAGCCCCGTGACCACCGCCCGCACCACGGCGCGGCGCCGGGCGGCCGGTGGGTGGGCGGCCAGCGGCCCGGGGTCGTCGACCAGCAGGCCCAGCAGCCGGACGGCCTCCGCCCGCGGCCCGAGCGGGAACAGCTGCCCGCGCCGGCTGGCCGCGCCCAGCCCGGTGACCAGGGCGTTGACCCGCGCGGCCCGCACCGCCCGCATGCCCAGCCCCTCGGCGAGCGTGCCGCCGCGGATCCGGTCGACCTCGAGCTCGGTGTGCCGGCGGGTGACCAGCCCGCGGACGGCGCTCAGCGACCCGCCGCGGCGCACCAGCCGGAAGCCCCAGTTGACCACCGCCGCCCCGAGCACCGCCCCGACGGCCAGCAGCACCAGGCCGACGGTGACGGCGACGACGAGGACGCGCACGTCGCTGAGGTCGGGGCCGTCGAGGTCGGGCCGCAGGTCGCGGGGCAGTTCCTGCAGCAGCCGGGAGAGCGCGCCGACCGCGGCCAGCGGCACCGCGAGATAGCTGGCGACCAGGGGCGCGTACAGCAGCCACCGCGGGTCGAAGCGGGCCAGCTCCTCCTCCGCGGGCTCCACCGGCGGTGCCGAGGGATCGACGTCCGCCGGTGCCGGCCGGGCCGCGCGGCGGTGGGTGAGCACGGAGACGCGCAGCCGGTCGCCCTCGGCCCGCGGGACGCCGTCGACGACGACCTCCTCGTCGCCGCCGGTCGCCGTCCCCGCCGCGGCGTCGATGCGGACCCGCACGAGCCCGAACAGCCGGTGCAGCGCCGGCGCCTCGACCTCGACCCCGCGGATGCGGTCGTTGGGCACCGTGCGCACCGACCGGGCCAGCAGGCCCCGGGTGACGACCACCGCCGACGGGGTGTCGGCGTAGGTCGTGCGCCACCAGGTCAACGCCGCGAACAGCAGCGACAGCGCCGTCACGACCACGACCAGCGCGGCGACGACGCCCGGGCCGTCGATGCCGACCGCGGCCACGACGGGGATCGCCGCCGGCACCACCTGCCGGGCCTGCTTGAAGGTGACCGTGTGCACCAGGACCACGAGGGGCGAGGTGCGGCGGGCCGCGGCGGCCGCGGCGTCCCCGGGCGGCACCGGCGGTGGGAGCTGGGCCGGGAACGGTGCCGGGAACTGCTGCGGGAACGGCGGCGGTGGCGCGGGCTCGCTCACGTCGCCTCGTCCCGCACCTGCTCGGCCCGGCGGGCGAGGTCCTCGGCGACCCGCTCGGCCACGGCGACCTCGAGGTGCGGCACCCGCACGGTGCCCTGCGAGGAGGCGGTGAGCACCGCGACGCTGGCCAGGCCGTAGAGCTGCTGCAGGACACCCCGGGTGACGTCGACGGTCTGGATACGGGCGACCGGCACCAGCGTCCAGGTGCGGGTCAGCCAGCCGGTGAGGCTGTGCACGGTCTCCGCGGTGACCTCCCACCGGTGCACGCGGTACCGGATCCACGGGCGGATGCCGATCGCCACGACGGCGTACACGGCGACCAGCAGCGGCAGCAGCCAGCGCAGCACCGGCACCGGGCCGCCCGCCGACGCGGGCACCAGGAGCACCCCGAGGCCCACCAGCACGCCGTAGACGAGGGTGCCGATCACGCCCTCGGTCACCCAGAGCCAGATCGCCGAGCGCGACAGCGACCAGGCCGGCTCGTGGACCGGGGGCGCGAGGGGAGCGGACATCGCCCCCATCCTCCCAGCCCCCGCGGGAAGCGCGGTCCGCGCGCCGGGTGCCGTGCGCGGCGGCCCCGCCGTCGACGCCGGACCGCGTTCCGTGCACGTACCGCGCCCGGCGGGGTCCTCAGGGCGCGGTACGTGCACGAACCGCGTCGGCGCCGGACCGGGGACGCGTGCCTGTCGGGGCCGGCCCCCGCGCAGCCCGGCCCGCACCCGCCGGGCCTGGGACCATGGGCGGCGTGATGCCGCAGCAGGTCCCGACCGTGTCCGCCGCCGAGGTCCCCGAGGACGCGGTGCTGCTCGACGTCCGCGAGGACGGCGAGTGGATCGCCGGCCACGCCGAGGGCGCCACGCACATCCCGATGGGCGAGGTCCCCGCGCGGCTCGGCGAGGTCCCCGACGCCGACCCGCTCTACGTCGTCTGCCGCAGCGGCGGCCGCTCGGCGCGGGTGGCGGCCTGGCTGAACCACAACGGCTACGACGCGGTGAACGTCGGTGACGGCATGGGCGGCTGGGAGGCGTCCGGCCGCCCGATGGTGAGCGAGACCGGCGGGCCGGCCTTCGTGCGCTGACCCCGGTCCGCGCCCGGCCCGCGGACGGGCACGGACCGGGCGCGGCGGACCTCAGCCGGAGACGGGGTGGTCGGCGAAGCGGGAGCGCAGGTCCTTCTTGGAGAACTTGCCGACGCTGGTCTTGGGCACCTCGTCGATGAACTCGACGGCGTCGGGCATCCACCACTTGGCCACCTGCGGCCGGAGGTGGTCGAGGATCTCCTGCTCGGTGGCGGTCTCGCCCTCCTTGAGCACCACACAGGCCAGCGGCCGCTCGTCCCACTTGGGGTGCGGGATGCCGACGACGGCGGCCTCCTTCACCTTCGGGTGGCTCATGATCGCGTTCTCGAGGTCGACCGAGCTGATCCACTCGCCGCCGGACTTGATGAGGTCCTTGGTGCGGTCGGCGATCCGGATCGATCCGAACGCGTCCATCGCCGCCACGTCACCGGTGCGCATCCAGCCGTCGTCGGTGGTCAGGACGACGCCGGCGTCGGGGTTGTAGTAGTCCTGGGCGCACCACGGGCCGCGGACCTGCAGCTCGCCGGTGGCCTTGTCGTCCCACGGCTGCGGCTCCAGCGAGTCGGCGTCGACGATGCGGGCCTCCACGCCGAGGAACGGGATGCCGGCGCGGGCGCGCTGGTCGGCCTTGGCCGCGTCGTCGAGGTCGTCGAAGCGCGGCGGCAGGATGCCCGAGGAGGCGACCGGGTGGGTCTCGGTCATGCCCCACGCCTGCAGGATCGGCAGCCCGACCTGCTCGCGGTAGGCCTCGGAGAGGGCCTTGGGCACGGCCGAGCCGCCGCAGCCGATGTCGCGCAGCTTGTGCGGCTTGCCGGCCAGGTGCGGCAGCACGCCCTGCCAGATGGTCGGGACGCCGGCGGTGAAGGTGACGCCCTCCTCGACGATCAGCTTGGCCAGCGCCTCGGGCTGCATCATCGGGCCGGGCATGACCAGCGAGGAGCCGGCGGCCGGGGCGGCCTGGGCGATGCCCCAGGCGTTGGCGTGGAACATCGGCACGACCGGCATCGCGACGTCGCGGATGCTCAGGCCGAAGGCGTTGGGCTGCAGCACGCCCATGGTGTGCAGCCACGTCGAGCGGTGCGAGTAGACGACGCCCTTGGGGTTGCCGGTGGTGCCCGACGTGTAGCACATCGAGGCGGCGCTGTTCTCGTCGGTGACGTGGAAGTCGACGGGGGAGGCCTCGGCCAGCAGCGCCTCGTAGTCGGCGACGCGGGGGTCGTCGGGGATCTCGTTGTCGCCGCCGTCGTCCATGACCACCACGTGCCGGACGGTCTTCATCGTGTCGATCAGCGGCCACAGCAGCGGCAGCACCGTGCGGTCGACGAAGACGACCTCGTCCTCGGCGTGGTTGGCGATGTAGGTCAGCTGTTCGGGGAACAGCCGGATGTTGAGCGTGTGGAGGACCCGGCCGGTCGACGGCGCGGCGAAGTACAGCTCCAGGTGGCGCTGGCTGTTCCAGCCGAAGGTGCCCACCCGGCCGTCGGCGCTGATCCCCAGCGTGTCCAGGACGCCACCCAGCCGGCGGGTGCGCTCGGCCCACTCCGCGTAGGTCACCCGGTGGATCCCGGTGGGGCTGTTGGTCGCGATCGTCCCGTCGCCGTAGTGCTGCTCGACGTGGCGGAAGATCGCGTCGATCGTGAGAGGGAAGTCCTGCATGAGCCCGCGCATGGCGGCATCGTGCCAGTGACGCCGCTCACGTTCCACACGCGGTGGACGGAACCGTCCGCCCCGGGCGGCGTCGTCAGCCGTAGACCGTGCGCACCGCCTCCACCAGGACGGCCAGCACCTCCGCCGCCGACCGCCCGGCTCCGTGCTGCACGCTGGCCGACAGGACCCACAACCCCGCCCCGCGCGCGTCGGGGACGGCGAGCACCAGCGGCGTCGTGGACAGCCCGCCCGTGCCGGTGCAGCCGATGAGTGCGCCGCCGCCGGGGACGTCGGCCGCGAGGCACGGCTCGTCGCGGCGCGCGGCCCCGGGGAGCAGGGCGGTCCGCAGCCGGTCGATCGCCGTCCCGTCCGGGTCCGCGACGAAGCCGACGCCGACCACCTGCGCGTAGTCGTAGGGGCCGCCCTCCGACAGCCGCACCGGACCCGGGCTCCACGTGCAGCCCACCGGGCCCCGCGGGAGCGCGCCGGCCCGGTGGTCCATCGGCACCCCGAGCGCCGCGGTGAGCCGGTCGGCCAGCGGCGGGCAGCCGTCGTCGTCCTCCGGCGCCTCCTCGTCGGCCCGGCCCCCGGGCAGCCGCCGGTCCCACTCGGCGGGGGAGGTGAGGGTCAGCGGCGCGCCGAGCCGGGCGACGGCGGCCTCGAGGCGGGGCTCGACGACCAGCTCCTCGACGGCTCCCCGGCTCGCCGCTTGATCGTCCGGGCTCACGGCGGTCGCCTCGCCGGAGGCCGTCGTCAGCGACCGGACGGCGGCCGGTCCTCCGGCCAGCAGCACCCCGGCCACCAGCGCCGCCGCGACGAGGACGCCCGCGCGGGCGCGCCGCTGGCGGCGGTACGCGGCGGCGACCGCGTCCGGGGACACGGTCGGGTCCGGCCAGGTCAGCTCGCCGGCCAGGGCGTGCAGGCGGGCGGTGAGCGCGGCGCCGCCGTCCGCGCCGGCCGCGGCCAGCGCCGCCCGGCCGCGGGCGAGGTCGTCGCGCACCGCGCCGACCGGGCCGCCCACCAGCCGCGCCACCTGCTCCTCGGGCAGGTCGTCGGCGTGCCGCAGGACCAGCGCCGTCCGCACCCGGGGCTCCAGCGCCTGCAAGGCCGTCCGCAGCTCCTCGGCCCGCCCGTCGGGGAGGGGGTCGGGGACGTCGGCGACCACCTGCGCCGCCGCCCCGCGTCGCCGGCCCAGGTGGACGTCGACGAGCAGCTCCCGCAGCGCGGCCGGCGGGTCGGCCGACCGCACGAAGGCCGGCCACCGGCGCCGGGCGCGGAGCAGGGCCCCCAGCACCAGGTCCTCGCCCGCCCGCCGGTCCCCGGTGAGCAGGACGGCGGTGCGCAGCAGCGCGGGACCGGCGTCCTCGACCAGGGCGGCCGGCGCCGCGTCCCGGCGCGACGTCACCGGTCCGCCTCCGCCGCGTGGCTCGGCCGGGGAGGACGCCGCTCCAGCTCGCGCAGCACGTCCGCGCCGACCCAGCGGGCACCGCGCCCGCCCGACCGGAGCCCTCGCGCCGTCTCGACCGCGCGGGCGTGCAGGCCGGGGCTGCGCTTGCCGATCTGCCGCAGTGCCCAGCTCGCGCCCTTGCGGACGATGGGCCGGTCGTCGTCGGCCCGCTCGGCGACCGCCCGCAGGAACGACTCGAACCGGTCGTCGTCCGAGCTCCTGTCCGCCACCGCGAGCCCGGCCATCACGGCGAAGCCGGCCCGCTTGACGAACGGCTCGGGCCGCTCGCTCCACTCGAGCGCCCGGTCCCAGGCGAACGCCGTGTGCCGGATCAGGTTCTGGCAGACCTGGTCGCACACGTCCCACGAGTCGAACTCCGCCGCCCACGCGTCGAGCTGCCGCGCGTCGACGGCCGCCGGTTCCTCGACCAGGCTCGCGAGGATGCGGGCCTCGTGGACGCCGGAGTCCCACAGCCCGGCGGCCAGCTCGTGGGAGCGGCCGAGCTCCTTCGCGAGGGTCCGCAGCTCGGCGACCGTGACGCCCAGGGCGTGCGCGCCGCCGATGCCGTACCGGGCCATGCCCTCCAGGCGTGCGGGGTCGGACAGCCCGTGCAGCCGGGCGAGCACCTCCGCGGTGCCGGCCGGCCCCGGACTGCCCGCCACTACCGGGTCAGGACGACGGGCAGCTCGGCCAGCCCGCGGATGACGAACTCGGGACGCCGCCGCGCCGGCCGGGCGAGCTGCAGGTCGGTGGTGCGGCGCAGCAGCGCGCCGAAGGAGGCCTGCAGCTCCACCCGCGCCAGCGGTGCCCCGATGCAGAAGTGCACGCCCGCGCCGAAGGAGATGTGCGGGTTGTCGGTGCGGCCGACGTCGAGCCGGTCGGGATCGGCGAAGACGGCGGGGTCGCGGTTGGCCGCGCCGAGCAGGGCGGCGACCTTCTCACCCTGCCGCACGGTGACCCCGCCGACCTCGATGTCCTCGGTCGCGGTGCGCTCGAACAGCTGCAGCGGTGAGTCGAAGCGCATGAGTTCCTCGATCGCCGTCGGCAGCAGGGCGGGGTCGGCGCGCAGCCGGGCGAGCTGGTCGCGGTGCTCGAGCAGCGCCAGCAGCCCGTTGCCGCTGACGTTGACCGTCGCCTCGTGGCCGGCGTTGAGCAGCAGGATGCAGGTGGTGACCAGCTCGTCCTCGGTGAGCCGGTCGCCGTCGGAGTCGCGCACCGTGACCAGGTGGGTGAGCAGGTCCTCGCCGGGGCTGCGGCGGCGCTCGGCGGCGAGCCCGCGCAGGTAGCCGACGAACTCCGCGGCGGCGCGCTCGGCGGCGTCCTCGACGGCCTCGGTACGGCCGTACTCGTACATCTTCACGATCGCGTTGGACCACGGCCGCAGCAGTGGCCGGTCGGCCTGCGGCACGCCGAGCAGCTCGGCGATGACGGCGACGGGCAGCTCCTCGGCCATCCCCGAGAGGACGTCGACCTCCGCCGTCCCGCCGGACCGTTCGACCAGCGCGTCGACGAGGGAGTCGGCCAGCTGCTGCACCCACGGGCGCAGCCGCTCGACGTGCCCGCGCGCGAAGGCAGCGCTGACCAGCCGGCGCAGCCGGGTGTGCTCGGGCGGCTCCATCTCCAGCAGGGCATTGCGGTGGATCAGGTTGAACGAGCCGAAGCGCTCCTCCGGCGTGCGGTCCCGCCAGATCCGGCCCAGCCGGCGGTCGCGCAGGACGGCGTTGCTCTCCGCGTGGGTGAACGCCAGCCACAGCCCGAGGCCCTCGTGCCGCTGCACCGGCGCGGCGGCCCGGGCGGCGGCGAAGGCGGGGTAGGGGTCGGCGACGACGGCCGGGTCGGTGAGGTCGAGCGGCGGCGCCGGGCTGGTCACGGCTGCCGAGCCTAGGCGTCACGGGCGCCCGTCCGGGGCCCACATACGCTGGGCCGCATGGCTCGATCCGCGACCCGCCGTCGTCCCGCGCCCGCCCGCACCGAGGAGGGGGTCAACCCCAAGGCCCCCTGCCCGTGCGGGTCCGGCCGCCGGTACAAGCACTGCCACGGCTCGGGCTACGCGCCGCCGGTGACCCGCCCGTTCGAGGGCCTGCCCGGCGAGCCGGACTGGGTGGCACTGCGCGAGCTGGTGCCCGCCGCCACCGCGCCGCTGAAGACCGCCGACGGTCGCGACGTCACCCTCGCCAGCGTGCTGCCCGGCGGGGCGCCGGCGCTGGTGCGCAGCAGCGGCGAGATCCTGCTCGGGGTCCAGCTCACCGCCTCCTCCGACGACGTCAGCCGCGACCTCGGCACAGCCCTGGCCGCCGCGCTGGAGGCACCGGCCGGCGCGCCGGTCGACCCGGGTCCCATCGGCGCCGCCGGCTCCTCGGGGCCGCGGCTGCAGGAGCTGCTCGACCTCTCCGCGCCGCTCGAGGTGACCGTGCACGAGGACTTCGGCTTCTGGCTGGAGGGCACCGACGCGGGTCCGGCCGCCCGGGCCGGTCTGCAGCAGGCCAACGAGGCGGTGTTGCCCACCGAGCGGCTCGACGGCCTGGGTGCGGCGTACTGGGTGCGCCCGGGCAACGAGCGGGCGCACCTGCGCTGGGTGCGGCCCGAGGCCGAGGAGCCGCTGCTCGACGCGCTGGCCCGGCTCTCCGCGGCCGAGCAGCTCCTGCTCGGCGAGGGGACCCGCTATGCCGGCGCGTTCCGGGCGCACGGGCTGGTCGTGCCGGTGTGGGACCTGCCTGCCGACACCCCCGCGCAGGACTGGAACGGCCCGGCGGCCGAGTTCGGCACCCGGCTGGAGGAGGCGCTGGCCGCGACCGGCCCGCTGACCGCCGACGAGCGCCGCGCCCGCGCCGGCCTGCTCTCCCGTCAGGTCACGCTGCGCTGACCCGCCGGCGCCCGGGTAGTCCTCGCGCACGGTCGTGCTCTGGTCCGCATTGTGGGCAGAGCACGACCGTCCGCAGGCCCACCTGGGTGGCTCCCCCTTCGTGCTCTGGTCCACATGGTGGGCAGAGCACGACTGCGCTCGGGACATCTCCCCGGGGAGGGTGTCCTGTGCTCAGAGCGAGCGGATCAGGTGCCGGAAGAAGACCGCGCCCCGGTGCAGGGCGGCGACGGTGATGCGCTCGTCGGCGGCGTGCAGCGCGTCGAGCTCGGCCCGCGAGAGGTCGAAGGGCATGAACCGGTAGACGCTGTCGCTGATCTGCGCGAAGTGCCGGGCGTCGCTGGCCTGCACCATGAGGTACGGCGCCACGGCCGCCTCCGGGTACACCGCCCGCACCGCGGCGCCGAGCGCTGCGTAGGCGTCGTTGTCGGTCCGCGACACCGGTGAGGGGTCGGTGCCCGAGAGCACGCGCACCTCGACCGAGGGGTCGGCGACCACCCGGCGCAGCCGCTCCACGGTCGACTGCACCGTCTCGCCCAGCGCGATGCGCACGTTCAGGTGCGCCCGTGCCCGGGTGGCCAGCACGTTGCGCGCGCCGCTGCCCTCCAGCTCGGTGACCGCCACGGTCGTGCGCACCAGCGCGTTGGCCTCGCGGCTGGCCCGCGCCAGCGCCCGCGCCAGCAGCGGCCGCAGGGCGCCGGCGTGCGCGAACAGCGCCCGGTGCGGACCCGCGGCGTGTCGGCCGGCGGCGTCGACCATGCCCAGCACGACGTCGTGCAGCCGCGCCGGGAAGGGTGCGGCGTCCAGCCGGAGGACGGCGCGCGCGAGCCGGGCGGGCGCGCCGCCCCGGGTCGGCGAGGACGCGTGCCCGCCCGGGTCGGTGGTGAGCAGCTCGCAGTCGAGCAGGCCCTTCTCGGCCAGTCCGACGACGGCGATCTGCCCGGCGACGCCGGGGAAGGCGCCGGTCACCACGGCGCCGCCCTCGTCGACCACCGCCCACGGCACGATGCCCCGGTCGCGGAACGCCTGCACGGCCAGCTCCGCGCCGACGCCGAGGACCTCCTCGTCGTTGCCGGAGAAGACGTACACGTCGCGCGCCGGGGTGTGGCCGACCGCGGCCAGCGACTCGACCGCCTCGAGGACAGCCACCAGCGAGCCCTTGTCGTCGATGGCGCCGCGGCCGTGCACGCAGCCGTCCTCGATCGCGCCGGAGAACGGGTCGCGGGTCCAGGCCTGGCCGGTGACCGGGACGACGTCGTGGTGCGCCATGAGCACCAGCGGCGGCCGCTCGGTGCCGCTGCGCCAGCGGTAGAGCAGCGCCCCGTCGCCGAGGACCTCGCGATCGAGCACCCGGTGCATGTGCGGGTACAGCTCGGCCAGCCGGTCCCGGAACCGCCCGAAGGCGGCGGCGTCGACCTGCGCGGGGTCGCGCGAGGAGACGGTCGGGATGCGGATGAGCTCGGCGAGGCGGGCCGCGGCGGCGTCGGCGTCCAGGCCCGTGTCGTCCGCGGGCGGGACCGGGTCCTCGACGGGACGGAACCGGGCGACCCGGCGCGCGGCCGTGACCGCGACCGCGGCCGCGCAGCCGGCGACGGCCGGCGCGATCCTCACGCCACCTCCCGCACGCCCGCGGCCTCCGGCCGGTCGGAGAACGCCAGCCGCGGCACGAACACCAGCGACAGCGCGGCCAGCCACGCCGTCGCCCCGCAGACCACCCACACCGTGACGTAGCCCGCCAGGGAGCCCGCGGTGCCCACCGACCCGGCGGCCAGGGCGACGGCGAACACGGCGGAGGCGAAGCTCCCGCCCAGCACCTTGGTCGTATTGGTCAGCCCGGTGGCAACGCCGGTGCGCCCGGGCGGTGCCGCCGCGGCGGCCGCGGCCGGCAGCGCCGCGACCAGCGCGCCGGAGCCGAGACCGGCGACCACCATCGCCCCGAGGACCTGCGGCAGCGTGTCGTGCAGCGGCACCAGCAACAGGTAGCCGAGGCCGGTGAGCCCGGCCGCGCCGATGAGCGTGACCCGCGGGGTGGTCAGCTGCGAGACCCGCGAGAACTGGCTGGCGCCCACCAGCATCGACACCACGTACCCGCCGATGACGATCGACACCTCGCTCGTCGACAGGCCCAGGCCGTAGCCGTAGACCTCGGGGTCGGTGCGGGCGAACGTCGACAGCGGGCCCTGGGCGCCGAGCACGCTGACCCCGAAGAGCCCGGCGGTGAGCTGGACCGGCCACATGCTGGGGGAGCGCAGCACCCGGAAGTCGACCAGCGGGTCGTCGCGGCGCAGCTCGTACCGCACGAACGGCACGACCAGCAGCACGCCGAGCGCGGTCACCAGCCAGGGCCACGGCTCAGCGGCGCCGTTGACCCGGACGAACGTCAGCCCGCCGGTGATGACCAGCAGGACGACGGTGAGCAGGGCGACGCCGGTGACGTCGACGTCCCCGCCCTCGCGCTCGGTGCTCTCCGGCACGCGGGTCAGCACGACGAGGCAGACGCCGACGACGAGCAGTCCGGGCACGAGCAGCACCAGCCAGAACCGCCCGGCCAGGGCGTCGCCGACCTGCCCGCCGCCGAGGGCGCCCACGATCGCGCCGGCCTGCAGCGCGGCGACGATCATGCCGGTGGCCCGGCGGGTGCTCGCCGCCGCGTCGGGCCGGCCGCGCGACCGGGAGTGGATGAGCGCGACCTGCAGCGGCAGCCAGGCGGAGTAGACGCCCTGCACCGCCCAGGCGACGAGGAAGACGCCGAAGTCCTGCGCGAACGCCAGGGCCACCGTCGCCGCCGCGGTCACCGCCGCCGAGACCAGCAGCATCCGGCGGTGGCCGTGCAGGTCGCCGAGCTTGGCCAGCACCGGCACCGCGATCGCCGACAGCATCAGCTGGGCGGCCTCGAGCCAGTTGACGTCGGCGTCGTTGATGTCGAGGTGCCGGGCGACGTCGGTGAGCAGCGGGACGTAGTAGCCCTGCAGCACGCCGCTGGTGAACTCGACGAAGACCAGCCAGCCGACCAGGCCGCCGCCGAGCCCCGCGATGCGGCCGGCGCGCCGACCGGTCCCGGTGCCCGTGCCGGTCACTCGACCGGGTCGCGCCAGACGGGGCAGGACATGCAGCGCGGCCCGCCGCGGCCGCTGCCCAGCTCGGAGCCCGCGATCCGCACCACCTCGATGCCGGCCGCCTCGAGCGCCGCGTTGGTCACCGTGTTGCGCTCGTAGGCCACCGCCAGCCGCGGCGCCAGGGCGAGGGTGTTGTTGCCGTCGTCCCACTGCTCGCGCTCGGCGGTGACCGGGTCCAGGCCGGTGTCGATGACGCGCAGCCGGTCGATGCCCATGGCCTCGGCGGCCGCGACCACGAACGGCTGCGGCCCGCGCACGGCGAGGTCGACGGTGTCGGCGTCGTCGGGGAGCTGCTCGCCGGCGGTCACCGTCCAGGCGACCAGCGAGTCGGCCACCGCCGGGTACATGACCATCGCGTCGACGTCGACCATCGTGGCGATCGTGTCCAGGTGCATCGTCGCTCGCTCCTGCGCGATCGGGACCACGAGCACGGTGTGCGCCAGGCCGCGGGCGAACACCCGGCGGGCCAGCCGCTCGGCACCGCCCGGCGTCGTCCGCTCCCCGACGCCCACGGCCAGCACCCCGGGCGCCAGCAGCAGGACGTCGCCGCCCTCGAGGTGCTCGAGCGAGGCGTCGTAGAGCTGGCCGCTGCCGGCGAAGCGCGGGTGGTGGGTGGCGATCGCGCGCAGGATCGTGCTCTCCCGGTGCCGCGCCGGCATCGCCAGCGAGGTGATGGCCACCTGGTCGCCGACCCACACCGAGGAGTCCCGGGTGAACAGCAGGTTGGGCAGCGGCGGGACGACGAAGTCCGACCGGTCCATCAGCTGGTAGGCCAGGCCGCGGCCGCCGCGCAGCTCGTCGTGGGCCAGCCCGCCCATGAGGGTGCCGGCCAGCTCCTCGGGCGGGAGGTCGGCGAGGTGGGCGGTCGCCGCGTTCTTGAGGGTGGCGCCCAGCCGGGGGTCGTCGACGGCGGCGGCGATCAGCTCCGCACGTGCCTCGGCGTCGTCGAGCACCTCGGCCAGCAGCCGGCCCAGGTACAGCACCTCGACGCCGCGGCCGGTGAGCGCCTCGGCGAAGGCGTCGTGCTCCTCCTGCGCGCGCGCCACCCACGGGACGCCGTCGAACAGCAGCTGGTCGTTGTTGCGCGGGGTGAGCCGGCGCAGCTCGGCGCCGGGACGGTGCAGGATCACCGTCCGCAGCGGGCCGACCTCGCTCGTCACGCCCAGGGACGCGGGGGCCGTGGCGTTCACGGGGACAGAGGCTGGCACAGTGGCCGGACGGCCGACGGTCCGGGTCGCCCGGGTCACTCGGTCGATCGACCCCAGGAGGAACCGCGTGGACCTGTTCGACCTCACCGGGAAGGTCGCCGTCGTCACCGGCGGCACCCGCGGCATCGGCCTGATGATGGCGCGCGGGCTGCTGCAGGCCGGCGCCTCGGTCTACGTCAGCTCCCGCAAGCCCGAGGCCGGGGAGCAGGCGGTGGCCGAGCTGTCGGCGTTCGGCCGGGTGGAGTCGATCCCCGCCGACGTCAGCACCGAGGCCGAGTGCGTGCGCCTGGCGGAGGAGGTCGGCCACCGCGAGGAGCGGGTGCACGTGCTGGTCAACAACGCCGGCGCCACCTGGGGCGAGCCGTTCGAGACCTACCCCGCCGCGGCGTGGGACAAGGTGCTCGACCTCAACGTCAAGGCGCCGTTCTTCCTCACCCGCGCGATGGTCCCGCTGCTGGAGGCCGCCGCCACCGACGACGACCCGGCCCGCGTGGTCAACGTCGGCAGCATCGACGGACTGCAGGTGCCGGTGCTGCCCACCTTCGCGTACTCGTCGAGCAAGGCCGCGGTGCACCAGCTCACCCGCCACCTCGCCAAGGAGCTCGGGCCGCGCCGGATCACCGTCAACGCCGTCGCCCCGGGGCCGTTCGAGTCGAAGATGATGGCCGCCACCCTCGCCGCGCGCGGCGCCGAGATCGCCGCCAGCTCGCCGCTGGGCCGCATCGGCCGTCCCGACGACATGGCCGGCGTCGTCGTCTACCTGTCCAGCCGGGCCGGCGCGTACGTCACCGGCGCCGTCATCCCCGTCGACGGCGGCCGCGCCACGACCAGGTGACCCGCTAGGCGGGACGCTCCTGCACCGGCGGCTCGACGGCGGGCCGGCGGGACGGCGCGGACCGGCGGCGCCGGGGCGGGCGGTGCGCCTCCTCGGCCGGCACCCGGGCCAGGTGCGACTCGGCCAGCGCCACCTGGTGCGGCGAGCCCACCCGGCGGCCCTGCTCGCGGGCGCCGGTCCACCAGTCGCGGGCGGCCACGGTGTCGCCGGTGGCCTCGGCGATCCGGCCGAGCAGCTCGTCGTAGGCGCCCAGGCTGAACGCCGGCGTCCCGAGGACCGCCTGGCGGCCGCGGAAGGGCAGCAGCGCGACGGTGGCCATGGTGACCTCGGGCTCGTCGCCGAGGTGCAGCGCGGTCTCGGCCTGCAGCAGCACCGCGACGTCGCTGGCCCAGTCGCGGATCTGGGTGCGGCCCCACCGCGCGCGCAGCCGGCGGGCCTCGGCCAGGTCGCCGGACTCCGCGGCGGCCAGCACCGCCATGAGCTGCAACAGCGGGTTGCCCTCGTCGCCGGTCTCGACGAGCAGGTCGATCGCCTCCGGCAGCCGGCCGTCGCCGCGGCGCAGCGCGAACTGGTGCGCGGCGTAGGCGTGCCGGGAGTGCGGCGTCACCTTCCGGTACAGCTCGTGCGCCTCCGTGGTCAGCTCCTCGGCGCGGGCGGCGTCGCCGGCCAGCCAGGCCGCGCCGGCCTGCTGCCACAGCACGTGCGGGCGCACCTCGGGCCCCGAGAGGGAGAACGCCAGCCGCCGCCCGGCCTCCAGGTCGGCCTCGAAGCCGGCCCGGTCGGTGAGGTGCAGCCGGATCGCGGCCCGGTGCAGCCGGGCGTAGAACTCGGTGCGCCGCGGCAGCCCGCGCCCGGCGAGCGCCAGCGCCTCGTCGGTGGCCGCCAGCCGCAGCTCCGCCGCCCCCGGGCGCCCCCACACCGCCAGCGAGTAGTTGTTGAGCACCCGGCCCAGCAGCTCGGGGTCGCCGACGCCGCGCGCCAGGGCCACCGCCCGTTCGGCGTACCGCACCCCGCGCTGCAGGTCCTCGCTGAAGGCCAGCTCCACGCCGAGGGTGCCCAGCAGCCGCGCGGTCAGCCGGTCGCGCTCGGCATCGGTCGCCTCGGGCGCGATCTCGTCGCCGTGCTCGAGCAGGTCCTCCAGCAGCGCGACCATCTCGGTGTCGACGACGCCGTGCGGCCGCCAGTTCCACAGGGTCACCGAGCCCCAGACGGCGGCCGACTCGAGCATGCAGCGCCGGTCGCCGAGCTCGCGGGCCAGCGCGAGGGCCTCGCCGACCACCTCGTGCGCCTCGGTGCGCTGCCCGCTGCGCAGCAGGTCGTTGCCCAGCGCGGTGAGCAGGTCGTGCCGGGTCCGGGTGGCGCCGGGCGCGGCCGGGTCGAGCAGCCGCAGCGCCCGCCGGGTGTGCAGCGCCGCCTCGCCGTCGGCCAGCCGGGCGCGGGCCACCTCCGCCGCCGCGGTCGACCACCGCAGCCCGGGGTCGGGACCGGCCACCGGCGCGGCCTCGACGAAGTGGTGGGCCAGCCGCTCGACCAGCGCGTCGTCGGCCCGGCCGCCGGTCACCCGCTGCTCCAGCGCCGCGCCCAGCCGCGCGTGCAGCTGCGCTCGGCGCAGCGCCGGCAGGTCGTCGGCGAGCACCTCCTGCACGAGGGCGTGGGTGAACCGCCAGCTCCACGGCGCCGACCCCTCGCCGACCAGCCCGGCGGCCGTGGCGGCGTCCAGGGCGGCGAGCGCGGCCTCGGCCTCCTCCCCGGCGGCCCGCAACAGGTCGAGGGTCACCTCGCGCCCCGCGACGGCGGCCAGCTCCAGCACCGGGCGGGCACCGGCGGGCAGCCGGGCCAGCCGGGTGCGCAGCACCTCGCCCACCGACGGCGGGACCGGCACCCGGTCCAGGCGCAGGTCGCGGGCGCCGCGCATCCAGCGGGTGAGCTCCACGACGAAGAACGGGTTGCCCGCGGTGCGGTCGTGCACCGTGGCGGCCAGGCCGGGGTCGCCGGCCCGCCCGAGCTGGCTGGCCAGCAGCGACCCGACGTCGTCGGCGGTCAGGCCGTCGAGGGTGATCGTGACCGCCGCCGGCTCGCGGGCCAGCCGGGCCAGGCAGTCGGCGACCGCCTCGGGGAGGTCCTCCCCGACGCTGCGCACCGTGACCACGACCAGCAGCGGCACCCGGGGGAGGTGGCGGGCGAGCAGACCGAGCAGCTGCACCGAGGTCTCGTCGGCGCCCTGCAGGTCGTCGAGGACGACGAGCACCGGGCGGGCCCCCGCGGCGGTGACCAGGCGGTGCCGCACGTCCTGGAACAGCCGGAAGCGCGCGGCGTCGGCGTCGGTCCCGCCGTCGTCGGCGACCGGGGCCGGCGGTTCCTGGCCTAGCTGCTCGAACACCTGCGTCCACGGCCACAGCGCCGGGGCGCCGGCGTCGTCGGCGCAGCGGCTCTCCGCCACCGCCCAGCCGGCGTCGCGGCTCATGGCGGCGACCGCCTCGGCGAGCCGGGTCTTGCCGATGCCGGCCTCGCCGGCGAGCACGACGACGGACGGTCGCCCGGCCGCGGCCCGCTCGGCGACCGTCCGCAGCCGGGCCAGCTCGTCGCGGCGGCCGACCAGCGACTCGTCGGCCGGGGCGACCAGCGGGGCCGGCTGCGGCGGGGGCGGCGGGACGACCGACAGCGCGGGGCGCGGCGCGCGGCGGGCCAGCGCGGGGTCCTGGCGGAGGACCCGGCGCTCGAGCTCGCGCAGCTCCGGGCCGGGGTCGATGCCCAGCTCCTCGCGCAGCAGCTCGGTGCAGCGGCGCAGCGCGTCCAGGGCGTCGGCCTGCCGGTCGGCGGAGTAGAGCGCGGTCACCAGCCGGGCCCACAGCCGCTCGCGCAGCGGGTGCTCCTCGACCAGGCGCTGCAGGTCGGTGACCGCGGCGTCGGCCCGGCCGGTGGCCAGCAGTGCGTCGCACCGGCGCTCGCGGGCGCGGACGTGCAGCTCGGTCAGCCGGTGCCGGTCGGCCGCGCCCGGGCCGTCGCCGAGCTCGGGCAGCGGCTCGCCGCGCCACAGCTCCAGCGCGCGGTCGAGGACGGCGACCGCGGCGGCCGGGTCGGTGTCGGCGGCGCGGTCGCCCTCCTCGACCAGCCGGGCGAACCGCAGGCTGTCGAGGTCGTCGGCGTCGACGGCGATCCGGTAGCCCGGCGCCCGGGTGAGCAGCACCGTCGCCGGCTCGCGCGGGCCGCGCTCGGGCTCGAGCACGCGCCGCAGGTGGGAGACGTAGGCCTGCAGGGTGCCGGTGACGGTGGGCGGCGGCTCGTCGCCCCACAGCGTCTCGACGATGCGGTCGACGGCGACCACCCGCCCGGCCTCGGCGAGCAGGAGGGCCAGCAGGGCGCGCGGCTTGGCGCCGCCGACGTCGACCGGCCGGCCATCGGAGCCCGTGACCTCGAGGGGCCCGAGGACGCGGTACCGCACGAGGCCGGATCCTCCCAGGTCCGGGGCCGGATGGGGAGGGGTTTCCGCACGGCGCGGCCCGGGCGGCCGCGGATGCGAGACGTGCAAGTCCTCTCCAAGTGACCGCCAAGGCCGCGTCGCCAGGGTCTGCGCCGTCAACCGATGCCCGACCGACCCTGCCCGAGGTGGCCCTCCATGACCCTGACCGTCCCCTCCACCCTCGACGTCGACGACCTCCGCCTGGAGGTCCGCGGACCGGTGCTCGCCGCCGGCGACGACGGCCTGGCCGCCGAGGTCGCCACCTGGAACACCGCGGTCACCCACACGCCCGCGCTCGCGGTCGGGGCGGTCTGCGCGGCCGACGTCGTCGCCGCGGTCCGGTTCGCCACCGCCCACGGCCTGCCGGTCGCCGTCCAGGCCACCGGCCACGGGCCGGTGCGCAACGCCGACGGCGCGGTGCTGGTCACCACCTCCCGGATGCAGGGCGTGCGGATCGACCCGGTGCAGCGCACCGCCCGCGTCGAGGCCGGCGTGAAGTGGGCGACGGTGCTCGCCGCCGCCGCCGAGCACGGGCTGGTCGGGCTGTGCGGCTCGTCGTCCGACGTCGGCGTGGTCGGCTACACCCTCGGCGGCGGCCTCGGCCCGCTCGGCCGCCGGTTCGGCTTCGCCGCCGACTCGGTGACCGCCGTCGAGATGGTCACCGCCGACGGCGAGCTGCGCACCGTCACCGCCGAGTCCGACCCCGAGCTGTTCTGGGCCGTCCGCGGCGGCAAGGGCAGCCTCGGCGTGGTCACCGCCCTGGAGTTCCGGCTGTACGCCGTGCCCGCGCTCGTGGGCGGCGGCTTCTTCTTCGCCGGGCGCGACGCCGCCGCGGTGCTGCACGCCTACCGCACGTGGGCGCCGACCCTGCCGGAGGAGGCCGGCTCGTCGGTCGCCGTCCTGCGCATGCCGCCCCTGGAGGAGCTGCCCCCGCCGCTGCGCGGGCAGACCGTGGTGCACCTGCGCTTCCTGTACGCCGGCGACGACCCGGAGGCCGCCGCGGCGCTCGTCGCGCCGATGCAGGCCGCCGGCGAGGTGCTCCTCGGCGGGGTCGGGCCGCTGCCGCCCACCGCGCTCGACGCGGTGCACATGGACCCGACCGAGCCCATGCCCGCCTGGGAGAAGGGCGCGCTGCTCGCCGACCTGACCGAGGAGACCGTCGACGCGCTGCTCGCCGCCGCCGGGCCGGAGGTGCACGTGCCGCTGGTCATGGTGGAGGTCCGCCAGCTCGGCGGTGCCCTGGGCCGGCCGGCGCCCGTCCCGAACGCGGTCACCGGGCGGCACGCCGCCTGGTCGGTGTTCGTGGTCGCGCCGATGGTGCCCGAGCTGGCCGGGGTCGTGCCGCACGTGGGCCGGGGCGTGCTGGCCGCGCTGGCGCCGTGGACCGCGACCGGCGCGCTGGTCAACTTCCTCGGCGACGTCGAGGGGCCCGGCGAGGTGCTGGCCGCGTGGGACGAGCAGGACGGCGAGCGGCTGCTGGCCGTCAAGCGCTCGGTCGACCCCGGCGACGTCTTCTCCGGCGGTCACGCGCTGCGGGTCTCCGGTGCCTGAGTCCCCGCGGTTGCCCCGCTCCCTGCGACGGCGGTCGGGGACGCCACCGGCCGTGCCCCCGCCGGGCTGGGCCCCGTCCGCGGACCGGCCGCTCTCCGCGTGCCCCGACCCGGCCGAGGACTCCGCCGAGGAGTCGGCTGGTCGGGGAGCAGAACCCCCGGACTGCAGGTACCACGGGGGTCGAGTCGCTGCTTGACCGACCGCAGCACCTCGACGCCGAGCGGCCCGTCTCGCTGCGGGCCGAACGAGCCGGCCGTCCGCCCGGGACCGTGGCGAGCGGGGTGCTCAGGTCCGCTGAGGGGTGGGGACCACGGTGACCTCCAGCCAGCTGTTGCCACCGAAGTGCACGCTGTTGCGCGACAGGTACGGCGGCACGGGCAGGTCGAACTGCGCGTACCCGTGGCCGACGCTCTCCCGCAGCAGGTCCGTGCGGCTGCCCAGCTCCAGCCGGAGCGTCTCCCCGGCCCGCAGCAGCACCGGAGCCGGCGTGAGGCTGAAGCGCAGCGCGACGGGCGTACCCGGGGTCAGCGGTTGGCGCCGGTCGGCGTCGATGGCGATCTCCACGGCCGAGCCGCGGGTGGGGTCAGCGGTGCGGGTGACCGGCCGCAGACCACCCAGGGACAGCAGGTGCGAGCGGCCCTCGGCGTCGACGCGGCTGAGGCGCGCCAGGACGTAGGAGTCGATCTCGGTGCAGCTGAAGGACAGCTGGGCGGTCACCGCGCCGGCCAGGAGGAGGTCCTCGTCGACGGGGAGCTCGAAGGCCAGGGTCTGCGGCGCGAGGTCGTCCAGCCCGGGCAGCACCGGCACCCCGTAGGGCACCGCCGCCCACGAGTTGGATCCGGCACCGGCAGGCTCGGTGCCCAGCCGGTGGGTCGCGGAGTCCGCGCCCGCCGACCCGAGGTAGAGCCGCCGGATCCCACCGGCCGGAGGTGGGAAGGCGGTGTCGGTGGCGAAGGCCCTGGCGCCGTCGACCCAGTAGCGCACGTGGGGCTGCTCCGCGTAGCCGTTCTCGACGCCGCGGAGCACGTGGTCGAAGAAGGCGAGTGCCTCGCCCTGCCAGGCGTAGACCGGCAGGTCGTACGTCGGCGGCCCGATGACCAGCCACGTGTCCTCGGCGGGGGTGCCGGCGTGCTCGACGAGGTCGTAGGCGCCGAACTGGTGCAGGTTGAAGTAGCCGGTGTTCTGCACCACGACGAAGGGCACGTCGATCGCGGCCAGCTCGGTGCGGGTGACCTCGCGGGCGGTACTACCGGTGCGGGTCTTCTCGTCGAACACCCACCGCGCGTAGATCTCCCCGTAGTCGCGGGCGGGGGTGTGGGCGAGGAAGGACGCGAACAGGCGCTCCACGTGGGCGTGGACCGCCCTCTCCAGCAGCGGGTGCACCGCCCCGTTGGTCAGGCGGCTGAGCAGCGCCCGCCGCTCCGGTGCCAGCCGCAGCTCCTCCTGGCCCCTCGTGAAGTTCGCGCCCATCCACAGTCCGAGGAAGAAGCTGGCGGGGACGCCGCCGAACTGCACCACGTGGCGGAACAGGTCGGTCGACAGTTCGTTGGCGAAGAACGCTCTCAGCGCCGGCGGCCGGCGGGCGGCGACGACCGGCTGGGTCAGCGCGTAGTACGAGGTGCCGAACAGCACCACCTCGCCGTTGCACCACGGCTGCTCCGCGGCCCAGGCGATGACGGCCTCGTGGTCGTCGACGTCCCGCGGGTCGAGGAAGGGCAGCGGGTGCCCGCCCGACCGGCCCATGCCCCGGCGCTCGACGACGACCGGGCAGTAGCCGCGGTCGGTGAACACCGGCGGCGACCCGACCTCGTTGGACCCGGTCGGCACGCCGGCGGTGTGCAGCTCGGTGCTGTACGGCCCGAAGGACACCACCGCCGGGTACCGGCCGGCGACCGCAGGGGTGTAGACGTCGGCGTTCAGCTCGACGCCGCCGGCCACGGGGACGCGCTGACCGGGCAGCACCCGGTTGCCCAGCCCGTCCATCGCGACCGCACGCGGCTGCCATCCCGCGTACTGCATCCCGCTGGTCGAGCCCTCCAGGGGAACGTGCGGCGTCACCTCACGAGGATCCCCTCCTGGTCGGGTAGCAGGACCCCGGGGTTGCAGACGCCCCGCGGGTCCAGCCGCTGCTTGACCGCCCGCAGCACCTCGATGCCGAGCGGGCCGACCTCGCGCTCCAGCCAGGGGCGGTGGTCGGCCCCGACGGCGTGGTGGTGGGTCAGCGTGCCACCGGCGGCCAGCAGCGCGTCGGTGGCCGCCCGCTTGGCCGCCAGCCACTGCTGCAGCGGCAGGCCGTCGTCGCGGTCGGCCAGCACGGTGACGTAGAGCGAGGCGCCGGTGGCGTAGCCGTGGGAGACGTGGCTCATCACCAGCGGCTGCCGCTCGCCGCGGCCGAGCGAGGCGCGCAGCGCCGCGCGGACGGCGTCGTACACCGCCGGCAGCGCGGTCCAGGTGGCGGCCGTCTCCAGCGTCTCCACCAGCAGCCCGGCGTCCATCAGCCGGTCGCGCAGGTAGGGCGCGGCGTAGCGGTGCCGCCGCCACGACTCACCGACCCGCCGGCCGATCCGCGCCGCGCCGTGCTCGCGCAGCACCGGCACCGCTGCGCGCCGGCGGGCGCGGACCAGCGGCGGGAGCCCCTCCCAGCCGACGACGAGCAGGCAGCCCTCGCCGCGCCCCCGTGCCCGGAGCGACCCGCGCAGCAGCCGCGCCCCGGCGCCGTCGGCGTTGAGCAGGGTGGCGCGGGTCTCGTCGGGGTCGGAGAGCCGGACGACGTCGGGCAGCAGGTCGTGCCGCGCCAGCCGCTGCAGGCCTGCCAGCCCGTCGGCCCAGGTGCGGAACGACCAGCCCTCGTAGACGGCGGCCCGCGGCGCCGGCCGCACCCGCAGCCGCAGCTCGGTGACGACGCCGAGGGTCCCCTCCGAGCCCAGCGCCAGGCCCAGCAGGTCCGGTCCCGCGGCCGACGCCGGCGGGTGCCCGAGCTCGAGCACGCCCGACGGCGTGGCCAGCGTCAGCCCGGCCACCAGGTCGGCGAAGCGGCCCACGCCGGTGGAGGCCTGCCCGGCGGAGCGGGTGGCCGCGTAGCCGCCGAGGGTGGCGAACTCCCAGCTCTGTGGCAGGTGACCGAGGGTCAGGCCGTGCCCGGCCAGCGCCGCCTCCAGCGCCGGACCGCGCATGCCTGCGCCCGCGGTGACCAGCGAGGACGCGACGTCGAGGTCGGTCAGCGACGCCATGCGCGCGAGGTCCAGGGACAGCGAGGGCCGGTCGTCGGGGTCGACGCCGGCCAGCCCGCCGACGACGCTGGTCCCGCCGCCGAACGGGACCACCACGACGTCGCGCTCGCTGCACAGCGCCAGGAGGGCCGCGGTCTGCTCGGTGCTGCCGGGCAGGACGACGGCGTCGGGGGCGCCCGCGGCGTCGCCCGCGCGCCGGCGCAGCAGGTCCAGGTAGCTCTTGCCGCCGGCCCGGCGCAGCCGCGAGTCGCGGTCGGTGCGCACGTGCTCCTCGCCGAGCAGGTCCACCAGGGCCGCGCGGACGTCGTCCGGCAGGCGGGAGGGCGCGAGCCGGATCTCGTCGACGGGGACCGGTGGCGTGGGGCGGGGGGTCCAGCCCAGCTCCCTGGCCAGGTGACGGCGGGCGGCCCGGGGGAGCGCGGCGGCGGGGTCGGGCTCGGTCCCGCCCTCGGATGAGCTGCCGGGTCCCCACCCCTGGACGGTCAGTTCCGGCTGCTCGGACACGGCTACAGTCTGCCGGTGCCCCGGCCGGGACCCGTTCCGTGACCCGCTCGCCGGCACGTGGTCCCGACCTCACCGTGGCCCGCCGCGCGGCCGACCTCGAGGCGCTGGCCGGCGGGGACGTCGACGTCGTGGTCGTCGGCGGCGGCGTGACCGGCGCGGGCGTCGCGCTCGACGCCGCCGTCCGGGGCCTGTCGGTGGTGCTGCTCGAGCGGGCCGACCTCGCCGCGGGGACCAGCCGCTGGTCGAGCAAGCTCATGCACGGCGGGCTGCGCTACCTCGCGCACGGCGAGCTCGGGCTGGCGCGGGAGAGCGCCCGCGAGCGCGCCGTCCTCGCGCGGACCACCGCGCCGCACCTGGTGCGGCCGCTGCCCTTCCTGGTGCCCGACGCCGCCGGGCGGGACGTGAGCGCGGTCGGGGCGCTGGGCGGGCGGCTCGGCGACGCGGTGCGCGTCTCGGTGCGCGGCGGCCGCGGCTCGCTGCCCGGCACGCGGCGGGTCGGCGCGGCCGAGGCCGCCCGGCTGGTGCCGGCGCTGCGCCCGGGCCGCGGCGGCGCGGTGTTCTGGGACGGGCAGCTCGCCGACGACGCCCGGCTGGTCGTGGCGCTGGCCCGCACCGCGGCCGCGCACGGCACCCGGGTGCTGACCGGCGCCCGGGTGGTCGCCGTCGACGGGCGCGACGTGCACGCCGTCGTCGACGGGGAGCCGGTGACGGTGCGGGCGGGCGCCGTCGTCAACGCCACCGGCGTGTGGGCGCAGGCCCTGGCACCCGGGATCCGGCTGGCGCCCTCCCGCGGCTCGCACCTGGTCGTGCGGGCCGGCCGGCTCGGGGACCCGGCCGCCGCGCTCACCGTGCCGCTGCCCGGCTCGCGGTCGCGGTACGTGTTCGCGCTGCCCCAGCCGGGCGGGCTGGTGTACCTCGGCCTGACCGACGAGCCGGTGCCCGGCCCGGTCCCCGACGACGACCCGCTGCCCAGCGACGCCGAGGTGGCGCAGCTGCTCGGGGCGGTGAACCGGGTGCTGGCGGTGCCGCTCACCCGCGACGACGTCGTCGGCTCCTTCGCCGGCCTGCGGCCGCTGGTGCTGCCGGAGTCGGCGGGGCGGGGACCCGGCGACGCCACCGCGGACCTCTCCCGCCGGCACCTGCTGCGGTGGGACGGACCGGTCCTGTCCGTCGTCGGCGGCAAGCTCACCACCTACCGGGCGATGGCCGAGCAGGCGGTGGACGACGTCGTCGCCCGCCTCGGCCGGGGCGCCCGCCGCTCGCGAACCGCCGCGCTGCCGCTGGTCGGCGCGGCACCGCCGGCCGAACTCGCCCGGGTGCGGGCGTCGGCGCGGCTGGTCGCCCGCTACGGCACCGAGGCGCCCCGGGTGGCCGCGCTGGGCGCCGACCCGGTGGTCGCGGGCCGCCCGGAGACGGTGGGGGAGCTGCGCTTCGGGGTGCGGGCCGAGGGGGCTCGCACGGTCGCCGACCTGCTCGACCGGCGGGTGCGGCTGGGCCTGGTGCCGGCCGACCGCGAGCCCGCCGTGGCCGTCGCCGAGGCGGTCCTGGCCGACGAGGCATAGGAAGCGATCCGCACGTTCCCGGCGTCGAGACGTGCGGATCGCTTCCGATGCCTGCCGCCTCAGGATGTGGGAAGCCAGTTCCGGCACATGGGACGGCGGGCCAGGATGCGGGGGTGGACACCTACACCCACGGGCACGCCGAGCCGGTCCTGCAGTCGCACCGGTGGCGGACCGCGGAGAACTCCGCCGGCTACCTGCTGCCGCACCTGCGCCCGGGACTGGACCTGATCGACGTCGGCTGCGGCCCCGGCACGATCACCGTCGACCTGGCCCGCCGGGTGGCGCCGGGCCGGGTGACCGGGGTCGACGTCGCGGCGGACCCGCTCGGCGAGGCCCGGGACCTCGCCGAGCGGGCGGGCGTCGCGGTGACCTTCGCCGTCGGCGACGTCTACGCCCTCGACCTGCCCGACGACGCCGTCGACGTCGTCCACGCCCACCAGGTGCTGCAGCACCTCACCGACCCGGTGGCAGCGCTGCGCGAGATGGCCCGGGTCTGCCGGCCCGGCGGGCTGCTCGCCGTGCGGGACGTCGACTACGCGACCGTCGTCTGGCACCCGGCCGACGCCGGGCTGGACCGCTGGCTGGAGCTCTACTCCGCCGTCGCGCGGGCCAACGACGCCGAGCCCGACGCCGGTCGGCGCCTGGTGGCCTGGGCGCACGCGGCCGGCCTGCGCGACCTCACCGCCACCGCGTCGGCCTGGTGCTACGCGTCCCCGGCCGAGCGGGAGTGGTGGGGCCGCTCCTGGGCCGGCCGGGCGACGGCGTCGGCGTTCACCGAGCAGGCCCGGGCCTACGGCCTGGCCACGCGGGACGAGCTCGGCGAGCTCGCCGCCGCGTGGCTGCGCTGGGCCGCGGCGGACGACGGATGGCTCGCCATGCTGCACGGCGAGCTGCTCGTCCGCGTCTGACCCCGCCCGGGGGGGGGGGGGGGGGGGGGGGGGGGGGGGGGGGGGGGGGGGGGGGGGGGGGGGGGGGGGGGGGGGGGGGGGGGGGGGGGGGGGGGGGGGGGGGGGGGGGGGGGGGGGGGGGGGGGGGGGGGG